>JAUSBC010000047.1 GCA_030652215.1 Sideroxyarcus sp.
TTGGGCAAAGCGCAGCGTGCCCAACAATGACGGGGACCAACGACCATGTTGGGCACGCTACGCTTTGCCCACCCTACGCGACTTTCTTCTTGCCGCCGATCTTGCTTTCCTTGCCAGTCATCAGATTCTGGATGTTGCTCTTGTGGCGCCAGATCAGCAGCATCGACATGATCGCCGTCGCAAACACCAATTCCGGACGCAAATGGATCAGCATGGCAATGATTGGCGCCGCGATGGACGCAACCAAAGCCGCCAGCGATGAATAGCGAAACGTCACCGCCACCAGCAACCAGACCGCCATCACAGCCAATCCCATCCACACGCTCAGGGCCAGCAACACGCCCAGCGCGGTCGCCACGCCTTTGCCGCCCTTGAACTTCAGAAAAATCGGGAATACATGGCCGAGAAAGACGGCGATGGCCACCAAAGCCACGATCAACAACCCATCACCATTGTGCGGCGCGAAACGGATCGCCAAAAATACCGCCAGCCAGCCCTTGGCCGCATCGCCCAGCAGTGTCAGCGCCGCTGCCGCCTTCTTGCCGCTACGCAGCACATTGGTTGCGCCGGGATTGCCGGAGCCGTAAGAACGCGGATCGGCCAGACCGAACGCCTTGCTCATGAGCACCGCAAAAGAAACCGAACCTATCAGATAGGCGCAAACAACAAACATAAGAGTGGTCATCGGGAATACCTTAAAATGCGAGCGGCGGATTTTACTTGAATGCGCCACAGCCACCAAACGAGCAGCCACACACCTTATATGGACATCATTTTTCTGCGCGAACTCAAAGTCGTCACGCTCATCGGTATATATGAGTGGGAAAAGCGCGTGCCGCAGACGCTGCAACTCGACCTCGACATCGCCCTGCCCAACAGCCGCGCCTGCCAGAGCGACGACATCAAGGATGCGCTGGATTACGCCCAAGTTGCACAACATATCCAGAGCGTGCTGAGTGACGGGCATTTTTCACTGCTGGAAACCCTGGCCGAACACATTGCCCAGATCATCCTCAAGGACTTCAATGCCCCCTGGGTCAAGGTCAGCATCGCCAAGCTGCAGGCCATACGCAACTGCAAGATGGTTGGAATAAGCATCGAACGCGGGCAGGTGCGCTAGGGGCCCCGCAAGAACAATTTGCCCAACCCCCTCTTTTTATGGATAATGCGCCCCCTTATCGGTATCCGTGCGCGTACAAAAGCCGCGCCTAACTTTAGCAAGGAAGACAAAATGAAAGCCGCAATCCACCCTGAATACAAAGAGATCGCAGTGACATGCAGCTGCGGCAACAAGTTTAAAACCCGCTCCACCATGAGCAAACCGGAACTGCACGTCGAAGTCTGCTCCGAGTGCCACCCGTTCTACACCGGCACACAGAAGATCGTGGACACCGCAGGCCGCATCGAGAAATTCCGCAACAAGTACGGCACTGCCGGCAAAACCGCCGCTTAAAGGAACTTCGTTAAGCGCAAAGACCAAAAGGCAGCATACGCTGCCTTTTTCTTTTCGGAGTCGACCTCATGCGTCATTGCATCAGCTTCCTGATCGTTCTCACCGCTCTGGCACTGGGCGGATGCGCGTCCAACCCCGTCAGCGGCAAAAAAGACTTCGTGATGATGTCGGAGCCGCAGGAGATTGCGCTGGGCCGCTCCGCCGACGCCGAGATACGCAAGCAATACAAGGTCTACGCCAACCCCGCCCTGCAAAGTTACGTCAACCGCGTGGGACAGAAACTCGCCGAACATAGCCATCGCCCCGGCATCCATTACACCTTCACCGTACTCGATTCGCCCGAGATCAATGCCTTTGCCCTGCCCGGCGGCTACGTTTACATCACGCGCGGCATTCTGGCTTACCTGAATTCTGAAGCGGAAATGGCGGCGGTGCTGGGGCACGAGATCGGTCACGTCACGGCGCGTCACGGCGTGCGCCAGCAAAGCGCCGCACAGGCCGCCAACATCGGTATTTCCATCGCCTCCATCTTTGTGCCCCAGCTCAACACCCAGGCCGGACAGGATCTTTCCAACCTGCTCGGCGGGGCATTGCTCTCCGGCTACGGGCGCGATCACGAACTGGAATCCGACCGCCTGGGCGCGCAGTATCTGGCGCACACCGAATACGATCCGCAGGCCATGATCCGCGTGGTCGGCGTTTTGAAGAACCAGGAACTGTTCGATGCCGAAATCGCCAAACAGGAAGGACGCGAACCGCGCCGCTATCACGGTACGTTTGCCTCGCACCCTGACAACGACACGCGCCTGCAGCAAGTGGTGGGCGAAGCGGCTCACCTGAGCGTCGCCGCCCCCAAGGAAAACAAGGCCGAATTTCTGAAACAGACCGACGGCCTCGTTTTCAACGACAGCGTCGAAGAGGGCGTAGTGCGCTCCAACAGGTTCATGCACCCCGATCTCGGCATCGCGCTCACCTTTCCCTCCGAATGGAGCGTGAAGAATTCGCCCACGCAACTCGTGGCGCTCAGTCCGAAAGTCGATGCCGCCATGCAGTTGAAGATTGATCCCAAGCCGACCGGCACCGCCATCGAATACGCGCGCCGTGCGCTCGGCAAAGACGCAACCGTGGAAGCGCTGGAGATCGAGAAACTGCACGCCGCGATCGCCAGCGCTGGCAACGCCCTGCTCGGCATCGTCTATTTCGACCGCAAGGCATTCCTCATCCAGGGCAATGCCAAGACGGCCGAGTCGATGAAGGCGCAGCGCGAGGCAATGAAGTCCACCATTCGCAGCTTCCACATCCTGAGCGACGCCGAGAAGAACGCAATCAAGCCGCTTGCCATCAAATTAACCTCCGCGAAGCAGGGCGATACCTACGCCAAGCTGGCGCAACACTCGCCGTTGGGTAAGAATGCGGAAAGTTACCTGCGCCTCATCAACGCGCAATATCCGCAAGGCGAACCCGCAGCGGGACAAACACTCAAGGTCATCGAATAAACCGGATGTACAGCTATTACTCAAAACTGAAAGAAACCGAAATCACGCCCGTCAAGGCGACTTTCCTGTTCCTGCTGAGCGCGGTGTGGCTTTTAACCGGACTGGTCGGGCACGATCCGTGGAAACCCGACGAAGCCTACAGCTTCGGCCTGATCTATCACATCATCCAACTCCACGACTGGGTCGTTCCCACCCTGGCGGGCGAACCCTACATGGACAAGCCGCCGCTGTATTACTGGACGGCTGCGGCATTCGCAAATGCACTTTCCCCGCTGCTACCGTTGCACGACGGCGCGCGCCTTGCGACCGGCTTTTACACCGCACTGACGCTGCTTTTCGTCGGCCTCACCGGACGCGAACTGTTCGGCGAAAACCGAGGCTGGCCCGCCGCCATCGCCCTGCTCGGCTGCCTGGGCATGCTGGTGCGCGCACACGAACTCATCACCGACAACGCCCTGCTCACCGGCTGCGCCATGATGCTTTACGGTTACGCGCTCAGTCTGCGCCGCGCCCTGCTTGGCGGCGTGCTGCTCGGCATCGGCGTCGGCATCGGTTTTCTCAGCAAGGGTTTCATCGCGCCGATACTGTTTCTGTTCATCAGCCTCGCACTGCTGCTGTTCCGCGAATGGCGCACCCGCAACTTCCTCATCGCACTGCCAGTCGCCCTCGTCTGCATGCTGCCCTGGCTCACCGTATGGCCCTGGCTGCTGTTCCAACGCTCGCCGGAACTCTTCGTCGAATGGGCCTGGACGCTCAATATCGGTCGCTGGGTCGGTTTCGTCAAAGGCGGCAATTACAGCGAAGTGCTGTATTACGTGAAAATACTGCCGTGGCTGGCATGGCCCGCCCTGCCGCTCGCTGCCTGGGCGGTATGGGAAGCGCGCAAAAAAGTCTGGCAGCAGGCGGAGTTCCAGCTCTTGCTGGTCAGCTTCCTCGTCATGCTCGTCACGCTCAGCATCGTGCCGGACATCAAAGAAGTATTCGCGCTGCCCATGCTGATCCCGATCGCCCTGCTCGCCACTGCCTCGCTCTCTACCCTGCGGCGCGGCGCGGCGAACGCGCTCGACTGGTTCGGCATCATGACCTTCGCCCTGCTCGCCATCGCGCTGTGGTGGGGCTGGTTGGGCCTGCTGCGCAACAACAACGCATGGATCACCCACCAGTTCAAAAATGCCCAGCCTGGCTTCGAACCCCATTTCGACATCATCCCGTTCGTCATTGCGCTCACCGCCACCCTGCTGTGGGTCGTGCTGGTGTGGCGCGTCGGCCGCTCCGTGCGCCGCTCGCTCATCAACTGGGCCGTCAGCGTCACCCTGCTGTGGCTGCTGCTCATGACCATCTGGCTACCGTGGCTGGACAACGGCAAGAGCTACCGCCACATGGTCGACGACCTCAAGTCGAACCTGCCGGAACAATACAACTGCATCGCCGGCGTGCGCATCGGCGACAGCCAGCGTTCCATGCTGTACTACTTCGGCAACCTGAACCCGAAACGCAACGCCACGCGCACCTGCGACTACCTGCTGGTGCAGGGCGACCGCATCGCCAAACCGATTGAAGATGAGATCGGTTGGGAGAAGATGTGGGAAGGCGGGCGTAAAGGTGATACGAACGAGAGGTTCAGGTTGTATCGGAGGGTGAAGGAATGATTTCGCGGGCACGTTGTGTCCGCCCGGCCAGACTGGTATAAATCTATCCACGAGCTCAATTGCTGGAGATGAAAATGACAACCACATTGGAAATCAGGCCAGACCTGCAAACCCGACTGGGCAGCCTTGCCAACGAAGTGCACCGCAGCGAATCCGAATTGATGAACGAAGCGCTGGAAACCTATCTGCAGCGCACCCAGCTTTACATCACCAAACTGAAACAACGCGTCGCCGAAGCCGATGCCGGACAATTCGTCAGCGACGAAGAAATGGAAAAATTCTTCCTCACCCACGGCGAAAACTGATGCGCCTGCGCTACCTCACCGGCGCCCTCCACGACCTGCAGCTCATTCACGAATACATCGCCCGCGACAACCCCGTCGCCGCACGTCGCGTCATCACCGCCATCCGCCAGGAATCCCAGTCGCTAACCCAACACCCGCACGTCGGCAAACCTGGCCAAGTCGAAGGCACGCGCGAACAGGTGCATAGCCGCTACCCGTACATCATCGCCTACCGCGTTCAGAACAAAGAAATCCAGATACTCGGCATCGTGCATAGTTCGCGCAAATGGCCGGAGGATTTTTGAATTTGCAGGGTGGGCACGCCGTTTGTGCCCACGCGGAATCTTCAAAATCAACACCGTCGGGGGTTGCCCGACAGCAAGCTACTTTCTTTTGCTTCGCCAAAAGAAAGTAGCCAAAGAAAAGGCGACCCTGGTGCGCCGCCCTTCGGGGTCCCCTGCGTTGCTCGACTGGTCAGGCGGCTGCGGAACTCGCGCTACGCGCTCAGACAGTCCTCGCCGACAACCCCTGACCAGCCTGCGCTACTCGGCGGCGCACAAGGGACAGAGAATCAAAAGCCCCCCCAAAACCAGCGAGGCGGGCTGCGCCCGCCTCGCCAACATCAACAGAAAATAGTGCGCAAAGCGCACACAAAACCGCCTTTGACTTTCTTTCCCCTGTGCGCCGCCTCGATATTTCGCAAACAAGCGGGGGGTTAGGCGAGCACTGTTTGAGCTCCGCGGCAGGGCACGTTTTGTGTGCCCTGCTAGGGCGAGTTGCGCAGCCCCGCTTGTTGGCGAAATATCGAGGGAACCCCGCAGGGGCGGCACGCTGGGGTCGCCTTCTTTTTGGTTACTTTTTCTTGGCGAAGCAAGAAAAAGTAACTAGCTGTCGGGCTACCCCCGACGGTTTTGCTTTGAATCCATACGGCGCAATGCCCGTTGGTTATTGCGCCCTACGCTTGCTTAGCCATGTTTGTTGGCATACTGAAGTTGCCTTTTTTTGTGTGCATTTACGAGCGAGCGTACCGGTTCGCAAAGTGGCGGATATTTGTTGTTCAGTGGTAGTTCCAGTGTATGGATGTAGAACAACTCTACGTACTCAAGGAACTCTTGAGGAATGCCTCCAAAACACCAGTAGTGTGAGAAAGGAAGCTGCGCCTTACGATGCTGGAGTAGGCGCCTGCAAATAGTATTTGACTGGCCTGCATACACAATCTCTGACTCAGCGATCAAAAAGTAGATGCCGCCCATATTGGGTCCGTCCCCAAAGGCATAAGGATCTGCGTTTTTTATAATGTGATCGGAGGTGTATAAATACCGAGGAAAGCTTTGCTCAAGCCACTTTATGGGTGTAACACCCAACCCCTTCCATGGCTCTTGAGGAAGTAAGAAGAGATCATCTCCTTCAAACTTGAATGTGTGGAGAGGAATAGGCATCGCTACCGCAATTTCGGCGTCTCACAAACCACATCCCCACACTGCCCCCGATTGCGCAACGCATGATCCATCAACACCAACGCCACCATCGCCTCCGCAATCGGCGTAGCCCGAATCCCGACACAAGGATCATGCCTGCCCTCGGTGGAAACCTTCACCGCCTCCCCCGCCTTGTTGATGGAGTTGCGCTCAATGCGAATACTCGAAGTCGGTTTGATCGCGTAATGCGCAACGATGTCCTGCCCGGTGGAAATACCACCCAGTATGCCGCCTGCGTTGTTGGACAGGAAACCTTGCGGGGTGAGTTCGTCGCCGTGTTCGCTACCCTTCTGCGTCACGCAGTTGAATCCCGCGCCGATCTCCACGCCCTTCACCGCATTGATGCCCATCAGCGCATGCGCGATATCCGCGTCCAATCTATCGAACACCGGCTCGCCCCAACCCACGGGCACGTTGTGCGCCACCACGGCGAGTTTGGCGCCGATGGAGTCGCCGGATTTGCGCAGGGCGTCCATGTAGTCTTCCAGTTGCGCGACGTAGGTTGCATCGGCGACGAAGAAGCTGTTGCCATCCTCGTGCACGTCCGCCCAGGTCTTGAAGGGAATTTCGATCTCGCCGAGTTGCATGAGGTAGCCGCGCACGGAGACGCCGTAGGTCTCGTGCAGCCATTTCTTGGCGATGGCGCCCGCCGCCACGCGCGCAGCCGTTTCACGCGCCGAGGCACGTCCGCCGCCGCGATAGTCGCGGATGCCGTATTTCTGCCAGTAGGTGTAGTCGGCGTGGCCGGGGCGGAAGGTATTGGCTATGTCGCCGTAGTCTTTGCTGCGCTGGTCTTCGTTGCGGATCAGCAGCGCGATGGGGGTGCCGGTTGTTTTGCCTTCGAACACGCCGGACAGTATCTCCACGGTGTCTGATTCGCGGCGCTGGGTGACGTGGCGCGAGGTGCCGGGTTTGCGGCGGTCGAGGTCGGTCTGGATGTAGGCGGCGCTCAGTTCCATTCCCGGCGGGCATCCGTCGACGATGCAGCCGATGGCGGGGCCGTGGGATTCGCCGAAGGAGGTGACGGTGAAGAGGGTGCCGAATGTGTTTCCAGACATGATGTTGTCTCGCTAAATTGGTGCCTGAAGTTTAACATAGCGCAAACCCCTCCCAACCTCCCCTTGTCAGGGGAGGAGCAGGTCGGCTCCCTCCCTGACAAGGGAGGGCTGGGGTGGGTTGAATTTCTCCGGAGAAAATCAATGAAAGCCATCCTCGCAACCGCCCCCGGGAACGCCGATGTCCTGCAACTGCACGACATCCCCGTGCCAGAACTCCCCTCGCCCTACCATCTGCTGGTGAAGCTCGCCGCCGCCGGCGTGAATCCGATAGACACCAAACTGCGCGCCAAGCCCGTCTACTTCCCCGACAAGCTTCCCGCCATCCTTGGTTGCGACGGCGCGGGCGTGGTGGAGGCGGTCGGCAGTGCGGTGATGCGCTTCAAGATCGGCGATCCGATCGTTTTCTGCAACGGCGGCATTGGCGACGAACCGGGCAATTACGCGGAATTCACCACGGTGCATGAAGACTTCTGCGCCGCCAAGCCTTTCACGCTCAGCCTGCAAGATAGTGCCGCGCTCCCGCTGGTGTTCATCACCGCTTGGGAATCGCTGGTGGAACGCGCCCGCCTGCAGGCGAGTCAGACCATCCTGATCCATGCCGCCGCAGGTGGCGTAGGCCATGCGGCCGTGCAAATCGCCCGCAATCTCGGCGCACGCATCGCGGTGACCGTGGGCGACGAGCACAAAGCCGAGATCGCGCGCAGTCTGGGTGCGGAGAAGATCATCAACTACAAGACGCAGGACTTTGTGCAGGAGACGCTGGACTGGACCGGCGGGCGCGGGGTGGATGTCGTGTTCGACACGGTGGGCGGCGAAACCTTCCTGAAGTCGCTGAATGCGGCACGCGTGTACGGCAAAGTGATCAGCCTGCTGTCCACACCGATGTCACTGGCCGACACGCAACTGGCGCGGATGCGCAATCTGTCGCTGGGCTACGAGCTCATGCTCACCCCGCAGGCAATGGGCCTTACCGACGACCGCATCCACCAGCGCAAGATACTGGAACAGGGCGCGGCAATGGTGGATGCGGGCAAGCTGAAGGTACTTGTATCGCACCGGCTGCCGCTGGAACAGGTGGGCGAGGCACACCGGCTGATCGAGGGTGGTGGCATGGTGGGCAAGATCGTGCTGACGATGGACTGACTACATATTCACGTAGGATGGGTGGAGCGTAGCGATACCCATCGTTTTTCTCATTCAATTGATGGGTATCGCTACGCTCAACCCATCCTACCGATGAACCATAATGTTTATTGACACCCACTGCCACCTCGACGCCGCCGAATTCGGCAACACGCAAGCCGACGTCGTGCGCAATGCCGCCGCTGCGGGCGTAACCCGTCTCGTCGTTCCCTCGGTTGCGAGCAGCAATTTCAAGGCAGTCCGGGAACTGTGCAAACAGTATCCCGGCTGCTTCCCAGCCTACGGCATCCATCCGATGTACACCGACAGCGCCGTGCCAAGGCACCTGGATGAGCTGCGCGACTACCTGAAGCAGCACAAGCCCGTTGCCATCGGCGAGATCGGTCTGGATTTCTTCATCCCGCATTACGACCAGATCCGGCAGGAACACTTCTTCGTCGAACAACTCAAGCTGGCGCGCGATTTCGATCTGCCCGTGCTGCTGCACATCCGCCGTGCGCAGGACACCATCCTCAAGCATCTGCGCCAGATCAAAGTTAGAGGGGGGATCGCCCACGCCTTCAACGGCAGCCGCCAGCAGGCGGACGAATTCATCAAGCTCGGCTTCAAGCTCGGCTTCGGCGGCGCGATGACCCACTCGCGCGCCACCAAGCTGCGCGAACTCGCCGCGACTCTGCCGCTGGAGAGCATTGTGCTGGAAACCGATGCGCCGGATATTCCGCCGGATTTTCTGGAACGCGGATTGCCGAACGAGCCGAAGTATCTGCCGCGCATTGCGCAGACTCTGGCGGAGTTAAGAGGTGTGTCACTGAATGAGATTGCGCTGGCGACAACGGAAAATTCAATGTCGGTGCTGCCGGCATTGAGGTCGGCGCCCTTATAATCCGCGCCATGCCAAACACCACCCAACCCCAATTCACCCGCACCCATATCCTGCTCGGCGATGAAGGCATTGCAAAGCTCAAAAGCAAACACATCTTCATCGCCGGTCTCGGCGGCGTCGGTTCCTACTGCGCCGAAGCCATGGCGCGCGCAGGCATAGGCCGTCTCACCCTGCTCGACCATGACGTGGTTGCCGTCAGCAACATCAACCGCCAGTTGCCCGCGCTACTTTCCACTGTCGGAAAATCCAAGGCCGAACTGATGCGCGCGCGCATCGCCGATATCAATCCGGACTGCGAAGTGACGCTGTTGCAGGATTTCCTCACCATAGACAACGTCAACGATCTGGTGCCGGCCGATGTGGATTACGTGCTGGATTGCATAGATTCAATGTCGTGCAAGGTGGCGTTGGTGGTCGAAAGCCACAAGCGCGGGCTGAAAGTCGCGTCAAGCATGGGGGCCGGCAACCGACTCGATCCGTCGCATATCAAGGTGGCGGACATCAGCAAGACGGACAAGTGTGCGTTGGCAAAGCAGATGCGGCAAAAGTTGCGCAAACATCACGACATCCACAAGGGCATTTTGACGGTGTTTTCGGACGAACATCCGCGCGCACCGCTACCGCCCGAGCCCACCGGACGGGGCCGTCCGCGCGCGGTGAACGGGACGATCAGCTACATGCCGCCGCTATTCGGCCTTATGCTCGCGGGGGCGGTGATTCAGCGCCTGCTGGAGGAATAGTCACACTATTTCCCATTCTTCTATTTCGCCGCTGACGACCTTGAACAGCGGATGAGCTGATGGACTCCCGCAATGCACCAATCTTTCGTAAGCCGCACTGTCGCGCACTTTCAATTTTTTGCGCAAATGTGCCAGTTCGTAGGCAATTTGCCCGTCGGTGACGCGGATTTTGATCTTCGAATCCTTCCGCAATATCTTGCTTCCATCGAAGTGATAGCCGCGCCGCTCTGCTTCGCGCAATATTCCATGCAGATAGGCCGCAATGGCAGCAGGCGGATCGCGATGACTATTGAAGCGGGCGAGTTGGGGATGATTGCGATAGCCTTTGGTCTCGCCCAGCAATACCTTCTGCGCCAGCAGCGTCTCGCGCCACAGCGCAACCAGTCCTTTGGCGTCAAGGTGTTGCGGATGCAAAGACCAGATGCGCATTAGTTGACTCCCCGCAAAGGGAAGCGCTCCAGCACTTCGTAATGCGCTGCGCCCTGTTCATCGCGCGCCGACCGCACCAGCACGAACTCCTTGAATTTCCAGCTTACGGCGGGCATGGGCGGCAATTTGGCATCGCTCCACTGCGCGTTGCGCAGCAGGGTGACGTGCGGCTTGTACTGGCGTTGTTCCAGATGGAAACGGTGCTTGCGTAGCCGGGTTTCCAGTTCTTTCACCAATTCTCCCAGTTGCGGGGGCGTGGCATCCGGCGCGGCAAAGGCGATGTGGTTATGCCCCCAGTAGTGAGCAGCAGTCAGTTTCAGTTCAAAACCTTGCCAATTTGTCTCCTGGGCGGCCAGTCGCAATGCTTCCAGGCGCTGCTCCGCCACCTCACCCAAAAATACCAGAGTGGCATGCAGGGTATCGCCGCGCATCGGGCGTCCGCCGCAGCGATCCAGCAACGGTTTTTGCCATGTGGACAGGGCGACGCGCTCTGCGGCATTCGGCCACAGCGCGAAAAACAGGCGGAACGAAGGTTCATTGTCACTTTGCATCATGGCATTCAGGGCACCTCTAAAAATCCAAATTTCGTCGCAATACTGCGTTGCTCACAAAAAATTACTCCTTACATATCACATATATGCTGCGTCGGAATTTTTTGCTCGCGCCTTGTCTTGCTTAGAACTTTGAATTTTTAGAGGCGCCCTTTCAGCTTATCAGTTCGCACTTGCGCCGTCAGGGTCGAGCAATAACGCGGGATACTGTAGAATGCGCGCCTTGTTGGACGGCACACATCATGACCGCACGCTTACGCGAAATCCCTTACAACTACACCTCCTTCTCCGACCGCGAGATCGTTCTGCGCATCTTGGGCGGCGAGGCGTGGGACATCATCAACACCCTGCGCGAAGAGCGCCGCACCGGCCGCTCGGCCCGCATGCTGTACGAAGTGCTGGGCGACATCTGGGTGCTCATGCGCAACCCGTATCTGGAAGACGACCTGCTTTCAAACGGCAAACGACGCGAGGCACTGATCGGTGCACTGCGCCACCGACTGAATGCGATCGAGGCGCGGCGCGTGGCTGCCGAAGGTACCTCCGGCAACGGCGAAAATCGCAGCCAGCAAGTGAAGCGCCTGCTTGATCTCGCCCACGCGGCAGTCGATAAGTTCGCGGCCGAATTCGAACACACCTTGCAACTGCGCAAGCGCACCCTGCGCACCCTGAGCCGCCTCACGCGCAAGGACAATATCCAGTTCGACGGACTGGCACGCGTTTCGCACGTCACCGATGCCACCGACTGGCGCGTCGAGTATCCCTTCGTAATCCTGCATCCCGACACGGAAGAGGAAGTCGCACCGCTGGTGCGCGCCTGCATCGAACTCGGTTTGACGCTGATCCCGCGCGGCGGCGGCACCGGCTACACCGGCGGCGCCATTCCGCTCACCAAATATTCCGCGGTCATCAACACCGAAAAGCTGGATGCGATTTCGCCGATTGAACTCCTGACGCTGCCCGGACTGAGCGCGCCCTACGCCACTATCCAGTGCGGCGCGGGCGTGGTGACGCGGCGCGTGATGGAAGCGGCCGAAGCGCAGAAACTGGTGTTCGCGGTCGACCCCACCTCGGCGGATGCCTCGTGCATAGGCGGCAACGTAGCCATGAACGCGGGCGGCAAGAAGGCCGTGCTGTGGGGCACCGCGCTGGACAACCTGGCTTCGTGGAAGATGGTCACGCCGGACGGCCTGTGGATGTTCATCGAACGTCTGGACCACAACCTCGGCAAAATCCACGACGCGCCGACCGCGCGCTTCCGCATCTCGCGTTTCGAGGCGGACGGCAAAACCGCAATCGGCGAGCCCGAGATCTTGACCATCCCGGGCAGCACTTTCCGCAAAGCCGGACTGGGCAAGGACGTCACCGACAAATTCCTGTCCGGTTTGCCCGGCATCCAGAAGGAAGGCTGCGACGGCATCATCACCTCGGCGCGCTTCATCCTGCACCGCGAACACAAATTCACACGCACCGTATGCCTGGAATTCTTCGGCCAGGTGCACGAGGCGGTGCCCGCCATCGTGGAAATCACCTCGATGTTCCACAATCGCACAGCCTCCTCCGCGCCCGTCTTCCTGGCCGGACTGGAACACCTGGACGAGCGTTACCTGAAGGCGGTGGGTTACGCCACCAAATCCAAGCGCGGCACCCGTCCCAAGATGGTGCTCATCGCCGACGTGGTGAGCGACGACGAGAACGCAGCCGGCGCGACCTCTTCCGAGATCGTGCGTCTGGCCAACCTGCGCCACGGCGAGGGCTTCATCGCCGTCTCGGCCGAGGCGCGCAAGAAATTCTGGCTGGACCGCGCGCGCACGGCCGCTATTGCCAAACACACCAACGCTTTCAAGGTTAACGAGGACGTGGTGATCCCCCTGCCGCGCATGGGCGACTATTGCGACGGCATTGAGCGCATCAACATCGAGTTGTCGCTGGGCAACAAGATCAAGCTGCTGGACGCGCTGGACGAATTCTTCACCGGAGAACTGCCGCTGCGCTATCAGGACGATGCGCAACTGGGCGACGATGAATTGCTGGGCAACCGCACCCAGACTGCGCAGCAAGTGCTTGCCGAAGTGCGCGCGCGCTGGACCTGGCTGCTGGAACATCTGGATGCGCCGCTGACCACCTGCGTGTTCGCGCCTGCCGACGCCAAAGATGCGCTCACCGTGTTCGATGCCGTGCAGCGTCGCACTCTGCGCGCCTCCTGGAAACAGGAAATTCGCGAACCCCTGCGCCAGATTTTCAGCGGCAGCACTTACCTGCCCATTCTCGACCAGTGCACATCCATCCACCAGCGCGTGCCGAAAAGCCGCGTATTCGTGGCGTTGCACATGCACGCGGGCGACGGCAACGTGCACACCAACATCCCGGTGAACTCCGACGACTATGTCATGCTGCAGCAGGCCTACGGTGCGGTGGACCGCTTCATGCAACTGGCGAAAGACCTGGGCGGCGTGATCTCGGGCGAGCACGGCATCGGCATCACCAAATTCGACTACCTCGAAGAAGCGGAGATCGCCCCGTTCACGGCTTACAAACAGAAGGTCGATCCCGACGGTCACTTCAACAAGGGCAAGTTACTCAAGGGCAGCAACCTCGAACACGCCTACACGCCCAGCTTCAATTTGATGGAGCTGGAGAGCCTCATCCTCGAACAAAGCGCGCTTGGCGATATCTCCGACTCGATCAAGGACTGCCTGCGTTGCGGCAAGTGCAAGCCGGTGTGCAACACGCATGTGCCGCGCGCCAACCTGCTGTATTCGCCGCGCAACAAGATCCTCGCCACTTCGCTGCTGATCGAAGCTTTCCTGTACGAAGAACAAACAAGGCGCGGCGTGTCCATTCAGCACTTCGCCGAATTCAACGACGTAGCCGATCACTGCACCGTGTGCCACAAATGCGAGAAGCCCTGCCCGGTGGACATCGACTTCGGCGACGTGTCGGTGGCGATGCGCAATTTCCTGCGCAAGCAGGGCCAGAAGCGATTCAGCCCGGTTACCGCGCTGTCCATGGCATACCTGAACACCGGCGATCCTTTCACCATCAAGCTGATGCGCAAGGTGATGATCGAGTGGTCGTACAAGGCACAGCGCCTGGCCTACCGCGTGGCAAAACATCTGGGGCTGTTCCGCCAGCAGGTGGCGCATCCGCCCGCCAGCGTGGGCAAGCCGACCCTGCAGGCCAAGGTGATCCACTTCATCAACAAGCCGATGCCGGGCGGATTGCCGAAGAAGACTTCGCGCGCCCTGCTCGACCTGGAAGACAACACCATCGTGCCGGTGATCCGCAATGCGCGCAAAGTGACCGAGGATTCCGAGGCGGTGTTTTATTTCCCCGGCTGCGGTTCGGAGCGTCTGTTCGGCCAGGTCGGCCTGGCAACGCAGGCGATGCTGTACGACATGGGCACCATCACCGTGTTGCCGCCCGGCTATTTGTGCTGCGGCTATCCGCAAACCTCGGCCGGCTTCGAGGACAAGGGCAGCCAGATCACGACCGACAACCGCGTGCTGTTCCATCGCGTGGCCAACACGCTGAACTACCTCGACATCAAGACCGTGATCGTGTCCTGCGGCACCTGCATGGACCAGTTGATGAAGTACCAGTTCGAGAAGATATTCCCCGGTTGCCGCCTGCTCGACATTCACGAGTACCTGCTTGAGAAGGGCGTAAAGCTGGCGACGCCCACCGGCAAGCGCTACATGTACCACGACCCCTGCCACTCGCCAATGAAGACCCATGCGCCGCTCAAGGTAGTGAATGAACTGATGGCGACACCGGTTGCGCTGACAGACCGTTGCTGCGGCGAAGCCGGCACCTTCGGCCTGAACGTGCCGCACATTGCCACCCAGGTGCGTTTCCGCAAGGAAGAGGAAATCCGCAAGGGCGCGAGCGCGTTGCGCGCCGACGGCTATAGCGGCGAGGTCAAGATCCTCACCTCCTGCCCCGCCTGCCAGCAGGGCTTGAGCCGCTACACCGACGACGCGGGCACTACCACCGATTACATCGTGGTGGAAATGGCGCAGCAGCTGCTGGGCGGCACCTGGCTGGAAGACTATGTTACGCAAGCCAACAACGGCGGTATTGAACGCGTTCTACTATAAGGAAAGTCATGCTATCCCTGGAACCGATCAATGCGCACGCAAAGCCCGTTTTCAGGGATGCGAGCACTTGTGCCCAATGGTTAAGCCAGTTGCAGTTGACCAACCTCAATCTCGCGCACAGCACGCTGCGCGCGCAGCTGGACGAATTCAACCGCTTTCCCCTGCGCGCCAAAGAACGCCTGAAGACGCTGGAAGCGCTGCGCGAACCCGTCGCCACGGTGCAGGCTGATTACGCCAAGAAACTCTACGGCAAGAAATTGCCGCTCGCCGACGAAGAGTTTACCGTGCTCATCACGCTTTCCAATTTGTGGCTGAGCATGCTCAACGGTTATCTGCGCTGCCAGCAGGCGCAGGATACCGGCGACTCGTCCGTTTCGTCCGACGCGGCGCTGCTGGCGCATCGCTGCATGCTGTACAGCGGTTTGCAGATCGGCGAATTCCTGCGCGCGGGGTGCGAGCCGGACGGAAAATCCTGGCAACGCCTGCACACGATTTACGCGCGCGTCGAGGAACAGGGATTGCAGCGGCAGGCCGTCACCGACAAGCTCAGCCTCTCCTCGCGCTCCGTGTCCTGCCTCACGGCCTATACCAAAGTGTTGCTGCTGCACCGCGCCCGCCTGCACGGATTCAGGCGCAACCAGTGGCAGACCCTGGACCTCTGGCTGGATCGGTGGGGCGATGCCTATTCCATGGAACCGCAATGCAGCATGAGTCGGGAAGATGCACCGCCGCTGGCCGTCGATCTGAACGGTATGCGCGGACTGGTCGACATTTACCGCGCCACTTCCGCGCCCGGCATGCGCTTCCTGGCCATGGTGCCGCTGTCCAAGCTCATCCGCGTGAAGACCATACTGCTGCAACAGGGGCAGTCGCCGCGCCAGTTGGAACTCGGCGAGGAAATGAACAGCAAGGACTGTCTGGATCTGCTCAACAAGCTGCACGGATGCTGGTGTGAGCAGCGCCCGGAATCGCTGGCGGACGAAATGCGCGAGGCGCCGCTCGTTCATCTTTACTGCGGCCTGGAAAGCATCTACGCAATCATTGCGCGCAAACCCTTCAAAGCGCCGACCAACACCGGCATCTCCGACAAGGAAGTGCAGCGCCAGATCGAAACCTTCGGCCGCGTGCTGGACCAGACCGACCGCCACAATCTGAAAGAGTTGGGAACCTTGGCGGAAGAATGGCTGGTGGAAGACGACGGATTGCTGCACGCACGTTTGCTGCGCAAATCCAGCCAGGGCCAACGCTTCGGCCTGAACCAGATCGTGAGCATCCATACACCGGGAACGCCAAACCACAAGCTGGGCGTGGTGACGCTGGTCAACGTCACCCGCAACGGGCATCTCTACATCGCCGTGCGCTACCTGCCGGGCAATCCGCAAGCGGTCATCGCGCGCGGCACCTCTTTCGGCAGCCTGGCTTCCGGGGCGGCAGCGGCATTGGTGCTGCCTGAAATAGCCAACCTGCGCATTCCGGCCAGCGTGATTCTGCCGCGCGACTGGTTTCAGACCGGACGCAACCTCGAACTCGTGCTCGTACTGAACGGCAACAAGTCGCAGAAAGTGGCGCTGGGGATCAGTGTGGAAAAAGGCAGCGACTTCGAACGCGCCAGCCTCACGTTCGGCAGTTAAGCACCTGCGCCGACTCCCGGCGGTATGCGCCGCTTTTCCGGGAAAACAACACTGAAAGTGCTGCCCTTGCCCTCTGCGCTGGAGATGTTGAGCTGCGCCTGATGACGCATGGCAATGTGTTTGACGATGGCGAGCCCCAGGCCGGTGCCGCCGGTCTCGCGCGAACGACTGCGATCCACGCGGTAGAAACGCTCGGTGAGGCGCGAAATATGCTGCGGCGCGATGCCGATGCCGCTGTCTTTCACGCTGAACGCCATATGCCCGTCGGGCTGTTCTGACCAGCGCAACACAACCTCGCCTCCCGGCGGCGTATAGCGAACGGCATTGGTGACCAGGTTGCCGAAGGCGCTGTGCAGTTCGTTGCCGCATCCGCCAATCCGCACATCGCTCTCAAGCTCAAGTTTGAGCACATGCTGCCCGTTGCTGAGCGAACGTCCTTCTTCCAGCAGCGTATGCATCAGTTCCTGCACATTCACCTGCTCCTCCTGCAAAACGTTCTGTTCGTTTTCCAGCCGCGACAGCGTGAGCAGGTCGTCCACCAGTCTTTCCATGCGTGAAGTCTGGTCGCCCATCAGCTTCAGGGCGCGGCGCGCCATGTCGTTTTCCAGGTTCGGCATGTCCTGCATGGTTTCGACAAAACCGTTGACCACCGTCAGCGGGGTGCGCAGTTCGTGCGAGACGTTGGCGACGAAGTCACGACGCATGGTTTCGATGCGCTCCAGATGGGTGATGTCGCGGCTGATGAGCAGGCGCTTGCTGCTGCCGTAGGCGATGAGCTTGATGGAAAGGACGAGGTCTTCATGCCGCGTGTCGCGCAACACCAGCGGCTCGGTGAAAACGTTCCGGTCCAGGTACTGCACAAATTCCGGTTGGCGCGCCAGGTAGGTGATCTGTTGTCCCATATCGCGTTTCGCATCCAGCCCGAAATGGCGCTCGGCCAGCGGGTTGCACCATTCAATGCGGTCGGCATCGTCCAGGATCACCACCCCCTCGGGCAAAGCCGAAGTGGCCTGCTGCATTTGCTGCAGGGCGGCGGCGTACTGCTCGTGATCCTTGCGGCGCTGCTTGACCAGCTTGTCCAGCACCGCAAACACGTCCTCCCACATGCCGGTACCCACCGGCACTTCCTGCGTGTCCGCATTTGATAGCCAGGAGTCAAAAGCGGCCAGGTTGCGCAGATGGTGGATGATCCTCAGCCACATGGCAACGCCGAAAAACAACGCGGCGGGCAATGCATCCGCTATCGCCCAGATCAGCAGGGAGATTACAAATATCGTGAATGAATAAACCAGTGCGCGTTGCCAGAAATCGCTCACAGCGTCACCTCAAAAATGGACTGGCGGCATTATACGGGGTGATACGGACTATCGTTTCGCCGAAAACCTATTCCCGGGAAAAACGGTAGCCGCTGCCGCGCACGGTTTGCACCAGCGCGTCCAGACCGGATGGCTCCAGCGCCTGGCGCAGGCGGCGGATATGCACGTCCACCGTGCGTTCTTCCACGAATACGTGGTCGCCCCACACCTGGTCGAGCAGTTGCGCGCGGCTATACACGCGCTCGACGTGGGTCATAAAGAAGTGCAGCAGGCGGAATTCGGTCGGCCCCAGGTCGACGATCTGGCCGTTGGCGCTGACGCGGTGCGTGGTCGGCGACAGTTCCACCCCTTCCACGCGCACGGTCTCGTCGCTCATCTGCGGCGCGCGGCGGCGCAGCACGGCGCGGATGCGCGCCATGAGTTCGCGCGGCGAAAAAGGCTTGGTGATGTAGTCGTCGGCGCCGGATTCCAGGCCGAGTATCTTGTCGCGCTCGTCGGTGCGGGCGGTGAGCATGATGATGGGAATGTCGCGGGTGCGCGAATCGGCGCGCAAGCGCCGCGCCATTTCGACGCCCGGCGTGCCGGGCAGCATCCAGTCGAGCAGGATCAGGTCGGGCAGAGCGCGGTTGACCTCCGCCAGCGCGCTGGGCACATCGTAGGACTGGATGGCGCGAAAGCCGCATTGCGCCACGTTGAAAGCCAGCAATTCCTGAATCGCCGGTTCGTCTTCCACTATCAGGATATTCGCTGTCGTCATTCTGTTCTCCCTATATCGTTCATTTCGCTTGCGATGATATGAAAGAATTATGACAGTAACATGACATTCAACCTAGAAACCGTAGTTGGACGAAGTGCAGTGTGCGTTCATCGTGGCGCAGGGCAAGGCGCGAGAGCGTGGCTGTTGCCGCTTTCGCGGCTTTACAGCCACGGCCTACCCCTTGCGGGTGCGACGAGGAATGGTCGTTCCATTCCGAGGAGGAGCCAACCCTCACCCTAACCCTCTCCCATAGGGAGAGGGAACGATCGCTCTCTCCCCCTCTGGGGGAGAGTTGGAGAGAGGGCTGCCGACATGTGTCGCGAGGGACGTGCAATGCGCTTCGTAGCGACTCACCTGCCGGGTGAGCGTGAATAGATAACATGATTCTTTTCTATTCACTTGCTTGCGTGCTCAATGGCGCGGTCAACTGCGGTTTTTAGGTTCAGACCGGATGTTGCCGAGGCGAATGCACCGCGCCGTATCTCCCGATCTTGTTCGGCAACCATGAACCCAGCAGCATACCCAGCAAACTGGCCAGCAAACCGGCCAGTTGCGGCGGCCATATTTCGCTCGGTTCGAACGCTTCCATCAGGATCCATACCCCCAGCCCCAGCACGATGGAGAGCAGCGCGCCCTGCGTGCTGGCGCGTTTCCAGTACAAGCCGAACGCGAGCGGCACGAATGCGCCGACCAGCGTGACCTTGTACGCGTTTTCCACCATTTCGAAAATAGTCGCCTCCGAGTGCAGCGCGAACCAGTACACCATGCAGCCGAAGGTCACCACGATAATGCGCATGGTGCTCAGCATCTGCCGGTCGCTCATATCCTTGAGCGCGAAGTGTTTCAGGATATTTTCGGTAAACATCACCGAGGGCGCCAGCAGGGTGGCGGCAGCCGTGCTCATGATGGCGGACAGCAGCGCGCCGAAAAAGAACACCTGCGCCACCAGCGGCGTGTGCTGCAGGATCAACTGGGGCAGCACCATCTGCGAATCGCTTTCGATCAGGTCGCCGAACACTTTGGGGTCGATCAGGGTCGCCGCGTAGGCCAGAAACATGGGCACGAAGGCAAAGGCGAAATACAGCACGCCGCCCGATACCGATCCGCGCACCGCTGTCTTCTCGTCCTTGGCCGAAGTCATGCGCTGAAACACGTCCTGCTGCGGAATCGAGCCCAGCATCATGGTGATGCCCGCGCCGATGAAAGGAATCCATGCCTCATAGCCGCCCTGCGGAAAGAACTGCAGTTTTCCCGCAGCACGCGCATGGTTCACCACGTTGGCCGCGCCGCCCGCGTCGTCGCTCACCAGCACCGCGATTAGCAGCAAGGCCACCATGATCACCGTCATCTGCACAAAATCCAGCAGCGCCACCGACCACATGCCGCCGAACATGGTGTAGCCCAGCACGATGGCCGTACCGATGAACATGCCGGTGGGCTGGTCGATGGCGCCGCCCGTGACCATATCGAACACCAGTCCCAGCGCCGTGACCTGCGCCGACACCCAGCCGAGATAGGAAATCATGATGCAGATCGTCATAATCAGCTCGACCTCGCGGCTGTAGCGCGCGCGGTAATAGTCGCCGATGGTGAGCAGATTCATGCGATATAACAGCGGTGCGAAGAACAGGCCGGCGATGATCAGGCACATGCTCGCGCCGAATGGATCGGCCACCACACCGCTCAACCCCTCGGTCACAAACGTGGCCGAAATGCCCAGCACCGTCTCCGCGCCGAACCAGGTGGCAAACACGGTGGCGGTGACGATGGGCAGCGGCAGGTTGCGCCCGGCCACCACAAAGTCGCGGGAATTGTGCACACGCCGCGAAGCATAAACCCCGACACCGACGGAAAACAGCAGATAGAGCCCAACGAACCAGATCAGCATGGAACCACCCTGCGATTGAAGAATGGCGGGTATTTTAGCAGCGTTCCCAAAAACGAAAAGACCGCCGGAGCACGGCAGTCCTTTCGTTCAAACGGCCCGATCAGGCCTGGGCTGAGTCTTCTTTTTCCGGTGCGGGGGTGGGCACGACCTCTACCTCGCCGTTGATATGCAACAGCGCCTCTTGCGAGAGTTTGAACGAAAGAAAGGTCAGGATGCCGGACAGGGTGCTGGCAATCAGCAATTGGTCGGGACTGACCATCCCCAGCGCGGTTGCGATGAGTTCGGCCGTCAGGACGCAAATGACGATTGCATTGACGAACATCGGAATGACGACCATGTTGCACAACCTCGCTCTACCGGAAGAATACCGGTGGCGAATGTAACCAAACCGACATACTCGGACAATAGTACTAAAGGCCTATATACCGGCCTAGATATATCCGTATAAGAGCAAGGTCATTGATCTCGCTGCGTTCTTTCGCCCGGGGAGGTCAAACCGACAACTTCACGTCCACGCCCAGCATGCGTATGCGGGCCGCAAAAGCTTCCATCTGCGCTGCGGACAGCGCGGACAGGCGCGGCGCCTCCGCCTGCAGGGAAGGTCGCGCCAGACCGTAGAGCAACACCCCCTGCGGCGCAATGCCACCGCGCAGCAGCCCTTTGAGAAAATCCACGTAGTCGTCCTCGTCCTGCGCGCCCGGCGGCTGGCCATCCAGCGCAAACCAGCAGGTTTGCAGCCAGGTGTTGGGGCAGCAGGCAATGGCTGTGGCCAGGCTCTGGCTAACCTTGTCCATCGTCATCCTGGTGTCGTTGACGCGCTGCATACCCTCCGCGCTCGCGCGATCCAGCTTGAACCAGACCTCGCCGTTGAGCTGCGCCATGCGGCGCAGGCCCTGCCGCACATAGTCGCGCTGCAGCAGGCTGCCGTTGGTGATCAGCACCAGCTTGAGGTCAGCGGGTTTGTGTCTGGCGATCAGTTCGACGACCTCGGCGAATTCCTGCGCGCTGGTGGGTTCGCCGTTGCCGGAAAGCGCGATGTCGTTGATACGCCGGGCCTCGGGCGGTACGCGCTGCATGAAATCGCCGTGCTGCAATTCATGCAGAAAGCCGCTCAGCTCCTTTTCCAGCAAAGGCAGATCGACCGGCGGCGCGGTGCCGAGTGTGAGGTCGGGCACCTGGCAATAGATGCAGTGCCAGTTGCAGGCATTGTTGGTATTCAGGTTGATGCCGACGGAAACACCGCCCGCGCGGCGCGACACGACTGGATACACGTAGCGCAGTCCGGCGCTGTCGCGGCTGTGGTCGGTGACGTTCAGTTTGGAAAAATCGTTAGTCACGGATTAACCTGGAAGAAATTGCAATTGGCTCGTAGGTGAGAATTCATTTGCACGCACTCTCAATCGTCATGTGCGAATGAATTCGCACCTACACGGGGCACGGAACTTGGAAATCCATGCCATCCGTGGCTGAAAATGCTTCAGGACTTCACAGCGGCAGGTATTTCGCCGGATCGACCGGTTTGCCGAGCCTGCGTATCTCGAAGTGCAGTTTGACCTGGTCGGCATCAGTGCTGCCCATTTCGGCGATCTTCTGGCCTTTGGTGACGCTCTGGCCTTCTTTGACCAGTATCTTGTCGTTGTGGGCGTAGGCGCTGAGGTAGGTTTTGTTGTGTTTGATGATGATGAGTTTGCCGTAGCCGCGCAGGCCGCTGCCGCTGTACACCACTTTTCCCGGCGCGCTGGCCACCACAGTCTGCCCGCGCAGGCCGATGATGTCCACGCCCTTGCGGTTGTCGTTCTCGGAGAATCCGGCAATCAGTTTGCCGTTGGTCGGCATGCCCCATTCCAGCGACTTTTCGTCATCCGCCGGGCGCGGCGTAACAGGCTTGTCCGGCACTGCGGCCACAACCGGAGGCGGCGCTACCGCGGTCCCCGGCTGTGCGTTCTGCAGACGCTCCGCCTGCGCCAGCGCCTGTGCGGTGTAAGCCAGCTTGCCCACCTTGGGGTAGCTCTTGGTTGGCGCTTCCGGCGCCTGCGAAAGCATCACCGGCTTGGGTACGTCTTTGGGGGCCGCGCCCGCGACGGGGATATGCAGTTGCAACTGCTGGCCGATCTTGATCGCGGCCGGATTTTCCAGGTTGTTCCAGTCCGCCACGTCGCGGTAATCCACGCCGTTCAGGAAAGAGATGCTGAAAAGCGTGTCGCCTTTTTGCACTATATATATGCGTGTGACGGTCTCGTATTCGGAATCCATCACGGGGGCGAGTTTTTTGGCGGGCGCCTGCTGTACGGTAGTCGCGGGTTTTTTGTCCGCGCCATATTCCATGACGGGCGCGCGCCGGCCGCTGGATGCGGGGGCGGCACAGCCCGCCAGCACGAATACGGCCAGGGTCAATGTTGCCCACTGCGAAATCTTCATGCTCATGCTTTTCCCATCACCAGCGGTACGAATTTCACGGCCTCCAGACGAGTTTCGCGGAAACCGTCCTCGTCGCGTTCGATCAGGTGCAGGTGTTGTTCCTGCGTTCCCATCGGCAAAACCATTCTACCACCGACCGCCAACTGCTCCCGCAGCGCGGCCGATAGCGCGGGCGCCGCGCAGGCCATGATGATGCCGTCGTAGGGCGCCGCATCCGGCAGGCCCGTCGTGCCGTCGGCATAACGCAAGTTGGTGTTGTAGATCTTGAGTTCGCGCAGCGTTTTCCGGGCGCGCTCGTATAGCGGCTGTATGCGTTCGACGGAATACACCTCTTTTGCCACCTTCGACAGCACCGCCGCCTGATAGCCGCAGCCGGTGCCGATCTCCAGCACGCGGCCGAGCTGTTTGCCGTTGCGCAGCACTTCGGTCATGCGCGCCACGATGTAGGGTTGCGAGATGGTCTGGCCGTGGCCGATAGGCAGGGACACGTCATCGTAGGCGCGCGTCGCCAGCGCTTCGTCGATGAAAATATGGCGCGGGATTTCGTACATGGCCGCCAGCACGGTCTCGTCGACGATACCCTCGGCGCGCAGGCGCTCGATCAGCCGACCGCGCGTGCGCGCCGAGGTCATGCCGATGCCGGCGAGGCGCAAGTTCAAGCTTTACCCTCCATCCAGGAGCGCACCGCATCCAGTTGCGAGTATTGCGTGAGGTCGATCTGCAACGGCGTGATGGAGACGCGCTTCTGCGACGTCACGAAGAAATCGGTGCCCTCGCCCGCGTCCTGCGCCTTGCCCGCTGCGCCCACCCAGTACACCGGCTGGCCGTGCGGATTGCTGCTCTTGATCACCGGTTCGGCCTTGTGGCGCTTGCCCAGGCGCGTGACTTCCATGCCTTGCAGTTCTTCGTAGGGAACGTCGGGCACGTTCACGTTGAGCAGCCAGGGATGCGAATTCGTTTGCGTCATGAAACGCTGCACCAGCTCCACCGCAACCCTGCCTGCGGTGTCGTAATGGGTGGGATCGTGCCTGCCCATGGAAATGGCGATGGCGGGTATGCCGAGCAGAAAACCTTCGGTGGCCGCCGCCACCGTGCCGGAGTAGATGGTGTCGTCGCCCATGTTGGCGCCGGAGTTGATGCCGGAGACCACGATGTCCGGCTGCGTATCCAGCATGCCGGTGACCGCGAGGTGCACGCAGTCGGTGGGCGTGCCGTCGACATAGTAGAAACCGCTAGACGCTTTCTTCAGATTGAGCGGGCGGTTCAGCGTGAGCGAATTGCTGGCGCCACTGCGGTCGCGTTCGGGGGCAACCACCGTCACCTCGGCGATGGCGGAAAGATGGCGGGCCAGGCAGGCCAAACCCGGCGCGAAATAGCCGTCGTCGTTACTGATGAGAATGCGCATAGGGCGGGGCAAAATCGAAGAAGAAAGGATGCAAAGTCAGTGTCATGGTCATGGGCGATCGGGTAAATGCGTCAAACGCGGATCGCAGAGACGAATGTTAGCCGCCTTTGCCGTTTGCTTCCAGCACGTTTTTTGAATACCCGGGCCTATTGCAGGGCGTGCGGGGCCGGTATGCCGATCCTGGGATCGGGTTAAAGCACTTCGTTATTCATCTTCTTGTAGATATGCAGCGGCCCGTCCATATGCGGGCTATGCGCGCGGCTGATGGAAAACACAAATTTGCTGCCCACCGCCTTGACGGCATCGCGGCTTCCCGCCAGATGCACTCCGGCCAGATCGAAGCGACTGCGTTCGGAATTGATGGCGATCTCGCCCGAGATGTTGCCGTTGGTGATGGTGACGTAGGAGTTGAACGAGTGCAGCGCTTCTTCATTGCCCGAGATATCGGTATCCAGCAGGCTAATCCAGGAATCGGTCACCTTCAAATGCTTCACGCGCGCGTTGCGGATGACGACGCCGGTGCAATTGTTCAGTTCGATGCTGAGATAGTCGCCTTCGAACAGCATTCCAGATTCGTCAGTACAAGTTCCCACGCGTTCACTGGTGAATTCCGGCAACGGGGGCGCTGCGGCAAATTGGTCCGCAATGTCTTTGTCGCTTGCCAGCAGGTGACTTCTGATCAGTTGATTCGTCCGCAGGGGCTGATCCTGCATCGGCTCATGCCCGGCGGCGTCAATAATCTCCAGGCGCGCATGGGGCATGCGGGCGGCCAGCACTTGTCCGGTTCGCTGCGGCACAGTCAGGTCGCTGTCACCCCAGAGTATGAGGACAGGCTCGGTGACGGACGTAACCGCATCGCTGAAATCCTCCCCTGCCAGCTTGAGTGCAGCGATGCTGTTCGGTCCGCCCTGCAGCACATAGTCGCGGCCCAGCGCGGAATTCACGATATCAAAAGGAGAAATGGGCAACCGATCCACTTCTTCCAGCAACTTGCCCGACACGAGTTCGGTAAGGTCTCTCGTCAGGGGCGTTCCGCTGGAGCGTTCCAGCACAGAACCCGCCTGAAACCTGGTGAGCACCTGGGGATGCAGGATTCCGGCGGCATCGATCAGCACCAGCCGTTGAAATCGCTGCGGGCGTTGCGACGCAAAACGTAGCGCGATGGCCCCGCCCATCGAGTGCCCGACAATGTGATAGTTCTTGCCCGGAAAATACCGGTCCGCCAGATAATTCGCGAGGCGTGCATAACGCGTGGGCGAATACTCCTGACTGCCTTTGTCGGACTTGCCGAATCCGGGCAGATCGAAAGCCAGCACATGAAAATCTGCCGCCAATGCCGGGATGACATTCTTCCAGTCGTCCATTGAACCGCCGAGCCCGTGGATCAGGATCACGCCCGTCTCCGCTTCGCGGTTGGCCTGCAGCGTACACACCTTGCCTTCGAATATCGGCTCGGCGATGCATTCTTCAACAACATCCGGTACCGGATCGGCGCTCCAGGCCGGTTGCAGGCACAGGCATGCCAGCAGACCGAGACAAACTCGCAGTACGATATTCATATCCGGACTCCCATCCTGGCACGCAACGGATTGATAGTGCCATGATATTCGGGATATCACCAAACCGGCGCCAGCGACTCGCCCGGCATCCGGGCGGGAATGTTTGCCTGGCATGGATAACTATGGGAGGATTCCCGCCTGCTACCGAATTTTCAACCGTCTCTCTGGAGAACACCATGTCAAAAATGCACCAAATCACCTTGCCGGTCGTCCTGTTTATGTCAGCGCTGGTTTTATCCGCCTGCGCGAGCAACCCGCAGGAAGAGGCTGTTAAGCCCTCACCCGTTGCCGAAGTAGCTGCCGCACCGGAAGCTGCACCGGCACCGGTTGCTGCCGCTGAAGTCGTTGCCGAACAGCCCGCGCCGGCAGTCGCTGCCGCCGAGCCTGCTCCCGCACCCGTAGTCAAGAAGGCCAAAAGGAAAGTAGTCAAAGCCGCACCCAAGCCCGCACCGGTTGAGCCTGCTCCGGCACCCGTGGTGAAAGAAGAGCCGCCGGTTGCAGCCCCCGCACCGGCACCGCAGGAACCCGCCCCGGCCGTGGTAGTCACCCCGCTGCCGAAGGCCTCCCCGCCCGGCTTCCTTGAGCAATACTGGATGTGGCTGCTCGGTGCAATCGTCGCCGTGATTGCTATCCTGTGGATGAGAAAGAAGGATTGATCTCGTTGCACAACGGCAAATAAAAAGCCCGGCTTGCCGGGCTTTTTATTTGCCGCGTTCCCGTTTCTTGCTTCGGCTCGCGCCAAGGCTTCACCCGCCGGATGCGCGCTTTGCCTGCTGCATGCAGATGAACTGCGCCAGGCGTTTGTCGGTGGTCATGATGTGGTTGGTCAGCCAGTTCTTCAGGAACACCAGCAGCGCCTCCCGCGATTCCTGCTTGTTCTCGCGCGCCTTGTCGCGTAGCGCGACGACACGCTCCGAAAAGCTCCGGTGCGCGGCCAGGTGAGCTCCGGCCTCGTCCGACGAGGCGGCGGCATAGCCGTATTGCCGCATGAGCTGCTCCTCGGTATTGAAGTGGTAGATGGCATAGGCCAGCAGGTCGCGCGTGATCTGTTCGAACTGCGCGTCGTCGACTTCGCCGGTCAGCTTGATCTGCGCCTCGTTCAGCGTATCGACCAGAATGCGGTGTTGCTTGTCGATCTCGGGCACGCCGGTCAGCATGGCATCGTTCCATTGGATGGGGGCTGAATCGCTCATGAAATTTCTCCTGTTGACGGCACCCGGCGTTCAAGCCCGGCCGTTGTTGCCTTCCGGTCGATACCAGAGCGGGTCCGGACGGAACTCGCGCAGCCAGCGCGGAATATCTGCCGCCGCCATCGGGCGCGCCAATGCATAGCCCTGCATCACGTCGCAGCCCATCTCCAGCAGGCGGACGATATGGTCCGGCGTCTCCGCGCCCTCGGCCACGATGGAACGGCCGAAGGCCCGGCCCATGCCGATCACCGCCTCGACGATGGCGATGTCTTCCGGCCGCTCCAACATGTGACGCACGAAAGAGTGGTCGATTTTGATCTCCGCAGCAGGCAAGTGACGGAGATGGGCAAGCGTCGAATAGCCGGTACCGAAATCGTCCAGCGAGAAGGCGATGCCGAGACCCATGCAATCCTCCATCACCCGCCGGATGCTATCCAGTTCTTTCCGCGCTGCAGTCTCCACGATTTCGACCATGAGGCAATTCCGCCCCATTCCCGGGTATTCGTTCATGATCGCAACGAGCGTGTCGGCAAATCCGGGATGCAGCAGATGGCGCACGAACGCATTGACGCTCACGCGCAGGTCGATACCGTCCCGCCGCCACTGCGCCATTTGGAAAAACGCCTCCCGCACCACCCACTCCCCGACCGAAAGCGCAAGCTCGGTGTCTTCGATCAGCGGCAGGAATTCGGCCGGCGACAGCAGGCCCAGCGTCGGATGCTGCCAGCGGATCAGCGCTTCGGCACCGACGACCCGTCCCAGCCTGCAATCCACCTTGGGCTGGTAATACAGGAGAAACTGTTTCGATTTCTGCGCCTCGGCGAGCAATTCCAGCGTCGCGAGTCGCGCCTCGATACGCTGTTCGAGGCGGGTATCGAACATCTGGAACCGGTTCTTGCCCGCCTGCTTGGCGGCGTACATGGCATGGTCCGCATGGCGCATCAGCGTATCGGGATCGACCTCGTCGTTCGGATACAGGGTGACGCCTATGCTCGCGGACACCGTGCTCTGTTCGCTGTCGCCGACCGCATAGGGCGCCGATACGGTTTGCAGCACACGGTCGAGGGCGGTGCGGCATTCCTCCTCGTCGGCCAGCCCCGAAAGCAGGACCACGAATTCGTCGCCGCCGAGGCGGGCCACCGTGTCGCCGCCGCGCACGCAGGCCGTGAGCCGGCCTGCAACCTCGGTCAGCAAATTGTCGCCAGCTTCGTGCCCGTAGCGGTCGTTCACCGCCTTGAAGCCGTCCAGGTCGAGGTAGCACACGGCAACGAGGGCTTCGCCGCGCCGGTTGCGGGCGATGGCCTGGCGCAGGCGGTCGCCCAGCAGCAACCGGTTCGGCAGGCCGGTCAGCGGGTCGTGATGGGCAATCTGCAGCAAGCGCTCGGCTTGCTGCTTCTGCTCCGTGATGTCGTGGATATCGACAATCACGCACGGCTCGTTGTCGAACTCGACAATCTTGGCGGAAAGCACCAGCGTCCCGGTCGATCCGTCCCTGCGCCGCAACTGCGTTTCATAACCGAGCAGTTCTCCGTCGCGCTTCAGCCTCTCCATCCATTGGCGGCGCTGCTCGGCATCGACCCAGAGGTTGAGATCACCCGGCAGGGTGGAGTGCCCGATAATCTCGTTCGGCTGGTAACCGAAAAAGTCGGCATAGCTGCGGTTGACTTCAAGGACCACGCCATCGGAGAGACGCGTCAACGCCATCGGTTCGGGAGTCAGGCTGAAAATCGCCGTGAATTTCGCCTCGGAACTGCGCAGCGCCTCTTGCGCCGCAAGCCGTTCGCTGATGTCGCGGGCGATGCCCACGGCATTCCAGGTGTCCCCCAGCCGCACTGCGGAGAGCGACAATTCGATGAAAAACTCCTCGCCCCCTTTCCGCAATGCCTCCAGCGTCATGGTTTTGTTGATGATCGGACCTTCTCCCGTGGTGCGGAAATGTTCGAAGCCGCGGTCGGCGGCCTCCCTGAAGCGCTGCGGCGGCAGCAGCGCATGAATTTCCCGCCCGAGTATTTCCTCGCGCGCGTAACCGAAAATGGTTTCGGCGGCGGCGTTCCAGAACGTGATTCGCCCCGCATCGTCGATGATGATGATGCCGTCGTTCGCCGCATCGGTAATGCTGCGGAATTTCGCCTCGGATTTGCGCAGCGCGTCTTCCGCCGCAAGGCGTTCGCTGATGTCGCGGGTGATCGCGATGAAACAGGTCTGGCCGCCGAAGTGAAATGCATCGGAGTCCACTTCCACCGTGATCAGGTGCCCATCGCGGTGGCGGTGTTGCGTGACGAATTTCCGCAACCCTTCGTCATTCAGGCGCCGCGTCAGTTCGCCCTCCGGCCCCCATAATTCCTTCGGCGTGTTGGGGTCGATATCGGGAATCGACATCTGCAGCAGTTCCGCAGACGTGTAGCCGAGCTCCCGCTCCGTGGCCGGATTCACGTAGAGTATCCGTCCGTCCTCATCGATCCAGTACACGCATTCGCGAGTGGTATCCAGCGCCTGCATGGCCATTTGCAGGTTCTTTTCCTCTTCCTTGCGTTCGGTGATGTCGATGTAGACGCCGACCACGCGATTGACCTGCCCCCGTTCATTGCGCCCGACGATCTTGCCCCGGACCAGGAACCAGCGCCACGGGCCGGGCTTGCTGCGCAGCCGGTATTCATGGCTGAACGAGATGTCCTCAGCCGACATCGCGATGCCGCGAAAAAACGCGTAGGTGTCCGGAAAGTCGTCGGGATGCACCATGCTTGTCCACGTTTCCTGATTCGCGGGAAACTCGTCCGGTTCCCAGCCCAGCATGGTGAAGTAGGTTGGGCTGAAATACATGCCCCGCGTCGTCGGGTCCCATTCCCACAGGCCGGTGTTCGTGGACTCGAGCGCGACGACGAGACGCTCCTGGCGGATGCGGACTTCGCGGGTGCGCTCGTCGACCAGATTCTCCAACTGGGTTCGATAGTCCTCCAGCTCCGCTTCGGTCTGGCGGCGGTCGCTGACATCGCTCAGCACCACGAGAAGCGAGTCGCCCACGAACGTGCCGAACACTTCCGTGAGACGCACCGTGCCGTCCTTGCAGGTGATCAGGAACTCTTCCGGGCGGGTGTCGGTGCTGCCCGTACGCTGGGCTTCCGCCAATGCCGCCGCCCAGCGTGCCTGGGCCTGTGCGCGGGATTCGGGGTCGGGGAAGGCCTGCGGCCAGAAGTCGGACAGGTGGGGAACGTTTTCGCGCGTGTAACCGAAGGTGGCCGTCACTCGGTCGTTGACCAAAAGAACCGTGCCTTGCGCATCGTAAAGCGCCACCGGAATCGGCAGGCGGCGCACCATTTCCCGCAGGCGTAATTCGCTTTCATGCGGCGTCGGCGTTTCCTGTCCGCCGTCATTCCGGCGTTGCGCCAAAACAGCATTGTGTATAACCATGGCCAGCAGGGGCGCCAGCATTTCCATATTGCCGGTTGCCGCATCGAGTGCCTCACCCTGAGCGAGCCCGAAGATTGCGATGGTGCCAACCCGAACGCTGCCATCGATCAGCGGTACGGCAAGGCAGTTCGTCCGGTTCTCCGCAGACAGGATAGCTTCCAAACCGGGGACGGGGGTATCCGATGCGTAGAATCTGGAGCTTTCCAATTCGCCGGCTTCGCGCAGGAGCGCGGCTATCGACGGATGAGCCGCCAGTGACCGGAGGCTGGCCGGTGCAACAACCGGAAGCAGATCGCCGGCGTTCGTTTGTACCAGCACAACGAGTCGCACAGCAGTTAATCGCAACACCTCTTCGGCCAGAGCGCGTCCGGCCGTTTCCGGGACATGCGCCGCCGCGAGCACGCGATGCAGAACATCTGCGAATCGCGCGTTCCCGTTTAGTACGTCGCGCTGCGTTCGTTTGGACACGGCATTATTACCGGCAATCCAGTATCGCCCGAACTTTGCGTGCAGAACTGGCGAAGTACTGTTCCGGCATATTCCCTCCTGTGAACTCAAACTTTTATTGTTTTACTGTCCCTCGGTTTCAAGTTTGCTCCAAATGCAGCAGCGCGCCAAGAATCTTTATTCTTGACCAATTCCGAAGGCCAGTTCGGGATATGCGCGTATATCGACGCCATCGCATGCGCCAGGCAGGTTCATGATCGGGCTCTAGCGCCCGCTGCGATGCCTGTGCCGGTGACGGGAACGATCTTCACTCCGCAGCTTTGGTCGTGGACGCCGGTATGCCGCCGCCCTGCGCGCCTTATTTTTGCGCCGCCTGGAAATCCTGCGGCGTATCCAGATCGAAAAAGCTGCGCAGTTGCGGATCGATCGCCTGCAACTGCTCTTCGCTCACATAACATACCTGCAACTTGTCCAGCAGCGCGCGGAAACTGCGCTTGCCGTTGCCGTGTAAACAGGCCTGCACTTCATGCAGGCAGCTCTTCGCGTAGAACGCCGCCAGCGGTTGCGGATGTCCGCCTACCACGGGCACCACCGCCTGAAACACAACCCCTCCCAACCTCCCCTTGTCAGGGGAGGAGCCCTCTTCCCCCTCGCTCCCCGGTGCGGAAGGACAGGGCCGGGTTGAAGTGGATGTAGGCGATTTAACTCTTAAACCCGCGAGATGTTCGATCACCGCCGCCGTGATGAACGGCATGTCGCAAGCCACGACGAAGACCCACGGCGTAGCCGCGTGTTCCAGTGCGGCAGCCAGACCGGCCAATGGCCCTGTGTGCGCGGGATCGTCGCAAATTTGCGGCAGGGCTATCCCGGAACGGGGCTGGCGCACGCTGACGAAGACTTCGGAAAACAGGGGTTGCAGGGTGGCGGCCACGCTTTGCAGCAACGTCCGCTCGCCCAACTGGAGATTGGCCTTGTCCTGCCCCATGCGGCGCGAATCGCCGCCTGCCATGACGACCGCGATACTGTCTTCGATCATTTGCGGTCGAGAATGAACTGCACGATAGCGGCGACATCTTCCAGCCCGAAATGCGGCAACTGCGGATAGATTTCGTCCATGTCGGTGACGATGGCGATGAGTCCGTCCTCGATGGCGCAACGCGGCGGCTTGGCGCATTCGCGGCGCAGCACTTCGATCTTGGGCGTGGCGCACAGCGAGAAACCTTCCGCCAGCACCATATCCGCCTCGCCCAGAAAACGTTTGGCCAGTTGCTCCGGTTCGCGCCGGTCAGTGGCGTCGGCCACCACCTGCAGTTCGGTGGTGGTGACCAGCATGCTCATCACCGCACCGGCATCCTTGTAACGGTAGCTGTCCTTGCCCGGCGTATCCAGCACCACCTTGTGATGGGCATGCTTGATGGTGGCCACGCGCACGCCGCGACCGCTGAGTTCGCGAATGAGCTTTTCCACCAGTGTGGTTTTGCCGGAGCCGGAGTGGCCGACGATGCTGATTACTTTCGGTTCTGTGTTCATGGATGCGGTGTTACCCAGGAATCGCCCTGCGGCGTGATTTCCTTTTTCCAGATCGGCACGCGCTGCTTCAGCTCGTCAATCATCCAGCGGCAGCCGTCGAATGCGGCGGCGCGGTGTTCGGCGGCGGCGGCGATGAATACGATGTTGTCACCGGCGCGAACAGTGGTGACACGATGCACGATGCGCGCATCCAGCAATTCAAATTTCGCGATAGCTTCGCTGCGCAGCTTGTTCATCTCGGCCAGCGCCATGCTGCCGTAGGCCTCGAAGCTGATCTCATGCACATCGCGTCCTTCGGAGAAGTCGCGCGCGCAACCGAGGAAGGTGGCGATGCCACCGATGCGCTTTGAGCCGGCTTTTAGCGCCGCGATCTCTTCGTCCTGGGAGAAATCGGCTTCCTGGATACGGACAGGTGCGCTCATATGCCCTCCAACGTCATTCCGGCGCAGGCCGGAATCCAGATGATTAAATGAATTCCTGCGCAGCAGGACAACACTTGGGTTTGTCCGCTGCGCGGGCTATTTGTTTTTGCTGGATTCCGGCCTGCGCCGGAATGACGGGTTTGTCGGGGTTTTCGATTCATCTCAGCCTCCCGAAAACTTCGCCATAAACGCGATCTCGTCGTTATCGTGCAGCACCGTCTGCTTGTCGTGCACCTGCGTCTGGTTGACCGCGATGAAGCTCACAAGGCTGAAGGCTCCCGGGTATTGCATGCCGAGGTGGGAAATGACGTCGTGCAGGGTCATGCCGGGGGTGAATTCAAGTTGCATCTCGCGCGACTCCACGCGGTCGGCGATGGGACCGAAGAACAGTACCTTGATCATTTCGATTCACCGCGTTTCCACACGCCGCTCTTGCCGCCGCGCTTCTCTTCCAGTTGCACGCATTCGATGCGCATGCCGCGGTCTATCGCCTTGCACATGTCGTAGATGGTGAGCAGCGCCACATTGGCCGCGCACAGCGCTTCCATCTCGACGCCGGTCTGGCCGGTGCAACTGGCAGTGGCGAGCACCTTGATGCCGACGCAACCTTGCGCATCGGGAACAGTGATTTCGCTGAATTCGACTTCGACGCCGGTTAGGGCGATGCTGTGGCACATCGGGATGATGTCCGGCGTGCGCTTGGCTGCCATCACTGCGCCGACATCGGCCACCGCCAACACGTTGCCCTTGCTCACCTGACCGGATCGAATACGCGCCAGCGTGGCGGGCTGCATGCGCAGCACGCCGCTGGCGATGGCAACGCGTGCGGTTTGTGACTTGGCGGAGACATCCACCATGCGTGCGCGTCCGGATTCAGAGAAGTGGGTCAGTTTATCCATCAGTGCTTTCCTCCTTTTTCAGCCATGGCCCGGACAGAACTCTTACCACAAGCGTGGCAGGCCGGGTCCTTGCTCAGGTTGCTGCGCAGGATGTTCATGTCCAGTGCATTAACGGACAGCAGCTTACCGTTCAAGCCGCAGTCTATTCCCATGAGCAGCTTGAGCGCTTCCGCCGCTTGCAGCGTGCCGACTATGCCGACCAGCGGCGCAAACACACCGGTGGTCGCGCAGCGCAACTCTTCCGCCTCGCTGTCTTCCGGAAACAGACAGTTGTAACAGGGGGCGTCGTCGCGGCGGCAGTCGAACACCGCGATTTGTCCGTGGAACTGGATGGCCGCGCCCGACACCAGCGGCTTGCGCTGTGCCAGACAGGCTCGGTTAACGGCATAACGCGTGTCGAAGTTGTCGCTGCAATCCAGCACAACGTCGGCCTGGGCGACCAGTTCGCGCAGTCGCGCTTCATCGGCGCGAATCGGCAACGCGATGCATTCGACTTCAGGATTGATTTCATACAGCGCGGTTTGTGCCGACACGACCTTGGGCTGGCCGACTGTTGCGCTGCGATGGATGATCTGACGCTGGAGATTGCTGAAGTCCACGGTATCGTGATCGCACAATGTGAGTTTGCCGACGCCGCTTGCAGCCAGATACAGCGCTGCGGGCGAACCCAGTCCGCCCAGGCCGATAATCAGCACATGGCTATCCAGCAGGCGTTGCTGTCCCTCGACACCGATCTCGTTCAGCAGAATGTGGCGGCTATAGCGAAGTAATTGGTGGTCGTTCATGATTGGCTCAACCGCCAATATAGGACATTTCGATCTTCCGGACCGGTTGACCCGCGATCTCGTGCCGCAGTTGCGAGTAACGGTCGGTGCGTTGGGCCCAACTATCGGCGATCAGATTGGTCAGTACCCGGTCGCCCACGCCCTGGCGCAGCGGCACGCGCAAATCCAGACCGTCGCCTGCAAACAGACAGTGATGCAATTTGCCGTCTGTGGCGAGCCGTGCACGCGTGCATTCGTGGCAGAAAGCCTGCGTCACCGAGGCGATCACGCCGACCTCGCCGCCGCCGTCGGCGTAGCGCCAGCGTTCCGCGACTTCGCCGCTGTAATTCGGAACGAGCGGCACCAGCGGAAAACGTTGCGCGATGCGCTCGATCACTTCGCGCGCGGGAACGACATCGTCCATGCGCCAGCCGTTGGTGCTGCCGACATCCATGAATTCGATGAAGCGCAGCACAATGCCGCTGTGGCGAAAGTACTCGGCCATGGGCAGGATTTCGTGTTCGTTCTCACCGCGCTTGACCACCATGTTCACCTTGACCGGCCCCAGCCCTGCCGACTGCGCCGCCGCGATGCCTTCCAGCACGACGGACACGGCAACGGTGGAATCGCTCATGCGCTGGAAGGTGGCGTCGCTCAATCCGTCCAGACTGACTGTCACGCGGCCCAGCCCGGCGTCTTTCAGCGAACGCGCCTTGCGCGCCAGCAGCACGGCATTGGTGGTCAGCGCAATTTCCAGCGGACGCCCCTCCATGGTTTGCAGGCGGGCGAGTCTTTCGATGAGTTGTTCGATGCCGCGCCGCAGCAGCGGCTCGCCGCCGGTCAGACGAATCTTCCTGACACCCAAACGCACAAACAGAAGTACAAGACGCTCGATCTCTTCAAACGACAATATTTCCGCACGCTCAAGATGGGTGCGGCTCTCGTCGAAAATCTCGCGCGGCATACAGTAGGTGCAGCGCAGGTTGCAACGATCCGTCACCGAAATGCGCAAGTCGCGCAGCGGGCGGCCCAGACCGTCCACTAGCGTATCCGCATGATCCCGGGCCACATCCAGAGCGCGATAATCCACGGCGGCTTGCTGCGCCGCTGGGGTGATCGGGATGATGCGAAGTGCGTCGCTCATGGCATGAATGATTCGGGTTTCAATCGCTTGTTTTACTGTGGAATTGCGTCAACGTTTTTTGTACTTCACTCTTCATCCGGCTCCACATAATCTCTAGGCAACAAGTGGGCGATACCCTTGTGGCAGTCGATACAGGTTTTGCCTTTGGCTTTGGCCTTCATGTGAATATCGAACACCAACTGCTGCTCCTTTGAGCCGCGCATGGCTTCGAAGCTGTGGCAGTTCCGGCATTCGCGCGAATCCGTGGCCTTCATGCGCTCCCATTCTATGGTTGCCAGTTTCATGCGCCGCGCTTCGAATTTTTCCGGGGTGTCGATGACACCGGTGATCTTGCCCCACACTTCCTGGCTTGCCTGAATCTTGCGCCACAGTTTGTGCGACCAATCCTTGGGCACATGACAATCGGAGCAGATCGCGCGCACGCCGCTGGGGTTCGAGTAGTGAATAGTCTTCTTGTATTCCTGGTAAACGTTTTCGCGCATTTCGTGGCAACTGATGCAGAATTCCAGCTTGTTGGTCGCCTCCATGCCCGTGTTGAATCCGCCCCAGAACAGGATGCCCGAATAGAAACTCAGCAGCGCGATGGTCAGAACGGAATATTTCGCAGTCGGCTTGCGCAGAAATATCCACGTTTGATCAAGGATGTTTGGCTTGTTATTCATATGGGCACCTCTAGAAATCCAAATTTCGTCGCAATACTGCGTTGCTCACAAAAAATTACTCCTTACATATGCGCCATCGACACGTTACTGCGAAGCAGCCGTTCGCGGGAGATGGCGCTGGCGGTCATTCCCGCACCAGACGGCTCCGCCGCACCGCGTCATGACCGCTATATGCTGCGTCGCAATTTTTTGCTCGCGCCTTGTCTTGCTTATAACCAGCCACTTGCCAGCTTGCTGGCTTAGTGGATTGGCTAGTAGTTTCATCAGAACTTTGAATTTTTAGAGGCGCCCATATGTCGTTACGCTGGGAGTTGTCGAAATATCTAAACCGTTTCAACAAGCCGGATGCATGCCAATTCAATTGGCGCCTGCCTGTCGAGGAGTATGCGCGGCGATTTCCTCGATGCCGTCATGCGTAAAACAGAATGGCATTTTCGCTGTTGACACTTGGTGTTTGTGCACAGCCGTCTTGCGCAGGTTCCAGGCGCGGGCAGATCGGCCTACTTGGTAGGCGCGAGCGGGTCCGTCGGCGGCAGGGATTTGACCGCATCCTGCACGGGCTGCTCGATTTCCTTCTCCAGCTTCAGCATTTCGTGGTTGATGTCGTTGCCGGCCTGCTGCACCGAACGCTCCAGCGCTTCCGTTTCAGCTTTGACCTTGCGCTCCAGTTCGCGCAATTCGTCCAGTTCCATGCTGCTCGCCACATCCGATTTGATGCGATTGACGTAGCGCTGCATGCCGCCCCACCATTTGCCCATGGTGCGCGCCACTGCGGGCAGGCGGTCGGGGCCGATGACCACCAGCGCCACGACCATGATGACCATAATTTCCGCAAAGTTTACGTCGAACATCTTTCCACCCCGCTTAGTCGGTTCTGCCGACAAAATACTCAGACGTTGCTGTGTGCCTTGCTTTTTGCCTGTGCGTCGGCACTCTGCTCGCCTTCGCGCAATTGCTGAGGCGCGTCGCCATCCGATTTCATGCCGTCCTTGAAACCTTTGACCGCCCCGCCCAGATCGCTGCCGATGTTACGCAGTTTCTTGGTGCCGAACACCAGTACCACGACCAGCAATACGATCAACCAATGCCAAATACTGAATGAACCCATTTCTCTCTCCTTTGTTTATTCCGCGAATGTGATCTTCGCGTAACGATCATGAGCAATTTTCAAGCCTGTAATCGTGGAGCAGGTGAAGGGAGAAGGGAAAACACCCTTCACCCATCTCCCTTCACCGCATCAAGTGTTCTGCACCACGATCTTGGGGAAGGCCGCGCTGTGGTCCTGTGCCATGTCGGCCACTTTGACGGCAATGCGGCGCGCGATCTGCTTGTAGACCTTGGCGATATTTCCGTCCGGGTCGGCCACCACGGTCGGCTTGCCGGAATCGGTCTGTTCGCGGATGCTGATATCGAGCGGAAGCCCGCCGAGGAATTCGGTGCTGTAATCGGCACACATCTTTTCACCGCCGCCGGCGCCGAAAATATGTTCCTCGTGGCCGCACTTGCTGCAAATATGCGTGCTCATGTTTTCCACGATGCCGACGATCTTGATGCCGACCTTATCGAACATATTGAGTCCTTTGCGCGCGTCCATCAGCGCGATGTCCTGCGGCGTGGTGACGATGACCGCGCCCGTGACCGGCACTTTTTGTGCCAGCGTGAGCTGGATGTCGCCGGTACCGGGCGGCAGGTCCACCACCAGATAGTCGAGGTTGTCCCACTTGGTCTGGTGCAGCAACTGTTCCAGCGCCTGCGTCACCATCGGACCGCGCCACACCATGGGCGTGTCTTCGCCGTCAATCAGGAAACCGATGGACATGGCCTGCAGGCCGTGGCTTTCCAGCGGATTCATGGTTTTGCCGTCGGCTGATTGCGGCTGACCGCTGATGCCGAGCATGGTGGGTTGCGACGGGCCGTAGATGTCGGCATCCAGCATGCCGACGCGCGCGCCTTCGGCGGCCAGCGCGAGGGCCAGGTTCACTGCGGTCGTGCTCTTGCCCACGCCGCCTTTGCCGCTGGCCACGGCGATGATGTTCTTTACGCCGTCCACCAGTTTCACGCCGCGCTGCACGGCATGCGGCACGACCTTGCTGCTGACGTTAGCGGTGATTTTGCCGGCGCCGGGCAATGCGGTTTTGAGATGGCCTTCGACCATCGCCTTGATCTCGTCCCACACGCTCTTGGCCGGATAGCCGAGCGAGATGTCCAGCGTCAGGTTGGCGCCGTCGATCTTGACGTTCTTTACGGACTTGCCACTCACGAAATCTTTTTTGGTGTTGGGGTCGATCAGACTTTTCAACGCGTTTTGCACGTCGGCTTCAGTGAAACTCATGCTCTGCTCCTGGCGAAATTGTTGTGAAAGCGTGATTCTATACCAGAGTGCGCATTCATAACCCCGCTTAGCTTGCGGTCTATCCCGGCTTTACACTCCCACCGTGCTGCCTTACATTACAACCATGAAAAGACTGTTGTTATTCTGCATTGCGCTGTTGCTCGCCTCCTGCGCCACGGAGCCTCCCCGCCAATACGTAGTTTCCTCCGACCGCATGAACGATCTGGTGATGTATGCGCTGAGCCTGGCTGATACGCCCTACCGCTACGGCGGCAAGTCGGCAGGCAGCGGCTTCGATTGCAGCGGCTTCGTCGGGCATGTGTACCTGCATACGCTGGATATCAAATTACCGCGCACCACGCGCGAAATCAGCCGCGTCGGCAAACCGATCAGTCAGGGCGAACTCAACCCGGGCGACCTGGTGTTTTACAACACGCAAAATTCGTCCTTTTCCCATGTCGGGGTGTACATCGGCGAGGGGAAGTTCGTGCATTCGCCCAAAAGCGGCGATAGTGTGCGCACGGAGCAGATGCAGATGCGTTACTGGAAGACGCGCTATGACGGGGCACGGCGTATCCGGCGTTAGCAGGTTGTTGAAAAACCGCTGCTAGGGATTCAGAAGAGAAAGCTGCGCTCTCCATTTCCCGGTTTTGCCGAGGTCTGTTTCCTGGCCGAACGACAGAAGCAGGGACTTGAATTTCGCCCTGGGCATGGGCTTGCTGTACAAATAACCCTGCGCGATCTGGCAACCCCGCTCGCGCAGGTACGCAGCCTGTTCCGGGGTGTCCACGCCTTCCGCCACCACGATTTGCCCCAGGCTGTGCGCGATGGAAATAATGGCGCGCACCAGTTCCGCGCGGTGCGTATCCTCCGCAATGCTGCTCACGAACAGCCGGTCTATCTTCAGCGTGTTGATCGGGTAGCGCGCCAGGTAACTCAGCGAGGAATAGCCGGTGCCGAAATCGTCGATCGCGATCGCGATGCCCATTTCCTGAAACTGATTCAGTATGTCCAGCACTTCGCCGTGCTCGTCCAGCAGCATGCTTTCGGTGATTTCCAGTTCTATCCATTCCGGCAGGCAATCCGTTTCTTCCAGAATCCGGGTCACGGTATGCACCAGGTCGCCGGTCTGGAACTGGCGCGCAGACAGATTGATGGCCACCTTGTGCAAAGGCATCTGCGGCGCATTCCATTCATGGGCGGTGTGGCAGGCTTCGCGCAACACCCACTCGCCGATTTCCATGATGAGTCCGCTGTCCTCGGCAATGGCGATAAATTGGTCGGGCGGCACCATGCCGCGCTGCGGATGATTCCAGCGCAACAGCGCTTCGGAGCCGACCAGCGCGCCGTCCGCCAGCCATACCTTGGGCTGGAAATACAGCTCCAGTTCGTTGCGCTCGACCGCGCGCCGCAATTCGGATTCCAGCGCGAAGCGTTCGCTGGCCAGCACGGTCAGTTCCTTGGAGTAGAAACGGAAATTGTTGCGGCCGGAACGCTTGGCGAGATACATCGCGGTGTCGGCCTGCTTCACCAGATCGTCGGCGTCGCTGCTGTCGTCGGGATACACGGCGATGCCGATACTCGCGGAAACGAACACCTCCTTGCCTTCCAGCGCGAACGGCTTCCTGAACGCTTCCAGCACTTTGCCGGCTATCTTGCCCAGATCGGTACCAGACGGCATCTCCGGCAGCAGGATCGCGAACTCGTCGCCGCCCAGCCGCGCCACCATGTCGTCGGCGCGCACGCAATCCGTCAGCCGCATCGCGGCCACGCGCAGCAACTCATCGCCCGCCGGATGCCCCATGGTGTCGTTGACCGCCTTGAAGCGGTCCAGATCGAGCAGCATCACCACCGCCTGCTGGCCGTGCCAGGAAGCTTCCGCCAGCATTCTCTTGAGTCGCTCGTTGAACGAGGAGCGGTTCGGCAGCGCGGTGAGCGTGTCGTAGAAAGCCATCTGGTGGATCTTCTGGCGGTAGGAGTGGATGTCGGAAATATCGCGCCCCACCGCCAGCACCGTGGACACCTCGCCGTTGCGGTCGCATTCCGCGATCAGGCGCACGTGACTGCAGATCTCATGCCCGTCGCGGCCCGGCCATTTCAGTTCAAACTCGGCGCTGGCGCCGGTCGCGAACACTTCCGCGATCTTCGCTTCATAAGCGACGGCGTTATCGCCTCCCGGATTCTCCGAGGGCCGCTTGCCCAGCAGCGCCTCCATCCCGCCGTCGACCAGCGATCCGAAGGCGGGATTGACGAATACGCGGCGGCCGTCGCGGCTGTAGCGCGAAATGTTGTCGGGCGAATTCTCGATCAGGGTACGCGATTCGTATTCGCGCGCGACGAGCTCTTCTTCCATGCGCTTGCGCTCGGTGATGTCGTGCATGAATCCGTGCCAGCTTGTGCTGCCGTCCGCCCCGCTTTGCGGCAGGGAACGCAACTCGATCCAGCGTTCGCCCTTGTGCGCATGGTTGATGCGGAATTCGAGCCGGAACGGGGCAAGCGACGCCAGCGATTCCTTGCGCGCCTGCTGAAAGCGCACGACATCCTCGGGGTGCGCGATATTCAGCAGCGGAGCAATGCTGTCGGCCAGTTCCTCGCCCCGGATTCCCAGCAATTCGCCGATGCCGATGCTGGTGAACGGCATGGAGGATTTGCCGTCGGGATGCAGCGTCGCGGTATAAAAGAAGCCCGGCGCGCTCTCGAAGAAACGGAACATGCGCCGGTCGCTGTCTTTCACGCTGGCGGACAATTCGCTGTTTTGCCTGGAAGTCGAAAGGGCGGTGAATACCATACGGTTCATCTGGCGCAATAGCTGCAGCAAGAATCCCGCATAAGCCAGTACGATCAGGCCCATGAAGAAATTCACGCGCTCGCCGGTCAGCATGAGCGGAATCGCGAACGGCAGCATGGCGGCAAGCATGAATGCGATGGCAGCCGGGGGCACAGGCGCCATTTCCACACAGGCAAAAGCACAGACGCCGGAAACGACAATGAGCGACAGCATGAAAGGCAGGTCGAACGGCACCGAAGAAAACAGCAGTCCGGTAAAACCCCAGCACAAACCTCCTGCGGCGGCGCCAATCACCAGCCCCGTCCACCACCGGCTGGCGTCAATACCGACCCTGTCAGCGATGCGCATATACTTGCGCACATAAGAATTGCGCACCAGCATGACGACCCACAAGGAAACCACCCACGCCAGCAGAACCATGTGCGGCACCAGCGACCACAGCGCGAGCACGACGATCACCGAAACCAGCAGGCTGGATTTCAGGGCAAACGGAAACCTGCCGTAGGCCATGTCAAGCTGCCTTGGCTCCAGCAGCGCAATCCTGCTTTTTTCCGTTTCCAACGATTCTCCCGCCACTGCCTGTTCCCGATTATTTTCCGCCGTGCCGCTCGCGGCCCAGCCTGCTCTTCAATTCCGGTATACCCGTACTTCGATTATCGCGCCCGGCGCACCGCATCGGCGAGTTGATAGACCGACATCGCGTAATAGTTGCTGTTGTTGTAGCGCATGATGACATTGAAGTTGTTGAACACCAGCCAGTATTCCTTGCCGGTCTCCACCGTAAAATCCAGCAGCCATGCGGGCGGCAGTTCGCCGTCGGGCTTGTTCAGCGGCCTGACGCCGGCATCGCGCCACGCGATGTAGGGGCGCACATCGCCCACTGTGCCCAGTCGTTTATCGTCATCCACGCTGCTCAGCAGCGCCACGGGTTCGCCGCTGCGCCAGCCGTATTGCTTGAGGTAGTTGGCCACGCTGCCGATGGCATCTTCCGGTTCGAGCAGCAGGTCTATCTTGCCGTTGCCGTTGAAATCCACGGCATAGCGGTGATAGCTGCTGGGCATGAACTGCGGGATGCCCAGCGCGCCGGCGTAGGAGCCCTGCAGGCTCATCAGATCGAAGCCCTGCTCGCGCGCCAGCAGCAGATATTGCGCCAGTTCCTCGCGAAAAAAATCGGCGCGGCGCGGATAGTCGAAGGCCAGCGTCATCAATGCATCCAGTGCGCGGTAGCGTCCCGCGTTGCGGCCGTAGAGGGTTTCCACGCCGATGACGCCGACGACGATTTCCTGCGGCACACCGTATTGTTCTTCGGCACGCTTCAGCGCCGCCGCGTGTTTGTTCCAGAACTTCACGCCACCGTCGATGCGCTGCGGATTGATGAAGTTCGGGCGGTATTCCACCCAGGGTTTGAGCACGGCCGGTTTGGAGATGGCCTCGATGACATCGGCGCGGTATTCGGCAAGGCTGAATGCCAGTTGCAACTCTTCGCGTTGAAACCGGTGCTTCGCCACCATCTCGTCGATAAAAGCCGGAATGCCGGGCAGATCTGCCGCTTGTGCACTGCAATGGATGAACCACAGAAAAATGAATAGTCGCTTCTTCATAGTGTCTCTATGTCACGGTTTGGCTCATTCTACTCGACAGCCTGCCGCGTCACTGTTAAATTTGCCGCTGTTCTCACCCTCGGAAGTCACTTTCGCCATCATGGAAAAACCAAGCCAGCATCACCGTCTCATCATTCTCGGTTCCGGCCCCGCCGGTTACACCGCCGCCGTGTACGCGGCCCGCGCCAACCTCAAACCTGTGCTCATCACCGGCCTGGCGCAGGGCGGACAACTCATGACCACGACCGACGTGGACAACTGGCCGGCCGACGTGAACGGCGTGCAGGGTCCCGAATTGATGCAGCGCTTCCAGCAACATGCGGAGCGTTTCAACACGGAAATCGTGTACGACCATATCCACACCGCCAAGCTGCAGCAGAAACCTTTCCTGCTGGTGGGCGATGCCGGCAGCTACACCTGCGATGCGCTCATCATTTGCACCGGCGCCTCGGCGCAATATCTGGGTTTGCCTTCGGAAGAAAAATTCATGGGCAAGGGTGTGTCCGGTTGCGCGACCTGCGATGGCTTCTTCTATCGCAACCAGGATGTCGCCGTCGTTGGCGGCGGTGACACAGCCGTGGAGGAAGCGCTGTATCTGGCCAACATCGCACGTCACGTCACGCTGATCCATCGCCGCGACACCTTCCGCGCCGAAGGCATCATGATCGACCACCTGATGGACAAGGTGAAAGAAGGCAAGATCACCCTGCAACTCAACCAGACGCTCGACGAAGTGCTGGGCGACGACAGCGGCGTGACCGGCGCACGCCTCAAGCAAGTGCAGGGCGGCGCCACACAGGAGCTCCAGGTCACCGGCGTGTTTATCGCCATCGGCCACAAACCCAATACCGACATTTTCAACGGCCAACTGGAAATGGAAAACGGCTACATCGTCACACGCGGCGGACGCAAGGGCGACATCACCGCAACCAGCATCTCCGGCGTATTTGCGGCAGGCGACGTGCAGGACCAGATATATCGCCAGGCCTGCACCAGCGCGGCCACCGGCTGCATGGCCGCCCTGGACGTGGAAAAGTACCTCGCCGCGCAGGGGTAAGTTATGGGCGCCTCTAGAAATTCAAAGTTCTAAGCAAGACAAGGCGCGAGCAAAAAATTGCGACGCAGCATATGCGGTCATGACACGGTGCGGCGGAGCCGTCTGGTGCGGGAATGACCGCCAGCGCCATCTCCCGCAAACGGCTGCTTTGCAGTAACGTGTCGATGGCGCTATATGTAAGGAGTAATTTTTTGTGAGCAACGCAGTATTGCGACGAAATTTGGATTTTTAGAGGTGCCCTTATGAAAGAAAAGCCGGAGCAGGACGCTGACTTGTTCCGGCAGGCGGTGGCAGGTGCGACGCCGCTCGCCCCTGCCGACCGCATCGTTCCCTCCCCCAAGTTGCGCAAGACAGTCTTGCGCAACAGTCTGCCCCCAGCCGAAGCAAGCGATAACCTCTCCGACCACGGTGCGGGCGATGTCGCCATCACCGAGTTCCTGCGCCCCGGCTTGAATCGCCTGACGCTGCGCAAACTGCGCCACGGCGAGTGGCGCATCCAGGACGAACTGGATCTGCACGGCCTCAACAGCGACGACGCCAGAAAACTACTGGCGGTGTTTCTGCACGACGCCACGCAGCGCGGACTGCGCTGCGTCAACGTGATACACGGCAAAGGATGGCGCAGCGAGGGCCGCGACGGCATTATCAAAGTCCACACACGCCACTGGCTGGCGCAACACCCGCTGGTGCTGGCTTTCTGCGAGGCGCCGCCGCAGTCGGGCGGCGGCGGCGCGGTCTGGGTGCTGCTGAAAAATCTCTCCTGAATCGCCACTGCAGTATTTTTGCCTATGGCACTATTTCCGTATCAACAATGCGCGCGAGCCGCGCTACAATTCGCGCGCCGCACTTTCCCGATACTTATATATATGGAGGATATCTTGACCCGTTTTGCCCGTACCGTTGCACTGACTGCCCTGCTTTCCCTGCCGCTATGCGCCCAAGCCCTCACCGGACAGGAAGCATCCGCCAACGCTTCCAAATCCATCGCTACCAAACCAGGATTGCACTTGGTGCTCGCCGCGGGCCTGACTTTCGGCGGAGACACCATCGCCACGGCAAGCTATACCGACGGCTCGTCCAAAAGCATCAAGGGCGGTGGTTTGGCGCAGTTCGGCCTGGGCGCCTCCTATCAATTCCAGGATACGCCGCTGGCCCTGCTGTTGAGCGCCAACTACCATTACCATACCGCCGCCGCATCCAACGGCGATTTGACCTTCAGCCGCATCCCGGTCGAAGTGCTGGCCTACTACACCGGCGTGGAACGTTTTCGCCTCGGCGGCGGAGTGCGCCTCGTCAACTCGCCCGAAACAACCATGACCATAGACGGAGCGACCGAAAAAATCACTTACGATAAGACTACCGGCTTGGTGGCCGAACTGGGTTACAAGATTGCGTCTTCTTCCTGGCTCAATTTCAGGTACGTTTCCGAGAAATATCAAGGCAATACATACACTTCCACCAGTGGCACAACCACGTCGCTCGCCAGTACACCGGAGCTCGACGGTTCGCATTTCGGGATTTCGTTCGCTTTCGAGTTCTGAGTTTCAAATCCAGCGCCGCAGCAAGCTGCTACTCTGCAAAGGCTCCGCAAGGAGCCTTTGCATTTTTTGCGTACCCGTATTCAGGGTGGAACGATGTAACCGCATGACCGTTCGTCGGATGAAAATCGTCGTTCCCATTGCCCGAAACCCGTCGCAAACCCTACCAACAACGTTGAATTTTACAATTCCTGCGATTTCGCCAAACAGCAACTATCGCCGTCAACGTGCGCCAAAATCAACACAATTATCACCAAACTCGATTCAATACTCATGTCATCAATGCGTGTTTTTGTTGCAGCTTGCGGCAAAAATATTTCTCCGTCACCTTTCGGACGCGCTTCTGACGCCTTCTTGACACCGCCAAAATACTCTGCGATTGTTCATCCCACGTTATGTTGAAGGGCAAACCTACCGAAAGGTAGGGACGCAAAGTTTCCGGTCTAAAGAGTCATCAAAAACTCTACGACAGCGGGATTGCTAGATTAAGGCGTGTTCCTTGTTGTTCCGCTTTTGCCTGCATTCCCCCAACTTCGCCCCCCAACATTTCCTTTCATCGGATTGTGGTTTTTGTTTGTATAAGGGGGCATCGTGGGCACATTTGTGGAGCAGGCCAAAGTCACTTCGGTTGGCGTACTGGGTTTCGACGTCACGGAACTCCGCTTGATCCGCAATGTAATCAAAATCTCCTCCTGCCGCCCCCAGGGCGGCTACGAAATCTACGTGGGCAACAGCGCGATCAATTGCGACATTTTGATCGTGAACACCGACGATGTGGGCGCCTTGGCCAGCCTGCGCTCGGTTTCCGGCAGGCTCGCTACCATCGTCAAGTTGCTGGTTTTCAATGCCGAGCCGACGCACCCCACTGTAGAACCCTACTGCCTGCGCCCGCTGAGTCCGGTCAAGCTGCTCAAGCTGCTGGATCAACTGGCCTTCGAGAAGCAGTTGCACGAACCTGCCAATCAGATTTTCTCGGGCAAAGATCCGAACGACGCGCTCCGCGCCGACGATTCCTCCCCGCTGATAGACGTCACCTCCACCATCGGCTTTCCAAAAACCCGCCGCGCGCTGGTGGTCGACGACAGTCCCACCGTGCGCAAACAGCTCGAACTGGAGCTTGAAGCTTCCAACATTCATGTCGATTTGGCCGAAACCGGCGAAACCGGACTCGACCTGATGGGCAAGAATTACTACGACATCATTTTTCTCGACGTGATGCTGCCGGGAGCCGACGGCTACCACGTTTGCAAACACATCAAGAGAAATCCCCTGCTCAAGCAAACGCCGGTGGTCATGCTGACCAGCAAATCGTCGCCGTTCGATCGCGTGCGCGGCTCGCTGGCGGGGTGCGATACCTATCTGACCAAGCCGGTCGATTACCAGCAGTTCAAGCAGGTGCTGGAGAAATACGAAGTGTAAGTGTGTTGCCGGGCAAACGGCGGCACGAAAGCAGCGGGAAAGACAGAGCAGCACAGGCAATGCGGTGCTGATTATTCAGAAGTTTTACGGCCCATAAAAGGAGAAACAAAATGGCATCAACAAAAGCGCTGGCAGTAGACGATTCCGCCGCCGATCTGGCCAATATCAAAAACATACTCAGCGATGCGGGTTGCTTCGTGGTCACCGCAAGCAGCGGAAAAGAGGCGGTGGAAAAAGCCAAATCCGAAAAACCCGCCGTCATATTCCTCGACATCGTCATGCCCGACATGGACGGATACGAAGCGTGCCGCCAGTTGTCGCAGGATGCCGCCACCAAGGGCATCCCGGTGGTGTTCGTGACGAGCAAGGGACAAAAGGCCGACAAGGTATGGGGCGAACTGCAAGGCGGCAAAGGCCATGTGTCGAAGCCGTACACGGCCGACCAGATCGTCGACCAGTTGAAAAGCCTGACCTGACAGCCTGACCGCAATCATGACGGACGAAACCGCATCTCGCGCAACGCATGTTCCCGACACCACGGGAGTGGGCGAGTGGCTGTCGCCCCGGGCGGCACTGGCGCGTTTCGAGCCGCCCGAGGGAATGGTGCTGGCCGCCGCCGTGGAGGAGAAACGCGCCCGCTACGGATACCGGATTTCCACGCTGGGTTTCCTGATCAAGGCGGGATGCAGCAGCGAAGTGCTGCACAAGCCCGACATCTGGGATATGCCGGGATCATCGCCGTGGTTGCTGGGGCTGGTCAATCTGCGCAGCAATCTGGTTCCGGTATTCGATTTGCGCCAGTTGTTCGGCTTGCCGCCGCGCGACGATGCGGCAACGCAACGGGTGCTGGTTCTGGATCAGGGCGAGAAGGCGGCGGGCCTGCTGATCGACGATTTTCCCAAGCCCCTGCTCGACATGAGTTTCTTTCCCGGCTTGCCGCAATTGCCGGATGAACTGCAGCCGCATGTACGCGGCGGATATATGAAGGGCGACAGCCTGTGGCTGGAGTTCGACCACGAATCGTTTTTTGAAAACCTGGCGCGCTCCGAACAATAGCCCGTTACCGGGCAAGGGACGGAAGACCGAAACCGGGCGGCCGTGTTGCAGCAGCATTGTTTTGCATTGATACGGGTGCGATGCGTCCGCGTCGATTCAGTCGTCGTTTTGCCGTGAATTGAAAAGGGGAAATCATGTTCAAGAACATACCAATCGTAACCCGCCTGATTTTTCTGGTGAGTGTGATCACCGTGCTGATGCTGGGCACCATCATCTATGCCACCGTCGACGGCCTGCGCGCCATGGAGCGACTGGACGCCGATATGCAGTTGACGCTCGAAAACGTCCAGGCGTTCGACCGCATCAACTTCCTGATGGCGCGCAACCGCTACACATTGCTGGATGGAGCGATGAGTTCCGATCCCGCGTATGCGGCAAAGAAAGCTGAAGAGTTCCTGAGTTTCCGTTCCGTGATTACGGCAGCGTCGAAAAAATACGAATCCACCCTGTTCGACGACAAGCAGCGTGAACTGCTGGATTCCTGGAGAAAACACCGCGCCGCTTATGCGAAAGAGGGCAATGACCCGCTGGTGGCAGCATTGCTGGCAGGGAAAATGGCCGAAGCCGCAAAGCAATCCACCGGCCTGGCCGCGCAATTGTATGCCCCAATCGACACCGATATCGAAAACATCCGCACCTACAACATCGAACTGCAGGAAAAGAAGGCGGCGGAAGTAAAGGCCACCAGCCTGCGCACGCAATACTTTTCCATCGCGCTCGTTATCGCACTTGCCGCGATCACCGGCTTGCTGGCATGGACGATCATCCGCACCATTTCCAGTTCGCTCAACACGCTACAGGGAACCATCTCGCGGATCGCTTCGGGCGACACCAAGGCCCGCGCAAACCTGGAATCCGGTGACGAACTGGGACTGCTGGCAAAGCAGTTCGACAAGATGATGGACGAACGCGAAGCGGTGCAGGCGGCGATCAAGAAGGAAAACGACGAGCTGAACTCGTCGGTGCTGTCCCTGCTGCAGGCCGTGGCGCAACTGGCGAAGAAAGACCTGACCGTGCGCGTGCCGGTGAACGAGAACGTCACCGGCGCGATTGCCGACGCGCTCAACCTGCTGACCAACGAAACCGCCAAGGTGATGGCGGACGTGAACAACATTTCCGCAGACGTAACCAAAGCATCCATGACGGTGCAGGCAAAAGCCGAAACGCTGCTGGCAGGTGCCGAGAAGGATCGCGACGAAGCCGACCGCACCGCGACTTCGCTGGAAGCGGCGGCGCAATCCATGCACAACATCGCGAACCTGGCGCAGGCCTGCAATGCCGTGGCCGACAACGCGATCAAGTCTACGCAGCAGGCGCTGGCGACGGTAAACAGCACGGTCACCGGCATTAACAGCACGCGCGACGTGATCCGTGAAACGGAAAAACGCATCAAGCGACTGGGCGAACGTTCGCAGGAAATTTCCGGCGTGGTGAACCTGATCAACGTGATTGCGGAACGTACCCACATCCTCGCGCTGAACGCCAGCATGCACGCGGCATCCGCAGGCGAGGCGGGCCGCGGCTTCGCGGTGGTGGCGGACGAAGTGCAGCGTCTGGCCGAAAATGCGCGCCAGGCCACGCAGCAAATCTCGGCGCTGGTGAGCAACATCCAGCTGGAAACCGCAGACACGGCCAGCACCATGAACAACGCCATCACCCAGATCGTGGAAGGCAGCCGCCTGGCAGAACAGGCTGGCCAGCAAATGCAGATCACGCAGCAGAACACCGCAGAACTGGTGGACTCGGTCAGGCAGATCGCCACCACCTCGGAGATTCAGGCCCAGGCGGGACAGACGCTGCGCGACAGCGCGGTGCAGATCAAGCGCAGCAGCCAGCACGCAACGGATCAGTTGCACGAGCAGGCGGCACAAACTTCCAATCTGCTGGATTACGCCAAGCAGTTGCTGGGCGCGGTGCGCGTATTCAAGCTCCCCGTCTGAGACGGTCCTAACGACGATGCACTACCGGGGATGCCACGGATATGCTTAAGGAACGCCTCCTGCATTTGAGCCAGACAGCGGCCGAACCGCTCGACGAGTTGTGGAGCGTCACGTCCGGCGACGCATTGCTGAATGCGCAAGCCGGCGAGATCGAGCCCTTGCTGGACCGCTGCATCGAACTGATGCTCGGCATCGGCAGCGCCGCCGCCGAGGACAACATGCTGGACGGGGTGCAATCCGTCAGTGCGCGGGGCATCGAAAACCTGCTCGTGCTCAAGCGCGAAAAAAGAACGCTCACGTCCACGGAAGCCGGGCTTGTGTCGACGCTGGCCGAGTTGCTGCTGGGTTATGTGATCAGCGAAGGCGATGCTGCAGCCGGCGAAATGCTGGTGCAGCACCTGATGCAGAGCGGCTGGCCGTTGCCCTTGAACGAAGCGGATGCGGCGGCATTGCGCTTCATGCTGATGGAAGTTCCCGCCATGAACAGCGCCGCCGGAATGCCCGCCGCGCCCGCCGCCGCCGAGTCCCCGTCCGTTGCGGAACCGCTGCCGCCCATGGAACTCCAGAAAGTGGATGGAGAAATGCTGTCCATGCTGGGCAAGGAATTTGCGCGCATGGACGATCAGTTGCTGGGTGACCTGACGGCAATTGTCGACCCGCAACTTGATCCGGATGGCAGGCGCGTGGCGCTGGACAACTTCGCCGAACTGCTGGAGCGTCTCGCCGTCGCGGCAAGGTCTATCGAGATGACGGCGCTGGGTGCGGTATTTTCGCGTCTGGTCTACACCCTGCCCCCCTTCGCCTCAGAGATCAAGCCCGAACAACACGCGCTGCTGATGCAGTTGCCCGCCCGCATTGCCGACTATCTGGCCGCCCCCCAAAACGAAGTCGCGGCCTCCGCACTGGCCGGCTTGCTGGCCGACACGGTGTGGCGCACGCCCGTCGACGCGGATGCACTGCTGCAATGGATCTATGCCCTCGTCAACGTCGAAATCGTCGCGGGTGAAAAGCAGCACACGGAACGCCAGGAACGCGCCGAAGCCGCGGACGTATCGCTTACCCTGCCAGACGACATCAATCAGGAATTGCTGGACGGCCTGCTGCAGGAGTTGCCCGTTCAAACCTCGGCATTCACCTCCGCCATCGAGCGCCTGGCCGCCGGCGAGGGCAACGCCAAGGATGTGGAACGCGCCATGCGCGCGGCCCACACGCTCAAGGGCGCGGCCAACACGGTGGGCGTGCGCGGCATCGCCAACCTGACCCACCACATCGAGGACATACTCGCCGCGTTGTCCGAAGCAGATGCCATGCCAGACCGCGCGCTGGCCAACCTGCTGATCAACGCGGGCGATTGCCTGGAGGCAATGAGCGAAGCCCTGATGGGCGTGGGCTCGGCGCCCGAACAGGCGCTGGAAGTGCTTCAGGAGGTGCTGGACTGCGCCAACCGCATCGACCACGACGGCGTTTTCGCCGCCATGACGGCACCTGCCGCCGCCCGGCACGAGCCCGAGGCGCAGACCCAGAGAATCGTGCCGCAGGAAAAGCCAGAACCCCTGCACCAGGACAAGCCCGACATGTTGCCGCAGCAGGGAAACGTGCTGCGCGTGCCGGCGCCCGTGGTGGACGAATTGCTGCGCCTCGCGGGTGAAACGCTGATTTCGAATTCGCAGATTCAGGAACGCCTGCGCACCACCGCGCAGCAGTCCGGCGAAATCAAACGCCAGTTGCAGTCGTTTCAGCAACTGGTGGCCGAACTGGAGCATCTGGTCGACGTGCGCGGCGTGGCCGCGCCGGAACAGGACATGCGCGGCAAGGGGGATTTCGATCCGCTGGAATTCGAGCATTTCAGCGAACTGCACACCGTTACGCGGCGTCTGGTCGAAGCGGCGAACGATGCGCAGCAGATGCAGACGCAGGTGAACGAGCAACTGCATACGCTGGGCGATTTGCTGGAAGTGCAGCAGCGCCTGCATATGGACAGCCAGCATGCGGTGATCCGCACGCGTCTGGTCCCGGTCAGCAGCGTGGTGTCGCGCCTGCAGCGCAGCGTGCGGCAAACCGCGCGCCTGCTGGACAAGCAGGTCACGCTGGAGATCAAGGGAGACAACACCAGCATCGACAGCAATGTGCTGAACGAATTGATGGACCCGCTGATGCACGTGCTGCGCAATGCCGTCGACCACGGCATTGAGGCGTCCGGCGTGCGCGCGGCACTGGGCAAACCGGCAACCGGCAACATCGAGCTGAGTTTCGCGCGCACGGGTAACAGCATTGTGGTGCGCTGCAAGGACGACGGCGCCGGGCTGGATTACGCCGCGATCCGGCGCATCGCCGAGAGCAAGGGCATGCTGGTCGAGCCCGAGCACGAGCCTTCGCCCGACGAACTCGCGCGCCTGATACTGGTGAACGGTTTTTCCACGCGCGACGACACGACCCAGGTTTCGGGACGCGGCGTCGGCATGAACGTGGTGTACAGCCGCATGCTCGACATGAAAGGATCGCTGGCGCTGAATTCGGAGCGCGGCGCCGGTCTGAGCGTCGAGCTGCGCCTGCCGGCCACGCTGTTGTCGGCCCACACGCTCGTGGTGCGGCATTGCGGCAAGCTGGTCGCCGTATCCAGCCACGGCGTGGAAGACATCCACTACATCACCGCCGACCAGATCGAACAAGTCGGAGCGCAGCAGATTTACCGCGCAGGCGACAACGTGCATGCACTGGTGCGGCTGGAGACCCTGCTCGACCTTCCGGCCGACCGGCGCGAAGCGGACCGGCTGGGCTTTCCCGTGCTGCTGACCCGCGCCGACAATGGCGTGGCCAAAGGCGTGCTGGTGCAGGAAGTGCTCAGCGGCCAGGAAGTTGTGCTCAAAAACTTCGGGCGCTATGTGCCCAAGATCAACGGCACGGTAGGCGCGGTGATCCTTGGCGACGGCACCGTGGCGCCGGTGGTCGACCTGGTGGAATTGCTGCGCACGCCTGCGCAACGTTTGCAGCGCAAACCGCTGGCATTTGCACGCGCACAGGACGCCGCCGAGGAAGACAGCCCGGGAACGCTCACCGCGCTGGTGGTGGACGATTCGCTGAGTGCGCGGCGCGCCGCCTCTGCGGTCATGCAGGACGCGGGTTACCGGGTGCGCACGGCCATCGACGGTCTGGAAGCCGTGAACATGCTGCAGAAGTTTGTGCCCAGCGTGATGCTGGTGGACATGGAGATGCCGCGCATGAACGGTATCGAGCTGACCGCCCATGTGCGCGATTCGGCGCGCACGAAAAACGTGCCGGTCATCATGATCACTTCGCGCTCCACCGAGAAGCATCGCAAGATGTGCACGGATGCGGGGGTGAACGTTTATCTCACCAAGCCGTATAACGACGACGTGCTGATCGAGCATGTGCAAAGGCTGGTGCACAGATGAGCGCGCCTAGCCCCTCCACCGGCAGCACGGGTGCCTCTGCGGCCGTGCTGAAAATCGGCGGTCTGGATTTGGCTTTCCGGCAAAGCGATATCCGCGCGCTGGAGTCGGCTTCCGATATGGACGGCAACGCCCCGCTGGAAAGAAGCGTCGGCTGGATCGCCTATATGCGTCAGCGCTGGCCGGTCTATTGTTTGTCAGAGCAACTGGATGTGTTGGACAGCGTGCCGCCCGCGCGCCGCACCTGCGCTTTGCTCGCGTTCGAAGCCGGGTATTTCGGTCTCTTGTGCGACGACGCTGCCATACTCAGACAGGCTGCGGGACAACTGCACGAAGTGCCGCCGGCCATGAAACATGCGAATACGCCCATTCTGGGCTTGCTCCCCGACGGCGAACATTTGCTGTGCCTCAGCAACCCGGGCCGCATGGCGGCTTACCTCGAACATCGCACTCGCAGACAATCGCTGCCGGAGGAATTGCCATGCCTGCCATGAACGCCTGGCTGCTGGATTTCGGCAACGACTGCATGGCGGCGGTGGGCACGCGCGAGTTGCTGCATCTGGTCGACGCTCCCGTGACATTCGCCGTGCCGTACACCCCCGTTTATTGCCGCCGCGTCGTGTCGTGGCAGGAGCGTCTGCTGCCGGTGATGGATATCGCGACCAGGCTGGGCGCACTGCCCCGCAGCGCGCCCTTTCTCGCCGTGGTCGGCTACCAGCAACAGCGCGGCGAACATCCGCAGTTCGGCGCATTGAAACTTGCCTGCCCGCCCCGGCAACTGGCGGTCGACAATTCACAGGCCTGCGCGCTGCCGGAACAAAACGGCGCCTGGCGCGAACTGGCCATTTCCTGTTTCGAGCATCAGGGCTCGCCGGTGCCGGTGCTGGATTTACGCCGCATTTTCGGCAATGCGCCGCGCGCGCAATGCCAGATTGAAACAGGTGCCGCGCCATCCGCGCACGACACCGCAAACGAGGAGAGCTAGACGATGAACAGCAATGCCCGGAAATCCCCGCTGAGCGACAACGACCTGGCCGCATTGCGGCAGGAAGTGGAAACACTGGCACGCACTGCCGGCGCCGCCATCATGGAAATCTATCGCAGCGAGAATTTCGGCGAGACCAGCAAGGCCGACAACTCCCCGCTGACCCTGGCCGATCTGGCTTCGCACAATGCCATCGTGGACGGACTGCGCGGCCTCGCTCCGCAATTCCCCATCCTCTCCGAAGAGGCTGCCGATATTTCCTATGCCGAGCGCAGCCGCTGGCCCAGCTTCTGGCTGGTCGATCCGCTGGACGGCACCAAGGAATTCGTGAAGCGCAACGGTGAATTCACCGTGAATATCGCGCTCGTTAAAAACGGCGTGCCGGTGCTGGGCGTGGTGTATGCGCCGGTGCTGGACATCTGCTACTCCGCCGCGCGCGGCACCGGCGCTTTCGTGCAACGCGGCGATGCCGCCGCGCGCCCCATACGCGCCGAAGCCCATACCGCCGATGCCGCCATCAAAGTTGTCGCCAGCCGTTCGCACAGCGATGAGCGCACCGCAGCCCTGCTGCAAAAACTCGGCAACCACGAATGCATCAGCATGGGCAGTTCGCTCAAGCTGTGTCTGGTCGCGGAAGCGGCGGCGCATTTTTATCCGCGCCTGGGCCCGACCATGGAATGGGATACCGCCGCAGCCCATGCCGTGGTGATCGAGGCCGGCGGCATGGTGTGTGACATCGAAGAGCAGACGTTGCGCTACAACAAGGAAGACATGCACAACCCCGAGTTTCTGGTGCTGGCCAGTTCCAACACCGCGCTGCTGAAATTGCTGGGCGGGCATCGGCAGGCCATGAATTCGTAGCGCTGTTGCAGCACCCCCGGCAATCGGCTTGCAAATATTGCCGGGCATAATTTCAGGCTATTTTTTGGCGAACAAACCGTTTGTTGCCAATTCATTCAGGAGGCGATGTTGAATACCGAAAGAGTTTCTCTGTGGGCACTGTTTACCCTTTTTTTGCGTATCGGCAGCACCGCCTTCGGCGGATTCATGGCCCTGATCGCCGTGGTCGAGAATCATGTGGTGGAGCGTCGCAAATGGCTCACGCATGAAGAAGTGCTGGACGGCGTGTCGCTGGCCACCGTGTTGCCCGGGCCGATTGCCGTGAACGTGATCGCCTATGTCGGCCACAAGCTGCGCGGCATACCCGGGGCGCTGGTGTGTGCCGTCGGCGTGATCCTGCCGGCTTTTCTGTTGATGCTCGTATTGAGTGCTGCGTATTTCGCCTGGGGACAGATTCCGGCGGTGGGCAAGCTGTTCATGGGCTTCATTCCGGCGGTTGCCGCCATCATCCTTGTCGCCGCCTGGAACATGGGGCGCAAGACAATCAAGGGCGTGCCCGAGGCGCTGATCAGCCTGGCTGCTGCGGCACTCATGGTCTGGCACAGCAATTTCGCCGTTTCGTTTTCCATCATCGTCATCTCCGGCGTGGTCGGCTGGTTGATATTCCGCGAGAAGCCCGCGCCTGCCGCCAGCAAACCTGCCGTCGAAATAAAGAGCTCGGGCAAGTTGTTGAGCGTTGCCGCCGCCCCGCTGGCGCTGACGGCCCCTTTCTGGAGCGTTAACTCCATCCTGCTGCTCAAACTGTTCACGACATTCGCCGGCATGAGTCTGTTCCTGTTCGGCGGCGGCTATGTGTTTATTCCGCTGATGCAGAATACCGTGGTTGCGACCACCGGCTGGCTCACGCAGCAGGAATTCGTCGATGCCATCGCCATGAGCCAGATCATGCCCGGCCCCATCGTGCTGAGCACGGTCTTCATCGGCTACAAGATCGCGGGACTGGCGGGTGCATTGATCGCCACGCTCGGCATCTTCCTGCCGCCGGGCATCCTCATGATCGCCGGCACGCATGTATTGAACCGCATCAAGCAATCCGCACTGATCAAGGCCGTGTTGCGCGGCATACGTCCCGCGATCATCGGCATGATCTTTTCCGCCGTCATCGCCGTGGGCATGACCGCCCAGCAGCATTGGATATCACTACTCATTTTCGCCGCCGCACTGCTTGCCCAACTGAGGTTCAAGCTGGATGTGGTGTGGGTCATACCCACGGCGGGCCTGGCCGGACTGCTGCTGTTCTGAGCGACGGCCGCACCGAAGCTAGCGACGCAAGTTCAACAACAATTAATGGGTGACCCAAATGACCGGACACAGCAAGCAAACTTTGTATGCCTGCACATTGCAGCTGGATGACGCGCTGATTGCCCCCTACGGCGGACGGCTGGTACAGGCCTTCGTCCCCAAACCGGACCAGCGCGAACTGCAGGCGCGCCTGCCGCAATTGAAGCGCGTGGATATCACGGCGCGCGAGCTGATAGATCTGGAGATGATCGCGAGCGGTGCCTATAGCCCGCTCACCGGCTTCATGGACAGTCGAACCTACCGCAGCGTGCTCGAATCGACCGTTCTGCCGGGCGGCATGCCCTGGGGATTGCCCGTCACGCTGGCGGTAACCGAAGAGACGGCAAAATCACTGGACGTGGGACAGGGGGTGGCGCTGTATCACGACAACGAGGCGGTGGGCGTGATGCTGATCGCGGACATCTTTGCGTGGGATACGGAAAGCGAAGAACGCATATGCGGTGAAGGCGCAGGACAGCCGTCGCCGCAAATTGCCGAACGCAAGGCGCGCAAATCCAATTTTCTGCTGGGAGGCGTCGTATCCATGCTGATCGCGCGTTCCTCGGAGCAGCGCCTGATGAAACACCAGTGGCCCAAGGATATGCGCTATCTGCAGGCGCAGAAACAATGGCAGAAAATCGCGGCAATACATTTGCAGAATCCCTGGCAACGCAGCGACGAATATTTGCTTAAGTGCGCGCTGGAAGCATCCGATGCCCTGCTGCTGCACATCAACACCGAGACCGCGCTGGAGCAGAGCGGCCTGCTGTCTTCCGTATTGAAGGGCGCCAGCCGCCTGCTGCTGGAGAACTACATTCCGAGCAACCGCGTGCTGGAAAATCCGGCACCGGACGGTTTCTTTCACGGTTCGCCGCGCGCGGTGCTGCAACATGCCATCCTCAGCCAGAACTACGGTTGCGAAAGCATCTTTCTGCCCGCCCATGGCGGCTATGCCGGCGCGCGCCAGGAGGTGATCAACCTGTTCGCCGCAGCCCGCAAGCACGGCCTGACCATACGCTGCGTGTTTCTCGACCCCACTTTTCATTGCGACCAGTGCGGCGGCATTGCCACCGAAAAATCCTGTCCGCACAACGCCGCCGCGCGCACGATTATCAGTGAAACGGAAATCGCGGCGCAGTTGATGCACGGCAAGAATTTGCCGCCCACGGTGGCGCGGCCGGATGTGGCGCGCGCGGTGGCGCGGGGCATGGCCAACAGGCCGGATACGGACGGCAATACCGGCAAGTATTTGTATCCGCATGTCTCCGAAATAAGCCGCGACCTGATTGAATCGCTGGCCGGACACAAGGCCGGGGTACTCTGGATGACGGGCCTGTCCGGCTCAGGAAAATCGACCATCGCCCATCGCGTCCAGCGCGAATTGCTGCTGAGCGGCCACCGCGTGTACGTGCTGGATGGCGACACCCTGCGCTCGGGACTGAACAGCGATCTGAGCTTCGGCGAGGAGGCGCGGCGCGAGAATTTGCGGCGCGCCGCCGAAGTGGCCAAGGTGCTGGTTGACGCGGGGCTGATCGTGATCGCGTCGTTCATCTCTCCCTTCATCGCCGAAAGGCAGATGGTACGCAAGATCGTCGGCGCCGGATTCTTTGAAATTTATGTCGAGGCCACGCTGGAGACTTGCGAGGAGCGCGACCCCAAGGGACTGTACAAACGCGCGCGCGCGGGCGTCATCCCCCACTTCACCGGCATCAGCTCTCCCTACGAAGCACCCGAGCAGACCGACTTGCGTCTGAACACGAGCAAGCTCGGCTTGGAGGAGTGCGTCGGTCAGTTCCACGATTTTATCGCCCAGTCCGGCCTGCTGCGTGCCGACAACCATAGCCACCCGCACGCCCTGCGCGCGGAAGAAGTTGGCGCCTGATTTTTTTCAGATTTATTAACCACCGAGGAGGAAACATGCCGATATTCATGATTGGAACGCAACGCTCAGGATCGAACCTGCTGCGTCTGATGCTGAATCAATTGCCCGAAATTGCCGCTCCGCATCCGCCGCACATCCTGCAGCGCATCATGCCGCTCGCGGAAAGCTACGGCTCCCTTGCCAAGGACATCAATTTCAACCAAATGATCGACGACGTGTGCAAGCTCGTCGAACTCAACCCGGTCCCCTGGGAAGGCGTGATGCTTGACCGCAAGGATGTGGCGGCGCGTTGCCGTGAGCGCTCGGTGGTGGCGGCATTCGGCGCGGTTTACGACGTCATGGCCGAAAGCGTGAAGGCAAGCACCTGGTGCTGCAAGAGCCTGGCCAACATCAATTACCTGGAAGAAATCGAAGCCTATTATGGCGACGCGGCGCGTTACATCTATCTCTACCGCGACGGGCGCGACGTTGCCTTGTCGTTCCGCAAGGCGGTGGTGGGCGAAAAGCATCCCTACCACATCGGGAACGAATGGGGCGCAACGCAGCGCATCGCGCTGAAGAGCCGCAAGCATATCGACCCCAAGCGCTTCTACAACCTCAGCTACGAAACCCTCACCGGCTCGCCCGAAACGGCCATGCGCGGCCTGTGCGAATTCCTGGGCGCAACCTACAACGACTCCATGCTGGATTTCCACGAATCCGACGAAGCCAAACGCGCCGCCAGTTCCAGCGAACTGTGGGGCAACGTGGTGAAGCCGGTGATGACGGACAACACCAACAAATTCCTGCGCGAAATGAGCGGCGTGGATATCTGCGTCTTCGAGCAGGTTGCTGGCGACGTGCTGGACGAGCTCGGCTACAAGCGTTTCCAGACCAAGGTTGGAGAAACGAAGAATTTCACAGCAGACGAGATCAAGCACTTCGATGCGGAGAACCAGCGCCTCAAACAGGAAGTGCTGAGCAAGGTCGATCCCGAGGACATGAAACGCCGGGATCAACAGGGTGCGCACATCAAGGCGATCAAGGACCGGAAGGCGGCGGCTTCTGTCTAACGCAATTCAGGCCCGGCTGCATTGCCGCGTCTGAAAACAACAAAGGCTCCCGAGGGAGCCTTTGTTGTTTAGCAGCGTGCCGAAACGTTTACAATTCCTTGGCGTGTGCTGCCAGGTATTTCGCCACACCTTCGGTGGAAGCGCCCATACCGGCCTTGCCCTTGCTCCAGCCTGCGGGGCAGACTTCGCCGTGCTCTTCGGTGAATTGCAGCGCGTCGACCATGCGCAGCATTTCGTCGATGTTGCGGCCCAGCGGCAGGTTGTTCACAACCTGGTGCTGCACTACGCCGCTCTTGTCGATCAGGAAGGAGCCACGGAAAGCGACGCCGCCGTCGGCTTCAACGTCATAGGCCTTGGCGATGTCGTGCTTGATGTCGGCAACCAGCGTGTAGCGTACTTGTCCGATGCCGCCCTTTTCGATGGGGGTATTCTTCCAGGCTAGGTGGGTGAATTGCGAGTCGATGGAGACGCCGATCACTTCCACATTGCGCTTCTTGAATTCTTCCAGACGGTGATCAAAGGCGATCAGTTCGGAAGGGCAAACGAAGGTGAAGTCGAGCGGGTAGAAAAACAGCACTGCATGCTTGCCCTTGATTGCTTCGGAAAACTTGATGTCTTTGATTTCATTGTTGCCCATAACGGCGGTAGCGGTGAAATCCGGTGCTTGTTTGCCTACGAGAACTGCCATGATGATCTCCTGTTTTGTTGGTAGTTAGTGAATTGGGGGTGTTTCTTGAGTTAAACGCTCGGGTATGGAATTTACCAGATATGCCAGCAGTGTCAACTGAAACGGCACTCAATTGCAAGACATTGCTCCAGCGCCTAAAGCGCAGTCCGGATCGGCGTGGCCGCAATCAGGGTGTTTCGGGCATCGCCGACGGTGCGAACTGGATGCGATGCAGTTGGGCATACGCTCCGTCTTTTGCCAGCAAATCCATCACCAGCTTGTTGCCCACCCAGTTGATGGCTTAGGTGCCGTCGACAAACGGCTTGAGCAAAGCGGGCAACATCGCTTCGGTGGCGGCGGTGATCGCCATGCACAGAATGGAGATGGCAAACACCCGCCTGTGAGGGCGGACGTAGCTGAGAAGACGCAGGTAAAGCTGGGTAGAGGTCATTTATACGGTAATGCGCCCGGTGCGTTTGTCACGTACCGAACTCCGGGTCAAACTGCTTTGGAACGTTGCGCTTTGCCTGTCGAAATACCGATCAGCATTTGCAGGATGACGGCACAACCAATATAGGCCACCGCCACTGCGACGTATGAACCGTAGTATTGCGACACACTGGTTGCGAATTCCCAAACGCCCATGCTGCCGAAATAGCCGGCCAGCAAATAAAAACTCACGTTGGCGATGACGAATGCCAGGCTGCCCGCCGCAACTGCTGCCGCGAACAAACCGGACAAGCCTTTAACCGTCAAATCGTGGCGCGGCGCGTACCAGCGTCCGACGAACCACAGAGCCGAGTAGGCAAAAACCAGGAAACCGTAGGCCGAAGTCACGCACCAGCCGCTGACACCCGCAAAATTGATCGCGTAGTAGTCGACCAGAGCCGCTTCTACCAGCAACAAGGCCAAAATTGCCAAACCGCCGCGCACGCGGCCGAGGAACAAGCCACCGAGGAAATACACTGCGTAAGAAGCATCGGGCAAGGCCGCCGATGAGCCGAAGTGGTTGAAACGCGTCAGCGCTATCAGCGCGACAAGCGCTGCTGCTATCCACAAAGTTTTGTTTTGCAGGACTTTCATGTTGTCTCCTTGAATGTTCGCGCCAATGATGATTTGGCGCGAACTTTATCAGAAAAGGCGAAATTCCGCCGTTCCAATGTTACATCTGGTAGTTCAAACCCATATACAACGTGCGCCCCGGCAGGGTGTAGGCACTGTATTTCCCCGCAGTGAACTGGCTACAGACCGCATAGTTGAAATATTTTCGATCAAACAGGTTATTCACTGAAGCGTTCACTTGCAAAGCCCCCACCTGATGCGTCAGCTTGAGATCGACCAACGAGTAGGCCGGGATCTTCACCCCAAGTGTATTGGGCTCGTCGTTCTCCATGAATTGGGAACTCACATAACTCAAAGCCGTATTCAGCCGTGTCTGCTCACTGACCGCCCACGACGCGCCCAGGCTGGATTTGCGGCTGGCGACCAGAGGAACTCTCTTGCCTTCCCATGTTCCGGAAACGAAGCGCGCATCGGTGTAGGTATAGGCCGCGTTCAGCAACACGTCAGCCAGCACCTGCCACTTGCCGTCCAGTTCCACGCCCTGACGGCGCGAAGGCGGCAGATTGGTGTTGCCCACCCCCGTGCCGAAAGGATCGAGGTGTATCTCGTCGTAGACTTTGTTGCTGAACACAGCAGCGCGCCAACTTCCTGAGTCGAACTTCTTATCCAGCCAGAACTCCCTGCCTGCCACCGTCTGCGGACGCAGGAACTGGAACTGGTGACTAAAGGTAGGACTGAACTCGTATATCTCGTCCACATTGGCAAAGCGGAAACTGCGTCCGATCTTGCCGTTGATCGCCAGACCCGAATCGAGCTGGTGTCGCAGACCAAGCTCATGCGCTCTTTTGGAAGCCGCGAACGAACCCGCAGGCGCAGCGGTGCCGAAGAATGCGCCGGGTGCCGCGCCGTCGTAGACATCCGTACCATTCATCGACACCCGCTCATTGCGGAATCCGGCCAGCAAGGTGGTCGCAGCGGAAAGATGCGTGGTGTTCTGCACATACCATGCGTCGTTATGCTGGCTCACGCCGATGCGATTGATGGGTTGATTGATATTCGCCGGGGAATTGGAGGTGCGTTGGGTGTAAGCCCAACGGTGCACATCCACACCGACCACCAGCAAACTCTCTCCGCCGAGCTCATGCGGTACACGCACACGCGGCGTGAACGAATTCACGGTCAGATCGCCATCGCGATACTCCGGAAATCCACCCCAATCAAAATACGATTTCTGGTTCTTGCTGCGGCGGGCGACACCGATGTTGACGTCAGCCCCTGCCAGATTCTGCTGCCACTCCAGCGCAATCTGGTTGCCATCGCGGCTGGCATAGTCGAGTGGCGTTGCCGCCCCGCGCGGATCGGTACTTACCAGATCAATTCCCAGAGCAGGCTGCACCGTGCGCCCGCCGGGCAGTTGAATATCCTGCCGATCCATTCCCATCTTTATGGCCAACTCGCCCGCTTCGGTCAACCAGCGGAAATTTGCCTGGGCATTAGTTTGGTCGTTGCGATTGTTGTGCCTGTAGCCCTCTGAACGATACTTGCTGGCGGTTACATCGACACCGGCAGTGCCGTTAAAGTAGCCGCCACTGGCTTGCGCTTCGCTGGTACCGTAACTGCCGCCGCGAAGACTCAACGTACCGTTGCCGCCCTGCTTCGAAGGGGAGCGCGTAATGATGTTGATGACCCCGCTGCTCGCGCCGTCGCCATACAGCACCGCACCGCTGCCGCGCACGATCTCAATGCGCTCGATTGCTGCGAACGGGATCGACGACCACTGCACACCCGACAAATCGGGATCGGTGATACGGCGACCATCCAACAGGAGCAGTGTGTTCTGGCCGGAAGCCGCGCCAAAGCCGCGCATATCGACCGAGGCGGAAGCCGCGTTGTTGCCGAACAGGTCGCGCATCGAAATGCCCGCCTGCGTCGAAAGCAGTTCGGGCAAGGTGCGCGCGCTGCTCTGGCGGATTTCTTCACGGGTGATCACCGTCACATTGACGGGTTTGTTGGTGGATTTGTCCTCGAAACGCGTGGCGGTGACCACCACTTCGTCCAGACTTTCGGTTGCAGATTGCGCCAGAGGAGTTGCCGCGAGTAAAAGAGCGGCGAATAAGTGTCTTTGTTTCATGATGCTTCCCAATTGAAGTTCCAAGCGTCCCCGTTGGAACATTGAACAAAATCAGGAATGCGGCGGGAAGCGAGAATGAACCCTGGAAGACTGGCATCCATGCGCCCCACGCGCATTTCCTGAACCTCGCCCAAGGCCGGTATCCGGGCTCGCAAGATTTATTTGCCGCCTTCCCATGCTTGCGCACAGTGGCCGATTGGCAAATCCACACTTGCTTACCGTTGCGGGGGCAGCACAGGCATCGGAGTTAACGCTTCCTCACCTGTTTCCCGTTTAACTGAAAGGCTCGCACCTTTCTGCACCTTGAAGCAGGCCGGATTCTACCAGAGCTTTTACCGATGTTTACCCCGCAAAATTCCAAAGCACTTGCAAAACATTCCGTTACCGATTGACTTAACAGGGTTTTTAAATTTATAGTTCGGTAATGCATAGCGAACTCGACGTCCTCGACCATAAATTGGCCCAACTGGTGCAACTGACTCAGCGCCTGCGCGCCGAGAACCTGCAGCTACGCCAGGAAGTCGCGGCAGCCGTGAGCCAGCAGCGCAAGAGCCAGGACAAGGTCAACGAGGCCGCGCAACGTCTTGAAAAGCTACTTTCCCAACTCCCAGAGGATGCGGCATGAGCAAGATCAGTTCGCTTGATGTGACCATCCTCGACCGCGAACTGCGCGTCGCCTGCCCCGATGACGAACGCGCCGAATTGCTGGATGCCGTTGCTTATTTGGACAAAAAAATGCGCGAGATCCGCGATGCAGGCAAGATCGCATCGATTGAGCGCATCGCAATCATGGCCGCGCTCAACATCACCCACGAACTTCTCACCACCCGCCTCGGCGGAGGATTTGACCTCGCCGAATTCAAGCGTAGAATGGAATCCATGCAGGCGACCGTCGATTCTGCTTTAGCGGAGCAAGACGAGTTGTTCTAGGTTTGTTCCCTGCGGTGTTCGTCAGACTCATAATTCTTTGAACCAATGAGCTAATGCTTAGGTTGCGCCCCATCAAAGTCGCTGTTGTGAGCATCCCCC
>JAUSBC010000049.1 GCA_030652215.1 Sideroxyarcus sp.
TATTCGATAGCGGTGTTCTTGGCCAGAATGGTAATGCCGCGCTCTTTTTCCAGATCGTTGTTGTCCATCACGCGGATTTCCAACTTCTGGTTGGCGCGGAAGGTGCCGGACTGGCGCAGTAATTGGTCAACCAGCGTGGTCTTGCCGTGGTCAACGTGGGCGATGATGGCGATGTTGCGAAGGGCGCGGGACATGTTGTACTACCTGTACTGAATTCGAAGGGGGCGCATTCTAGCACAGAGCCCAAGCACGAATATGACAACTATATGTCGGCGAAATGCACCCGATTGCGCCCTGCCGATTTGGCCTGATACATGGCAGTGTCGGCCAGCCTCAATAGATTCTCCTGAGTCTCTGCATGGTTATTGAACAATGCCACGCCAATGCTGGCGGTACAGCGGTGCTCGACGACGCCCGGTTCCGTTTCGCCTTCCTTGACCACCTTCAGCCGGTAAACCTCACCCAATAGCTGGCGTATCTTCTCCGCCACCCCGCGGGCTTGTGCCAGCGAGGTTTCCCGGTTCGCATCCAGGCCGCTCAGCATCACCACAAATTCGTCGCCGCCGAAGCGGGCCACGGTGTCGACCTCGCGCACACAGCTGACGATGCGGCGCGCCACCTCGATCAGCAACAGATCGCCCACATCGTGCCCGTGGGTATCGTTGAGCGGCTTGAAATTATCCAGATCCATGAACATCAGCGCCGCATAGCGTTTGCTGCGCTTGCAGGCGGACAGAACCAGGGTGAACCGTTCCTGCAGCAAACGCCGGTTGGGCAATTTGGTCAGGGTGTCGTAAAACGCCAGATCGCGTATTTGCTGCTCGGCCTTCTTGCGTTCGCCGATGTCACGCGTCACCCCCAGCATGATCAACTCGCCCTGCTCGTTGGTGGCGAAATGGGACGTCACCTCGGTCCACACGGCCAGTCCGTTGCGGCAGCGCTGCTCCAACTCGTCGGTATAGATATGAGTGCCGTCCGCACCGCTCAGGAACAGTTTGCTGCGTTCGTCTATCTTGCCTTGCAAGTCCGCAGCGGACTCGGCTGTCAGCGTGAACGCCATCGGCTTCGCCATGATTTCGTCTACGCCGTAGCCGAGTATTTTTTCGACCGAGGGGCTCATGTATTCCCAGCGATTCGTCACGAGATTCAATATCCAGATCACATCCGAGATATTGTCGGCAAGAAACCGGTATCTGGCCTCGCTCTCGCTGATCAGCTTTTCCTGCTGCTCGATCGCGCCCAGCATGCGGTCCAGATGGCGCGCCAGCACCCCGATTTCATCGGCCCGCCCGACATCGGCACGCTGCTTGCCCCGGCCGTGCTCCACGGCGAAAGCGACCTGCATCAGGTGATCCAAGCCGCGGGTCAGGCGCCGCGCCAACAGCACCGCGACCAGCGACACGGTCAGCGCCCCCAGCAACAGAAACTGCAGCCACACCCGGGTGAGCGCAGACAGATTTTCCTTGACCGTTTTCCGCGACATCTCCACGCGTGCCCAGCCGAGCCGCCGCCCGTCGGACATGACCGGATGAGCGACAACGAATATGGCCGGGTTATCCAGCAGCACGATTTGGTCTCTGCCAGTCGAAAGCAACATGGCGCGACTCACTTCGTCCGTGACGAATAACCCAACCTCGTCCGGCTTGGTCGAGGCCAGTACCTCGCCGTGCGTATCCAGGAAATAGGCGCGCTGCAGGTCGGGCGTTTTGGCGACGCCCTGCACCACTTCCTGCAATCCGACCAGATCGTGAGCCAGCGCCCAGGAGTTGCCATTGATGGAAAGCATATGCACCAGTTCGGTCGCGCGCTCGCCGGACAGCCGGTACAGCGCTTCGCGCTGCTGTTTGAGCACCAGATAACCGAATGCCAGCATCAAGCCGAGCGATGCCAGCGCAAAGCCCAAGACCAGTTGCCTTCTTATCGAGCCGCGCCACAGCGCGCTAATGGGAGTTTTCGGTTTCATCGTATTCAATGTTCAATCTGCCGCACTGTCTCCGAGAAGACCCGCAGATACTGGCGCACCGGCCGGTAGGTCTCTTCGCTCGCGTAGTCGAAACGGGAAATCCCCATTTTTTTCAGAATTGCCCGTCCTTCGGGCGTTCGGCGCAGGTCGATCAACACTTTGCTGACCTTGGCCGCCAATGTGGATGGAACGTCCTCGCGCACCACCCAGCCGTTGTTTGGCAGCGACTCGGTCTGCCATTTCACTTCGAGTTGCGCCGCCTGTTCCGGATTTTCCCGCTGGAAGTTGTTCCAAGGCACGACCCATGTCGCCCCCGCCGCCACATGGCCGCGCAGCACGTTCATCATGGAAGAGTCCTGCGAACCGACATACAGGTTTTCGATGTCGCGGTTCACGTCCAGACCGTGTGTATGTAAATAGTATTGCGGCATCAGGGTCGCCGCCAGCGCGGTGGGCGCGGGATAGGAGACCTTCTTGCCCTTGAGGTCGGCCACATTGCGTATGCCGCTGTCCTTGCGCACCAGGATGATGCCGCGGAACAAATCGTCGTCGCCCATCTTGCCGAACACGTGGTAGCCATACTTGAGCGAACGCACGGTCTGATAGGGATTGGGCATGGCGAAATCGAAGCGCCTGCCGTACAGCTTCTTTTCGAACTCCTCGTAGTTGCGCGACGCCTCCAGACGGAAATGCGCCTGCGGAATGGCCGCATTCAGGCGGTCCACGACGGGGCCGTAGACCTCAAGCAGGCGCGTGGGATTGTGCAGGGGATGAATGCCCACGATGTATTCCCGGGGTGCATCCACCCCGCGCGTCGAAAACACCGGTTGATAGACTTCTTCCTGCTTGCCGCAGCCAGCCATCAGCAATGCACCTAGCGCAATGACACGCCAATTCATGTTTTCTCCCGCTCAGGCACTCTGCCCTCTGTACTTATATATGCGGGAAATATACCCGAATCCCGATTGCGGCACCGCCATCGTTGACATGCAATATAACGCTGGCTTTTATTTCATCCATCCGTATAATGCGCGCCTTGTCGCCCCAAGGGCGGTATTGAGTTCATCGTTTTCTGACCCTCTGGCATCTCTTTATTCTGGATGCGCCAAGCTTCACCGGTTAGCGACGATGTTTTGTTTGCGCCGGTAGAGGTATTTGTATTTCCCCCCCTACTGAATTTCATTGTGTGGCCTTTGGCCGCGCATGCGCTTTATCTAAAAAAATTAAAGGAACAACTGTGTCTGATAAAACTATAACGACTGCTGTACCCGCGACTGCCGAAAACGTAATCACTTTTGCCTCTTTGGGCCTGGCCCCTGCTATTTTGCAAGCTGTGCAAGAAGCGGGCTACACCGTACCTTCCCCGATTCAAGCCGAAGCGATTCCCCAGGCACTGGCCGGGCATGACCTGATGGCCTCCGCCCAGACCGGCACCGGCAAGACTGCCGCTTTCATCCTGCCTGCTTTGCAAAAGCTGTCGGTTGAAGCTGCCGTGCGCGGCAAAGGCCCGCGCATTCTGGTGCTGACCCCGACCCGCGAACTGGCACAACAAGTGTCCGACGCCGCCAACAAATACGGCAAGAACATGCGCGTCAAAGTGGTGAGCATCCTGGGCGGCATGCCCTACCCGCTGCAGAACAAACTGCTGTCCGGTAATGTGGACATCCTGGTGGCAACACCGGGCCGTCTGATCGACCACATCGAACGCGGCCGCATCGACTTCTCGCGTCTGGAAATGCTGGTACTGGACGAAGCTGACCGCATGCTGGACATGGGCTTCATCGACGACGTGGAGCGCATTGCCGCCGCCACACCGGCAACCCGCCAGACATTGCTGTTCTCCGCCACGCTGGAAGGCGCGATCGGCAATCTGGCCATGCGCCTGCTGAAGAGCCCGAAGCGCATCAGCGTTGCCTCTGCACAAGCCCGTCATGAAAACATCGATCAGCGCCTGATGTACGTGGACGACATGGCACACAAGAATCGCCTGCTCGATCACCTGCTGCGCGACGTCGATCTGAACCAGGCTCTGGTATTCACCGCGACCAAGCGCGATGCCGACTCCCTGGCTGACGAACTGTCCGCTGCCGGTCACGCCGCCGCAGCCCTGCACGGCGACATGAACCAGCGCGAACGCAACCGCACCCTGCTCAACCTGCGTCGCGGCAATGTGCGCGTGCTGGTCGCTACCGACGTTGCCGCGCGCGGCATCGACGTGGCAGGCATCACCCACGTTATCAATTTCGACCTGCCCAAGTTTGCAGAAGACTACGTGCACCGTATCGGCCGTACCGGCCGTGCCGGCGCATCGGGTATCGCTGTTTCCTTCGCGTCCAACCGCGATGCGATGAACCTGAAGAAGATCGAGCGCTTTACCGGCCAACCGATCCAGGCTCACACCATTGCAGGTCTGGAGCCGAAGTTCAAGCCGCGTCCCGCTTCTTCGCAACCGCGCAGCGGTGCAGGTCGCGGTAACGGCGGCGGCGGTTACTCCGGACGCAACAGCAATGGCGGCGGTTTTGGCCGTAGCAATGGCGCAGGCAACGGCAGCAACTTCAGCCGTCACAGCGCACCGGACAGCCGTCACGAGCATTCGCAAGACCAGCGCCGTGAAGGCCACAAGCACAGCCGTTTCACCAACGATGCGCCGCGCACTGGCAACCCGAACGGCAACGTGAATGGCAACATGGGCGGCAATCGCGCTGCTGCTCATCATGCGCCTTCGCACCACGCCCCGGCTCACCGCGCTGCCGCGCCGCATACAGCAGCACCGCACGCCGCTCCGCGTCGTCCGCAGGGCACCAGCTTCTCGCTGGGACGCGGCCATAACGGCAACACCAACGGCAACAAACGCTAAGCACCGCGTTTTGACCCTTAAAAAGGCACGCCGCAAGGTGTGCCTTTTTTCTTGGCTGTAGGGTGGGCACGCTTTTGGTGCCCACGCGGAAACAATTGCGAGCTGACCGCGTGGGCACCAAAAACGTGCCCACCCTACCTAACTTCAGCAGCGCCTTCATGCACTTGATGTTGTGCTGGGACGTTCAATCCTCTATCCTCACACCCGTACGCAATCTCAACAAAAATCATGCCCATCAGTATCAAGACCCCGCAGGAAATCGAAAAAATGCGCATCGCCGGACGTTTGGCCGGAGAAGTGCTGGATTACATAGCCCCCCACGTACAAGTCGGCGTCACCACGGAAGAGCTGGACCGTCTGTGCCACGACTACATGGTGAAGGTGCAAGGCTGCATCCCCGCTCCGCTGAATTACGCGCCGGGCGGACATACGCCCTACCCCAAATCCATCTGCACCTCGATCAACCACCAGGTGTGCCACGGCGTGCCCAGCGACAAGAAACTGAAAAACGGCGACATCGTCAATCTGGACATCACCACCATCAAGGACGGCTGGCACGGCGACACCAGCCGCATGTATTACGTGGGCGAACCCTCCATCCAGGCCAAGCGCCTGTGCGAAGCCACTTATGAAGCCATGTGGCGCGGCATCCGCGTGGTCAGGGCCGGCGCCTTTCTGGGCGACATCGGTCACGTCATCCAGTCTTACGTCGAAGGAATAGGTTACAGCGTGGTGCGCGAATTCTGCGGACACGGCATCGGCAACAAATTCCATGAAGAACCGCAGGTGCTACACTACGGCAAGGCCGGTACCGGCCCCAGGCTGGAAGCGGGCATGATCTTCACCATCGAGCCCATGGTCAATGCGGGCAAGTCCGGCATCAAACAGCTGGGCGACGGCTGGACAGTCGTCACCAAAGACCACAGTCTTTCCGCACAATGGGAACACACCATACTGGTCACCGAAACCGGCTACGAAGTGCTGACCCTTTCCGCCGGATCGCCGCCCGTCCCCGCCTGATTTCTCCGCCGCGATGTCCATAGCAGAGATAAGAGACAGTCTGCGCACGGCGCGCCGCGCTTTGCAGGACGACTACAGCGTCAACCCCCATCCAGCGCGCCATCTGCGCGCCTACTCCAAAGTCGTCGATGATCATCTGCGCCGTGTCTGGCGCCTGCTCAAATTGCCTGCCGATCTGGCGCTGGTCGCCGTGGGCGGCTATGGTCGCGCGGAACTCTTTCCACGATCCGACATCGACCTGCTCATCCTGTTGCCGCAACAACCCAGCCCGGAGCTGGAAGCGCAACTGAAATCGCTGGTCGGCACGCTGTGGGATCTCGGCCTGGAGATCGGACACAGCATTCGCACCGTGGGCGATTGCATGGCCGAATCTTCCGACGTCACGGTACAGACCAACCTGCTGGAGGCGCGCCACATCACCGGCAACCGCGCATTGTTTCTGGAGATGCGCGAAGCACTGTCTGAACACCTGAACAAGCGCGCGTTCTATCTGGCCAAGGTGCAGGAACAGGAACTGCGCCACAAGCGTTTCGTGACCACCGACTACAACCTGGAACCGAACCTGAAGGAAAGTCCGGGCGGTCTGCGCGACTTGCAAACCGTGATCTGGATCGCGCGCGCCTGCGGTTTCGGCCACACCTGGCAGGCGCTGGCCGAGGCCGACCTCATCACCAAGATCGAAGCGCGCCAGACCGCGCAGCACGAGCGCCTGCTGCAGGATTTGCGCATCCGCCTGCATTACCTTTCCGGGCGGCATGACGACCGTGTGGTGTTCGAATACCAGACCGCGCTCGCCGAACAGCTGGGCGTCAAATCCAGCGCGCAGCGCCGCTCCAGCGAGCACCTGATGCAGCATTACTACCGCACCAAGCGCGCGGTGCTGCAGGTTAACGACGTGTTGCTGCAAACCATACGCGCGCGCATTTTCCCCGTCGCCGAGACCCACCCCATCAACGAGCGTTTCGTCGCGCGCGATGACAAACTGGAAGCGCGTGACGAGTTGCTGTTCGAGCGCGAACCCACCGCCATTCTGGAAAGCTTCCTGCTGATCGAACAGCATCCGCGCCTGACCGGATTCTCCGCGCAGACTCTGCGTGCGCTGTGGCGCGCGCGCCGTTCCATCGGTTCGGAATTCCGCAAAGACCCGCGCAATCGTGCGCTGTTCATGGAAATATTCCGCGCGCCGCAAGGCCTGACCCACGCGCTGCGGCGCATGAACCAACAGGATATTCTCGGACGCTATCTGCCCGCCTTCGGCCGCATCGTCGGACAGATGCAGCACGACCTGTTCCACGTATACACCGTGGACGAACACATCCTGATGGTGATACGCAACCTGCGCCGCTCCACCCTGCCGGAGTACGAACACGAATTCCCGCTGAGCAGCAAAATCATCCGCGACTTCGCCCGCCCCGAAGTGCTCTACATCGCCGGACTGTTCCACGACATCGCCAAAGGCCGCGGCGGCGACCACGCCGTAAAGGGGCGCGTCGACGCGGCGCGCTTCTGCAAGCAACACGGCGTGATGCGCGAAGATGCCGAGCTGGTGGTATGGCTGGTGGAGAACCACCTCACCATGTCCTCCATTGCGCAGAAACAGGATCTGTCCGATCAGGACGTGATCGCCGCTTTCGCCGCCAAGATCAAGAACGAACGCTATCTGGCCGCGCTCTACCTGCTCACCGTGGCCGACATTCGCGGCACCAGCGCCAAAGTGTGGAACGCGTGGAAAGCCCAACTGCTGGAAGACCTCTACAATTCAACGCGGCGTTTCATGACCAGCGGCAAAGTCGCCGACCAGGTGGGCGATATCCGCCAGCGCACCACCGAAACGCTCGCCCTGTACGCCATCCATCCCGAAATCTACAAATTGCTGTGGGCGCAGTTCGACGCCGACTACTTCCTGCGCCACGAACCGCACGAGATCGCCTGGCACACGCGCATGCTGGCGCACCGCGTCAACAGCGAAGCGCCCATCGTCAAGGCACGCCTGAGCCGCATCGGCGAAGGCCTGCAGGTCATGGTCTACACGCAGGACAAGCCCTACCTGTTCGCGCGCATCTGCAGCTTTTTCGCACGCATGAGTTACAACATCATGGAAGCCAAGGTACACACCACCCAGCACGGCTATGCGCTGGACAGCTTCCTGGTGATGGATGCGAACAACGACAACACCGTGTACCGCGATGTGATGAACTTCATCGAATATGAACTGACGCAGACACTGACCACCAGCGCACCGCTCACTGCCCCCAGCGTCGGCCGCGTCAGCCGCCAGCTGAAGCACTTCCCCATCGTGCCGCAGATCCTCATCGAACTCGACGAGAAAAAACGCCACATCATGTCCATCGTCGCCGGCGACCGCCCCGGCCTGCTGGCGCGCATCGCCTACCTGCTTGCACAGCACAACATCGAACTGCGCAGCGCCAAGATCAACACGCTGGGTTCACGGGCGGAAGATACGTTCTGGATCAGCGGAGAGGCGCTGGACCGGCCGGAGGAAGTTGCGGAGTTGCGGGATACGTTGCAGAAGCAGTTGGCTTGAGGGAATTTGGTGCGCGGCGCTGCATGAACTGCCGTTGAAGTAGGCAGTGCCGACGTCTCAAGCTCGGCCTTATGTGGAGCGCTACATAAGGCCGAAAAGCAGCCTTGACTCTCACCACAATCAGCCCTGTCTCACCAATATGCAGGCCCCAATACCCGCGCTTCGTCGCTGCCGCATAACAAATGATTCCAGTCAGGTTTCCAATAAAGGCAACGCATCCCGCCAACTCTTCCCGACCAATTCACATTGGTAATTCACACTCGAAATTTCATTGACTGAGCGCATCCGCTCCACGATACTTCGCGCCGTGAATTTGAATCTCATCTCCCCCTCTTCGAAATCTTCAGCCTTCGATCAATGACGAACAAAAAGCTTCTTCTCGGTGCCGAAGCCATCGCACTGGCCGCAATAGATGCAGGAATATCGGGTGTGTACGCGTATCCCGGCACACCCTCCACCGAAATCACCGAGTACATTCAGCGCTCCAAAATCGCCAAACAGAACGGCGTTCGCTCCAAGTGGTCGAGCAACGAGAAGACTGCCTACGAAGCTGCGCTGGGCATGTCGTACGCGGGCAAGCGCAGTCTGGTGTGCATGAAGCATGTGGGGCTCAATGTGGCGGCGGATGCGTTCATGAATTCCGCGATTACGGGCGTCAACGGCGGACTGGTGGTGGTGGTGGCCGACGATCCTTCCATGCACTCTTCGCAGAACGAACAGGATACCCGCGCCTACGGGCGCTTTGCCTATCTGCCGGTGATCGAACCTTCGAACCAGCAGGAGACCTACGATGCGGTGCGCTACGCTTTCGATCTTTCGGAGCTGGTGAAGCTGCCGGTGTTGTTGCGCATCACTACCCGCCTCTCGCACTCGCGTGCGGCGGTGTTGCAACAAGTAGCAAAGGCGCAGAACGCGCTGAACCCGTCCACGGAAAAGAAGAACTGGATCTTGCTGCCGTCCAACGCCCGCGTGAACTACGCCGGTTTGCTCGGCAAGCAGCAGCAGTTGACCGATATTTCCGAGGCGTCCCCTTTGAACAAAGTCGTTGAAGGCTCAGGCCCCAAGGCGGTGATCGCGTTCGGCATCGCCTACAACTACGTGATGGAAGTGAAGCAGGCGGAGAAGCTGGACATTCCCGTGCTCAAGATCTCGCAGTACCCGTTGCCCGAGAAGAAGCTCAAAGCCTTTGTGGAAAAGTACGACGATGTGCTGATCGCCGAGGAAGGCTACCCAATCTACGAGGAGCTGCTGAAAGGCTTTTTTGGAAATGCCAAATTCCGCGGCCGACTCGATGGCGCCCTGCCACGCATGGGCGAACTGTCGCCGGATGCCTTGGCTAAGGCGCTGGGCGTGCCCATGCCGGAGCTCAAGGCCATTCCCGCGGTTGTTGCCAATCGCCCGCCCATGCTGTGCCAAGGATGCGGACATGGCGATCTGTTCGTGGCGATGAATCGCGTCTTTGAAAGCTATCCGGCCAAGCATGTGTTTTCCGATATCGGCTGCTACACGCTGGGCGCGTTGCCACCCTATGACGCCATCAGCACCTGCGTCGACATGGGGGCTTCGATCACCATGGCCAAGGGCGCTTCGGATGCCGGGTTGCATCCGGCTGTTGCGGTCATCGGCGATTCCACCTTCACGCACTCCGGCATCACCGGTCTGATCGACGCGGTGAACGATGGCACGTCCGTCACCATCATCATTTCAGACAATGCCACCGTGGCCATGACCGGCGGACAGGAATCTTCCGGGGACGGCAATCTTTACGACATCTGCAAAGGTGTGGGCGTGGACGAGGCGCATATCCGCGTGATCGAACCGTTGAAAAAGAACATGGAAAAGAATATGGCCGTCCTGAAGGAAGAGTTCGAGTACCGGGGTGTTTCTGTTGTCATTGCGCAGAGGGAATGCGTGCAAGTGATGCTCAAGAACAAAAAACAACGCAACAAGACTGCCGCTGCGAAAGCAGCAGTCTGATCGATATGAACAAGAACATCATCATCGCGGGCGTGGGCGGACAGGGAATTTTGACCATTGCCGCCGTTATCGACCTGGCTGCCATGAACAACGGCCTGCATGTGAAACAGGCCGAAGTGCACGGCATGAGCCAGCGCGGCGGCGCCGTCGAATCGCATCTGCGCATCTCCGATGCCGAAATCTTCTCCGACCTGATCCCGCGCGGCAAAGCCGATCTGATCCTTGCTATCGAGCCCATGGAGTCGTTGCGCTATCTACCGTTCCTGTCTAAGGACGGCGTGATCGTTACGGCGACCGAGGCATTCAAGAACATTGCCAACTATCCCGAGGAAGACAGCATCCGGGCCGAGATCGAGAAATCGGCCAGGCATGTGTTCGTCGATGCAGAGGCACTCGCGCGCAGCGTGGGCAATCCCAAGTCATTCAATGTCGTGATGCTGGGCGCGGCAGCGCCTTATATCGGCATCGGCGCAGAGCAACTGGAAAAGGCGATTGCACAGTTGTTCGCGGCCAAGGGCGAAGAGATTGTTGAGATGAACCTGCTGGCGTTCAGGAAGGGGCTGGCGAATTGAGGCAGGGAAATCAGCCTTGTTCCGCTTAGACCTTGGGCCGTCATACCGGCGGAGGCCGGTATCCAGCCTAAAAAATACTCTGCGAAGCAGGCAAAACCAAATGTAGTCCCACTTACGTTGGAAATATATATTTATCTGGATACCGGCCTCCGCCGGTATGACGAACGAGGACTTGATCTGCGTTCTATTGGATCATAGTGAGTAGACAGATTTATTAACTTCAAAGACGAGAATCATGATCTGGAACCAAGACATTGAATGCGCAAGCCGGGAGCAGATGCGTGAGATTCAGAGCCAGCGTCTGGTAAAGATGCTGGGAAGGGTCTATGAGAACGTTCCCTTTTATCGTGCCAAGCTCAAGGAAAAAGGCATAGAGCCCGGCGACATCAAGGGCATCGACCAACTGAAGGACCTGCCCTTCACCCTGAAGAACGATTTGCGCGACAACTATCCGTTCGGATTGTTCGCCACTCCGCAATCTGAAGTCGTCCGCGTGCATGCCTCCAGCGGAACCACCGGAAAACCCACCGTCGTCGGCTACACGCGAAACGACATCGACATGTGGAGCGAAGTTGTGGCACGTTCGCTGACCATGGCCGGTATCACCAAAAATGACATCGTCCAGGTGGCTTACGGCTACGGCTTGTTCACCGGCGGTCTGGGACTGCACTACGGCGCCGAGAAGATAGGTGCTGCGGTCGTTCCCATCTCGGGCGGAAACACCCAGAAGCAATTGCAGTTGATGGTCGATTTCGGCTCCACCGTGATCGCCTGTACGCCCTCCTATGCCGCCTACCTCGGCGAAAGCATACGCAAGGAAGGCATAGACCCGAAATCCATCAAGTTGAGAGCCGGCGTTTTCGGTGCCGAACCTTGGACCGAGCAAATGCGCATACAGATCGAGGAGTTGCTGGGCCTCAAGGCTTACGACATCTACGGCCTGACCGAAGTCATCGGACCGGGTGTTTCGATGGAATGCGAGCACCAGAACGGCAGCCATATCTTCGAGGACCATTTCATCCCCGAGATCATCGATCCCAACACGCTGGAGATCCTGCCTTACGGCGAAGTGGGCGAACTGGTGTTCACGCCGGCATCAAGGGAAGCGATGCCGCTGCTACGTTACCGCACGCGAGACCTGACCCGCCTGCATGCCGAGAAATGCGCCTGCGGACGCACACTGGTGCGCATGGAAAAATGCCTGGGGCGTACGGACGACATGCTGATCATTCGCGGCGTGAATGTGTTCCCGTCGCAGGTGGAATCGGTATTGCTGAAACTGGCGGAAACTTCGCCCCATTATCAATTGATCGTGAGCCGCGAGAACAATCTCGATGCCCTGGAGATCAAGGTTGAAATCGACGAGCAGTTCTGGTCTGATGAAGTGAAAGTGCTGGAAGCCCTGAGGAATCGTATTCACCACAACATCTCAAGCGTACTGGGAATAAGCGCCACCATCCGGCTGGTCGAACCGCGCAGCATCGAGCGTTCCGAAGGCAAAGCCAAGCGTGTCATTGATAACCGCAAAAAATAGGAAGCGAGGCACATCATGATTATTCAGCAGCTATCGATATTTCTTGAAGACAAGTCGGGACGACTGACAGAGCTGACCAAAATCCTGGCCGACAACGACATCAACATCACCGCCCTGAGCATTGCCGATGCATCCGACTACGGCATCATCCGCATGGTCGTCGGCCGCCCGGAACTGGCCGTGCGCGTGTTGAAGGAACAGGGCTTCTCGGTGCATCTGACCGAGGTGGCTTGCATCATCGTACCGAATGAGCCAGGCGGTTTGTATCACGCGCTGAAGATCCTGACCGACAACAACATCAATATCGACTACATGTACGCTTTCGCGATCCAGTCGACGGCGCTGGCGGTAATTCGTTCGGAATCGATCTCCAAGGTGATCGAGGTCCTGCAGAAACACAAACTCGAATTGATGAAAGCCAGTCAGGTTTATCAGATTTGAGTTTCCTTGCTCCATAACAAATGGCCGATGCAAATCGGCCATTTGATTTACTACAGAATATCCAGCTCCTTCTGTACCACCCACGCCGTCCTGTCGGCCAATGCCGCCAGACTGGCCGTCTGTAGCACAGCCGCGGAAACAACCCCGCCCCGTCCATCCGGCAAATCCCGAGTTGCTGTCGCCAGCGCCACAATGGTCGGCACATAACTCAGATCGCGCGCCGCACGCGCCGTCGAACTCACGCAGTTGTGCGTCATGAATCCGACGATGATGAGGTTCTTCCTGCCCGTGCGCTGTATTGCATCTTCCAGCCTGGTGTCAGCAAAGGCGCTCACCCGCGCTTTCTCGATGATCGATTCGTCCTGCCGTGGACGCAGCGCGGCGACGATCTCGAAATAGGGCCCGTCCGGATTGAACAATGCGCCCTTGCCTTTATGTACGACATGGATGACCGGCGTGCCGGACTTTCTGGCTCGGACGAGCAGCCTTGCGGTTTCGGAAATCGCGGCCTCAACACCGGCAAGCGGCAACGCACCGTCAACGTATTCGCGTTGCGCGTCGATGATGATGAGCACGCTGTTGGACAGTTTCGCGGGTTCAGCCTTCGCCCCCGCCATCTCGAACAACGTCTTGGGCAACTCGCCCGCCTGCACAGACGCGGCGCAACACATCACGCTCAAAAACATCGGTATAACAAGTTTCATTCGATTCTCCTTCAGTGTAGGTGCGAATTCATTCGCACATTTGATCTACAGGCTCTGTGCGAATGAATTCGCACCTACGCCACTTTTGATCCTGAATGCAATAAACCAGAAAGCCGCTCGTGCTGAGCCGGTCGAAGCACAATAGTCCATTCAGATTTCGATAAGCTCAATGCGAAGGGATTCTTGGATATGACGTTCCGGATCACTAGCTTTTCAAATGTTGGGTGATCGACCAGTGCGTCTGGATCAGGCGCCATCCTGCCTTGTCGCTGCGATACACCTCGGTGCAGTTCCAGCGCATCGCGGTCGCGCCGGTGTATGAGTTCAGATTGAACGTCAACACCGCCGCCTCGCCGCACACTTGCACTTTCGGATCGATCAACTCGTAACGATCTACATGGATCGCACCGCGCAACGATTCATACAAAGCCGTGAGCGCCTCCAGACCGTCCAGGCGGCGCTCCAGAAAGGGATCGAAATACGCCACATCGGGCGCCGATATTTCCAGATACCCGGACGGGTCGCCGGCACCCCAGCGATCCAGTGCTGCGCGCTCCATGGCGATGAGTTTTGCTGCGATTGCTTCGTTTCCAGTCATGCTGCGTTCCTCTTGGTGGATTGGAATAGGACGCATGATGTCACTCGGCAGGCTGCGGCAGCAGTGGCATAATTGCACAAATTAGTGCGGAAACTGCCAATATGAAAATCGCGATGCTATTGGAAGAAGGCGCAACCGCTTCCAGCGTCTCCACCACGCTGGATATGTTCAGCCTTGCACAGCGTTACCAGCCCGACGCGGGCTACCAGCCGTTTTTGTACTCCACCGAAGGCGGTCTCGTGCGCCTGACGGATGCCGTGGCCGTGGAAACACAGCCCCTGCCCACCGACCTCGGAGATTTCGAAGCGATCATCCTGCCGGGCTTTTTCGCCGAATCGCTCGATCACATCGTCGCCCGGTTGCAGACCACTTGGGCCACCGCCATCGCCCGGCTGCGGGCCCTGCCCGATACCACCCTGGTTGCGGCCAGTTGCTACGGAACCTTCGTGCTGGCCGAGGCCGGTCTGCTGAACGGGCGGCCCGCAACGACGACCTGGTGGCTCGCCCGCGAGTTTCAGCAGCGCTACCCGGATATCCGGCTGGATGCAGACAAAACGCTCGTCGACAGCGGCCGCGCCATCACCGCAGGAGCGATGACGGCGCATACAGATCTGTCACTGCATGTGCTGCGTCGTCTGGGCGGCGCGGCCCTCGCACGCAGCGTGAGCGGCATCATGCTGGTGGATGGCGCCCGTACGTCGCAGCGCCCTTTCATGTCGGTGCAGACGAACTACACCGAACCGCTGATCCAGCGCGCCATCGAGTGGATGACGAAAAACCTGACGCAGCCCGCCTCCATCGACGACCTCGCCGCTGCCATGCATGTGAGCTACCGCACATTGAACCGCCGCTTCTTGGAGATTACCGGACTGACTCCCCTCGCCTATTTGCAGGCGCTTAAAATCGAGCAGGCAAAGGAATTACTGGAGGGTACGACCGGCGATTTCGAATCAATCACCGCGTCTGTAGGTTACGAGGATGTTTCTTCATTCCGGAGATTGTTCAAACGCTCCACCGGGCTTTCACCGGCGCAGTATCGTCGACAGTTCAAAGGCGGAGCGACGACTGCCAGATAACTATTTCTCCCGGCAGGTGTGTCAGTATCTGAAGTGATGTAGAAACTCCCGAAGGCGGGAAAATGACTGAGTATTTGCCGAACGGCTAATACAAATAAAAAAGACCTACGACTGTTAAGTCGTAGGTCCTTCACTACTGGTCGGGGCGGGGAGATTCGAACTCCCGACCCCTTGCACCCCATGCAAGTACGCTACCAGGCTGCGCTACGCCCCGAGGGCGCGGATTATAGCAGAGCTATTTGCTTTTTCAGAAGCGGTTTTATGAAATTTCTACGCGTGCAGCAGCGTGATGATATCGCGCAGCTCGCGCCGAAACACCGCCATGTTCAAAGCGGCAGGAGCAGGCGTTGTTTCTTCCTGGCGGATGGCGTGTTGATCCAAACGGCTGCGTGCACCGCTGATGGTGAAGCCTTCTTCGTAGAGCAGTTGCCGGATGCGGCGGATGAGGAGTACTTCGTGGTGCTGGTAATAGCGGCGGTTGCCGCCGCGTTTTACCGGCTTGAGCTGGGTGAATTCCTGCTCCCAGTAACGCAGCACATGCGCCTTCACCCCGCACAACTCGCTGACTTCACCGATGGTGAAGTAGCGCTTCGCCGGGATGGGCGGCAGGTCTGAATTAACTACGGGATGTTCCATGATAGTTCTTTTCTACCATGCTCTTGAGTTTCTGGCTGGGGTGGAAAGTCACCACGCGGCGTGCCGTGATGGGAATCTCTTCCCCTGTTTTGGGATTGCGCCCGGGACGCTGCGGTTTGTCGCGCAACTGGAAATTGCCGAAGCCGGAAAGCTTGACGCTTTCGCCCTGCTCCAACTGCATGCGGATTTCCTCGAAGAACGCCTCCACCATGTCTTTCGCTTCGCGCTTGTTCAAGCCTACTTTTTCAAACAGCAAATCGGCCAGTTCGGCCTTGGTCAAAGTTGTCAGATTCCCCTCTTACACTCGCAACTGCGCGCCTTGACGTTGCAAAGCGGCAACCAGACGAGCCATATTTTCTTCAATCTCATTTTCAGTCAGAGTCTTTTGAGTATCTTGCAATAACACACGGAATGCAAGGCTTTTTTTGCTTTGCTCCACGCCTTTGCCGCGATACACGTCAAACAACGCCAACTCGACCACATTTGGCGCTTTTTCTGACTGCATGACATCCAGAAGCGACTGTACCGTAACGTTTTCGTCAACCAATACAGCAACATCCCGTCTAACCGGCGGGAAGCGCGAGATATCAACCAGCTTGGGAACGCGATCCTGAGTCAATGCAGCCAGCTCGACTTCAAACCACACCACGGCCTGCGGCAAATCGTATTGCTGCTGCCATTTCGGATGCAATTCGCCGATCCAGCCGATGGCGCGACCATCCAGCAGGATGCGCGCCGAACGTCCTGGGTGCGATGCCGGATACGGTGCGGCCTGAAAACTCAGGCTGCGCGGCGCAAACAAGGCTTCGACATCGCCCTTCACATCGTAATAGTCCACATTGCGTACCGGTGCGCCCCATTGTTCGGAGGTGGCGCCGCCGTAGGCCAATCCGGCCAGACGTTCGTTTTGTGCATAACTGCCGGCTTCAGCCGCGAAACAACCGCCGATCTCGAACAGGCGCACTCTGGGTTGCTTGCGCGCCAGATTGGTACGCAGCGCTGCCATCAACCCGCCCAGCAAGCTGCTGCGCATCACGCTCATCTGGCTGGCGATGGGGTTCTTCAGTGCGATGGGTGCATTGTTGGCACACAAATCGCGTTCCCATTCGGCTTCAACGAAAGCGTAGTTGATGGTTTCCTGATAATCGCGCAAAACCATGGTCCGGCGCAGTTTGGCCAACGGACGCTGCGCCTCGACCAGTGGCAATATGCTCATGCGCGCCTGTATCGGTGCCGGCTGGATGTTCTCGTAGCCATGTACGCGCGCGACTTCCTCGATCAAGTCTTCTTCGATGGCGATGTCGAAGCGGTAGCTGGGCGGCGTAACCGAGAATTCTTCGCCCTTTTGCTGGTACACCATCCCGAGCCGGGACAATATCTGCGCGATTTCTTCGGTTTTCAACGCCACGCCCAACACGCGAAGCACGCGCGAAGTGCGCAGCTTCACCGGCTGCCGCGCTGGCAACTCGCCCTGCTCTTCCGTGATTGCTCCAGCTTGGCCTCCGCAAATCTCGAGAATCAGTTGCGTAGCTCTATCCAGCGCTGCGGCCGTGCCGGAAAAATCGACGCCGCGTTCGTAACGGTAAGCCGCATCCGAGCTGAAACCGAGCAGACGCGATTTGCCGACAATCACGCCGGGCGCAAAGAACGCGCTTTCCAGGAAAATATCGGTCGTTGCATCGCTTACCGAGCTATCCGCGCCGCCCATCACACCTGCCAGAGCGACCGGATTCTTGCTGTCAGCGATCACCAGCATGTCGTCTTTCAATGCGACAATTTGTTCGTTCAGCAACTTGATGCTTTCGCCTGCACGGGCAAAACGCACTTCAATGTCGCCATTCAGCTTGTTCAGGTCAAACGCGTGCAGCGGTTGCCCAAGCTCCAGCAAGATATAGTTGGTCACATCAACCAGTGCGCTGATGCTGCGCAGGCCGCAACGCTGCAGGCGCTGCACCATCCAGGCCGGTGTAACGGCCTTGGCGTTTACGCCGGAGATCACGCGACCGCTGTAACGCGGGCAGGCAGCGGCGGCAGCCAATTTGACCTTGCGGCTTTGGCTGCCTGCTTGTTTGAAGGCTGCTTGTGGAATAGCCTGCAACGGTGCGCCAGTCAATGCCGCCACTTCGCGCGCAATCCCCTTCAGCGACAAACAATCGCTGCGGTTTGGCGTGAGCTTGAGGGTGATCAGGTGATCGTCCAGATCGAGATGATCGCGGATGCTCTGGCCGACAACCGCATCGGCAGCCAACGCCATCAGCCCTGCGCTTTCTTCGGCCAGTCCCAGTTCTTTTTCCGAACACATCATGCCGAAGGAAGCAATGCCGCGCACCTTGGCCTGCTTGATTTCGATGCCCGGCAGTTTCGCCCCTACCAGCGCGCAGGGCGCTTTCATGCCGACCGTCACGTTTCCCGCGCCGCACACGATATTCAGCGGCTCAGCCTGCCCGACATCTACCGTCAGCACGTTCAGGCGGTCCGCATCGGGATGTTTATCTTTGGTCAGCACCTGCCCCACAACGACCTTCTCGAAAGCGGGAGCGACAGGAGTCATCTCCTCCACTTCCAGCCCGGCCATGGTCAGCAGATGCGACAACTCCTCGCTGGAAAGCGAAGGATTCACGAGGGTACGCAACCAGGATTCAGAGAATTGCATATTTAATTAAATTGCTTGAGGAATTGCAGGTCGTTCTCGAAGAACAATCTGAGGTCGTTCACGCCGTAGCGCAGCATGGCCAGACGCTCCACGCCCATGCCGAAGGCGAAGCCGATGTATTTCTCGCTGTCGATGCCGACATGCTTGAGCACGTTCGGATGCACCATGCCGCAACCGCCGATCTCCAGCCAGCCGCCCTTCCAGCTCATGTCCATCTCGGCCGAGGGTTCGGTGAACGGGAAGAACGAGGGACGGAAGCGCACTTGCATGTCTTCGGTCTCGAAGTAGTTCTGCAGGAAGTCGGCAATCACGCCCTTGAGGTCGGCAAAGCTGACTTTCTCACCCACCCACAGACCTTCGACCTGATGGAACATCGGCGAATGGGTGGCATCGGAATCCACGCGATAGACGCGGCCGGGCGCAATGATGCGGATGTCCGGCATGGAAGCCAGATGCTTGTACTTCTCCATATGCGCTTGCATATAGCGAATCTGGATCGGCGACGTGTGCGTGCGCAGCACGTGCTGTTCGTCGATATAGAAAGTGTCGTGCATGGCACGCGCCGGATGGTCGGCGGGAATGTTCAGCGCGGTGAAGTTGTAGAAATCGTTTTCGATCTCCGGGCCTTCCGCCACGGCGTAACCGATGGAGTGGAACAGGTTTTCGATGCGCTCCAGCGTGCGTGTGACCGGATGCAATCCGCCCACACCTGTACCGCGCCCCGGCAACGTCACGTCCAGCGACTCCGCCGCCAACTTGGCGTTCAACGCACGATTCTGGATGGCATCGCGCTGCGCATTCAACGCCGCTTCGATCTGCTGTTTGACCTGGTTGATGCGCGCACCGGCTGCCGGGCGTTCTTCCGCGGAAAGTCTACCCAGACCTTTCAACAAGCCGGTCAGGCTGCCTTCCTTGCCGAGGTAACGCGCTTTGGCGTTTTCCAGCTCTGCCGCGTCTTCTATCGCAGAGAAGCTTTGCAGTGCGTCATCGAGAATTTTTTGTAGTTCTTGCATGGTCCGAATCTTGAAACAAAAAAGGAGGCATGACGCCTCCTTTTTTATATTGCGCCAAAATTACGCGCCGAGGCTGGCTTTGGCTTGTGCGACGATCTGCGTAAACGCAGGTTTGTCGAACACGGCCAGGTCGGCCAGCACCTTGCGGTCGATCTCGATCATTGCCTTCTTCAGACCGTTCATGAACACGCTGTACGCCATGCCTTGCTCGCGTGCAGCAGCATTGATACGGGCGATCCACAGAGTGCGGAACTGGCGCTTGCGTTGACGACGGTCGCGGTAAGCATATTGACCGGCCTTCATCACCGCTTCTTTGGCGATGCGATAGACGCTATTGCGACGGCCGCGGTAACACTTGGCTATGTCGAGGACGTACTTAAGGCGCGCCCGCGCCGATACACCACGTTAAAATCTTGGCATTTTCTACTCCTTATGCGTAAGGCATCATGGCGCGAACGGACGCCGTGTTGGTTTCATGGACACCTGTAGAGCCACGCAGTTGACGCTTGTTCTTGGTGGTTTTCTTGGTGAGGATGTGGCGCTTGAACGCTTGACCGCGCTTGATGCTGCCACCGGCGCGGACGACGAAACGCTTCTTCGCACCGCTCTTGGTTTTCATCTTTGGCATAACGACTCCATTTATTTGATGACGCCGGGAGGTTTCTGACAGAAACGCTTGAAAACCCGGAACCACTTATGCGGGACTCTTTGCACTACCACCGCAACGGCGAGCCCCTTGCTCCGCTGCGATATATAAACTATTTTTTCTTCGGTCCGAGCACCATCACCATCTGACGGCCTTCCATCTTCGGAAACTGCTCAACCACGCCATGTTCATCCAAATCGCCGCGGATGCGTTCGATCAGCTTCATGCCAATCTCCTGGTGCGCCATCTCACGCCCCCGGAAACGCAGGGTAATCTTGGTCTTGTCGCCGTCAGCCAGGAATTTGATCAGGTTGCGCAACTTGATGTTGTAGTCGCCTTCATCCGTACCCGGACGGAACTTGATCTCTTTGATCTGAACCTGTTTCTGCTTAAGCTTGGCTTCGTGCTGCTTTTTGGCTTCCGCGTACTTGAATTTGCCGATATCCATGATCCGGCAAACAGGCGGTTCGGCCAAAGGCGCGATCTCCACCAAATCCAATTCCGCTTCGTCCGCCATGCGCAATGCTTCCGCGATTGCCACGACACCAGCCTGCTCTCCCTCCGCGCCTATGAGCCGCACCTGCGGTGCTGTTATCTGCTCATTGATACGCTGCGACTTATCTTGTGCTATTGGAAATTCTCCATTAAAAAAATTAAACCGCGCTCTCCGGATGCAGTTCGGTTTGCAAGCGCTGTACTAGCGCCTCCACCGACATCTGGCCAAGGTCTTCACCTGTTCGGGATCGCACGGCAACGAGACTTGCAGCCACTTCCTTGTCGCCAATAATTAGCTGGTAAGGCAACTTCTGCAAGCTATGTTCGCGTATTTTATAGGTAATCTTCTCGTTGCGCAAATCTGATTGCACGCGGAAGCCGGATGCGCGCAGGGAATCAGCCACTTTTCCGGCATACTCCTCCTGCGCCTGCGAGATATTCATCACCACCATCTGCACCGGTGCCAGCCACAAAGGCAGCGCTCCAGCATGGTTTTCCACCAGAATCCCGATAAAACGCTCCAAAGAACCCAGTATGGCGCGATGCAGCATCACCGGCACCTTGCGGGTATTGTCCTCGTCCACGAACTCGGCGCCCAGGCGGCCCGGCATGGAAAAGTCCACTTGAATCGTGCCGCACTGCCAGGAACGACCAATGGCGTCCTTGATGTGGAACTCGATCTTGGGGCCATAGAATGCGCCTTCGCCCGGCAGTTCAACCCAGGTCATACCGGAAGCGCGCAAGGCGGCGCGCAAGGCTTCTTCGGATTTGTCCCAGATTTCGTCGGAACCGACCCGGCTGTCCGGGCGCAGCGCCAGCTTGACCACCACGTCGTTGAAGCCGAAGTCCTTGTAGACCTTGAGCACCAGTGCGTTGAACGCCGTCACTTCGGCTTCGATCTGGCTTTCGGTACAGAAGATATGCCCATCATCCTGCACAAAACCGCGCACCCGCATCAGGCCGTGCAGGCCGCCGGACGGCTCGTTGCGGTGGCAAGAGCCGAACTCACCGTAACGCAGCGGCAGTTCGCGATAGGAGCGCAGGTCGGCATTGAACACCTGCACGTGGCCAGGGCAGTTCATGGGCTTGATTGCGTAGTCGTGTTTCTCCGACTCGGTGGTGAACATGTTGGCCTTGTAGTGTTCCCAGTGGCCCGACTTTTCCCACAACACGCGGTCGATGATCTGCGGACAGCGCACTTCCTGATACCCGTTGTCCAGATAGACGCGGCGCATGTACTGCTCGATCACCTGCCACATCGCCCAGCCTTTGGGGTGCCAGAACACCATGCCCGGCGCCTCGTCCTGCATGTGGAACAGGTCAAGCAACTTGCCCAGCTTGCGGTGGTCGCGCTTCTCAGCTTCTTCCAGACGGATCAGGTAGGCTTCCAGGTCTTCTTTCTTGGCCCAGGCCGTACCGTAAATGCGCTGCAGCATCTCGTTCTTCGAGTCTCCGCGCCAGTAGGCGCCGGCCACCTTCATCAGTTTGAATGCCTTGAGCTTGCCGGTGGACGGCACGTGAGGACCGCGGCACAGGTCGGTGAACTCGCCCTCGCTGTACAGCGAAACATCCTGGTCCGCAGGAATGGACTCGATGATCTCAGCCTTGTACTTTTCGCCGATGGATTTGAAATAGGCCACCGCCTCGTCGCGCGGCAAAACCTTACGCGTCACCGGCAGGTCTTTCTTGGCCAGTTCCGCCATGCGCTTCTCGATGGCGGTCAGGTCTTCCGGCGTAAACGGACGCGAATAGGCGAAGTCATAATAAAAGCCGTTCTCGATCACCGGGCCGATGGTCACCTGTGCCTCGGGGAACAGCTCTTTTACCGCATAAGCCAGCACGTGCGCCGTGGAATGGCGAATCAGGTCGACGCCATCCTCGTCCTTGTCGGTCACGATGGCCAGTTTGGCATCGGCAGAGATCAGGTGCGAGGTATCCACCAGCGTCCCGTCCACCTTGCCCGCCAGCGCGGCACGCGCCAGACCGGCGCCTATGCTTTGCGCGACGTCGGCCACAGTCACGGGATTGGGATAACTGCGTTGCGAACCATCCGGTAGGGTAATGACTGGCATATTATTCACTCTGCTAAATAACAAGTGCGGCGACTGCCGCACTTCAAATTTCAATGGCGCAACCAGCGCCAAACGGGCGCGCAGTATAGCGCAAGTCACTCCAACATGCCGAGGTAGGCAATCAGCGCATCCAGGGTAAACACGAACAACAGGCTTTGCAGCACCGCCTTGATGGCCACTTTAGGCACTTCGGTCACCGAGGGTTGGGCTTGCATGCCGTTGTAGCAGGAGATGGTGGAGATGGCGAGGCCGAACAGGCAACCCTTGAA
>JAUSBC010000054.1 GCA_030652215.1 Sideroxyarcus sp.
CAGGTCGGCGGCCACCGCCTCCACCACCTTGCGGTGAGACCAGGTAAAAAAGGTTTTGCCGAAGAAGATGCCGGGTTTTTCCTGCAACCGGTGCAATTCATGGGCCGGCACCAGGTAGCCGGAATTGGAGTCGGGGTCGGAATAGGCGAATACCTTGCCCCTTAAATCCGCGATGGTCCGGGTTTGCCGGTCCGAGGCGGGTACGATCAGGTATGAGCGGTAGGACGGTTTGCCTTGATATACCGGCACCGCCAGCAGATTCATGGACTGCTTGCTGCGTATGTAGGGGTAGCCGCACAGCCAGGCAAAATCCAGCTTGCCGCTGCGCATGAGGTCGGTGATTTCCCGGTAGCTGGAGCGCTGGACGAATACCACCGGCCGCTTCAAGCGTTTTTGCAGGTACGCCCGCCAGGCATTGACGAAGGCGGTCTGGTCGTCGAGGAACACCGGCGTCAGGCCGATCCGGATCGGTACGTCCGCCCCCGCGGCCCATGCGTTCATGGCCATGAGTAAGGCTCCGCACAGCACCAGCCACCGTATCCTCCCTTGCACCTGAAGCACCTCCGTATATTAATGTTGAGCCAGTGTAGCGCAAATTGCTCGATGCGATAAACCGGCTGTTTTCAGCGTCGAGATGGAGCGGAAGCGGTAGATGTTACCGTCCGGTAATCCCGGTGCTGTCGGTAGAGGGATTGTTGTTACCGTGGGGTAACAACTAATGGCTTGCCGGATCGCGCGTTGAACAATATCTAATTGATATTATGAGTATTGTTAAGCATGGTACGGGTATTGCTCGTAAGCGGTTGGCTGCAACCTGATTTCTTTGCGGTGGGACAACGGGCGAACGGCACAAAACGCTGTTCGCCAAACACAACAGGAGGAGATGCGCTCATGAGCGAACTGCGAACTTCATCAATCGAAACCAGGGGAAAACCAGGCCTAAAGCGTTACGCCATGGTGATCGACCTGCGCCGCTGCATCGGCTGCATGGCTTGCCAAGTCGCGTGCAAGGCGGAGTTTGATACCCCCTTGGGGGTCAACCGGACTTGGGTGCCGTACAAAGTGGTGGGCGTCTATCCCGTCGTGAGAAAACATTTCATGCCGCGCCTGTGCAACCACTGCGACGACCCGCCCTGTGTGCGTTCCTGTCCGGTGGGGGCCACTTATAAAGTGGAAGACGGCGGTTTCGTGCTCCAGCACTACGATCGCTGCATCGGCTGCAAGGCCTGCATGGCGTCCTGCCCCTACAATGCCCGTTTCATGCTGCCGAAGCACCGCACCTATACCGATATCACCAGCGTGGTGGATAAGTGTACCTTCTGTCACCATCGGGTAACACAGGGGCTAGCACCAGCGTGCGTGGTGACCTGCATCGGTCGGGCGCGCATTTTCGGCGACATCAACGACCCCAGCAGCGAGGTGTCGAAACTGGTGTCCACCTTGCCGACCCAAGTGCTGCGCCCCGAGGAAGGCACCAAGCCGCACGTGTTCTACATCGGCGCGGACCGCAACCTTTCCGAGCCTAGCCGGGCGATTTACAACCCGCCCGAGGTGCTGGAAGAGGATAGGCGGGCTTTCAACAAGAACCACCAGGGATAGGAGCAAATCATGGGTGACTACAATATTTTTCATCACATGCCGTGGTCGAGCACGTATTCGATCTACTTCTTCGTCATCGGCATTTCAGCGGCGCTGTTTTTCTTTTCCTCGCTATCCTGGTTCCGCCAGGAATTCGAGCCACTGCGAAAGAGCGCCTTCTATGCCTCCTTCGTGCTGATGGCGCTGGGCGGGTTGCTGCTGATCGGCGACCTGTCCAAGCCGCTGCGTTTCCTCAATATCCTTAACCCGGCCTACCTCAACTTCACTTCGCCGCTGGCCTGGGGCGGATTGAACCTGATTTCGTTCGGTGCGGTATCGGTGGCTTATTTCTGGATGATGCGCAAGAACGACGAAACCAACAGTCGACGGCTGGCCATTGTCGGGGCTCTTCTCGCCTTGGGACTGCCGATCTACACCGGCTTTGACCTTACCGTGCATCAGAACCGCCCGGTGTGGAACACGCCGTTGATGCCGATATTGTTCGTGGCCATGTCCCTGGTTTCGGGCGCGGCGGTGGCTTCCTTCCTGGCGAGCCGGAACGAAAAGCTGTTGGGAATGCTGCGCCAGTTCATGCTGTGGTCAGCCGGTGCCGTGGGCGCCATGTTGGTATCGCTGCTGGGCACCACCGCCTACGGCGGCACGGGCCAGGAACTCACCTTCATGCTCATGACCAGCGGCACGCTCGGCACGATTTTTATCGGCGTCGGCATCCTGCTCGGTACGGCGGCGCCGATCGCGCTGTTGCTCGCCCCCTTCGGGAAACAGCAACAAGGCATGGTGATCGCCGCGGTGCTGATACTGGTGGGCGGAATGGCATTGCGCTACTCGATTCTGGTCGGTGGCCAGATCGTCCAGACCTACTTCTAAAGATCGGGGAGACCAAACCATGTTGAATTTCAAAATCTCGCGGCGCGCCTTCCTCCAGGCTAGCGCCGCTACCACAGCCGCCGCGGCGGCCTCGCCGAAGCTGCTGCGCGCCATGGAGACCGAACTGGGCGGCAAGGATTTCAACCCGGTCGGCTACGCCGAGCGCAAGGCGATTCCCATCACCTGCCACGTCTGCAACATCCAGGATGGTGCCTTGGCTTACGTGGAAAACGGCCGCATCGTCAAGCTGGAGGGTAACCCAGAGCACGTATCCACCCGGGGCAGGCTGTGTGCCAAGGGTAACTCCGGCATGTGGTACAGCTACGACCCGGACCGCATCCTCTACCCCCTGAAGCGGGTGGGCGCGCGCGGCGAGGGCAAGTGGAAGCGCATCACCTGGGACGAGGCGTTGACCGAGATCGCCCAGAAGCTGGATGCAGCGCTCAAAGAAGATCCCAACACCATCATGCTGAAATATGGCCGCAACCGTACCGGTGGCGTCATTGACCGTTTCATGAATACGCTGGGATCGGCCACCGTCATGAATCACACCTCGGTGTGCGAATCCTCGAAGAAAATCGGCATGGAGCCGACTTGGGGGCCTGACATCGAAACCCCAGATTTCGCCAACGCGAAATACATCCTAAACTTCGGCTCCAACATCATGGAAGCGGCCTATTTCCACAACCCATACTCCCAGCGCCTTGCCGACGGCATGTCGGACAACAAGGCCAAGCTGGTCACCTTCGACGTGCGCCTGTCCAACACTGCCGGACGCTCTGACGAGTGGATCCCGGTATTTCCCGGCACCGACGGAGCGGTGGCGCTGGCACTCGGCCACGTCATCCTGCGCGACGACTTGCAGGATAGCGACTTTATCGAAACCTGGACCAATGTGACGGTGGCCGGACTGAAAGAGCATTACAAGCAGTTCACTCCGGAATGGGCCTCCAAGCTGTCCGGCGTGCCGGTGGAGACGATCGAACGCATCGCGCGGGAATTCGCCACCACCAAGCCGGCCACCACCTATACCTACCGCGGTCCGGCCAAGCACCTGTACGGCTCCTACAATGAGAAAGCCACCATGATGTTGCCGATCATGACCGGCAATATCGAGGTGCGCGGCGGCTATTGCATGCCGCGCGGCATGGGCTGGCCACAGCCGCAGCCGGAACCGCCCAAGCCAGCCAAGCCTTCCTGGATGGCGAGCCACCCGGATTACCCCCTGGCCGGGCATAAGGTGTCTCATCTGGTACCGTTCTGGATTGCGGAGGGCAAGCAGAAAATCAACGTCTACTTCTCCTACCAGGATAACGCGGTGTACACCAATCCGGGGTCGGACGCAGTGTGGGGCAAGCTGTACCGTGACGAGAAGCTGATTCCCTTCTATGTTTCCATGAGTCCCTTCATGGGCGAGGAAACGGCGCTGGCGGACATCATACTGCCCGACTGCCCCTACCTGGAGCGCTGGGAGCCGGAATCCATGCCCAATTCCCTGTGGCCGTGGCTGGGCATTCGCCAGCCGGTGATCAAGTCGCTGGGCGAATCGCGCGAGAACCGCATCATGATGCGCGACATCATTCACAAGCTGGACCCTGACGGCAAGCGCGGCATGAAGAAGTACTGGGACTTCAAGGATGGCGAGGACTACATGCGCCACCACTTCGACAATGTTCCGGGCCTGAAAGAGGCGGGCGGGCTGAACTTCCTCAAGAAGCACGGGGTATGGCCGATCTATGGCAAGCTTGATCCGGCCACCGGCAAGATCGTGGACAAAACCGGACGCGAGATCCAGCCGGAATACGGCCTGCACAAGAAGGAACTGTCCGCCGCCGACATGACCGGCGCCGTGATGGAAAAGAACGGCGCCATCATGAAGAACGGCAAGGCCATCGGAATCCAACGCAAGGGCAGGAACTACGCCGGATTCCCCACCGGAAACCGGCTCATCAATGTGCGCGTGGACCAGTGGGCGGACTTTGGCTTCAATCCCATGCCCACCTTCAAGCAGATCCCCTGGCACAAGGACATGAAGGACGACGAAATGATCCTCACCACCTACAAGATCAACGTGCACAAGCAGTCACGCACGGCGGCGGTGAAGTGGCTGGCGGAGATCATGCACAGCAACCCGGTGTGGATGAACACCGAAACCGGCAAGAAGCTGGGCGTGAAAACCGGCGACCTGGTGCGGGTGGAAAGCAAAGTCGGCCATCTGGTGACCAAGGCCTATGTGTTCGAGGGGATACACCCGAAGGTGGTGGCTATTCCCACCGCCTTCGGCCACTGGGCCTATGGCCGGTTGGCGCAGCTCAAGCTGAAGAGCGAGAAGGCCGGTGCCTGGGGCGCGCAGGACGATGCAGACCTGAGCAACGTGTGGTGGGAGGACAAGGGCGTTCATCCCAATCAGATCATCCCGGTGGTCGTTGACCCCATCGGCGGTTCTCAGGGCTGGTACGATACCGTGGTGAAGGTCACCAAGGCCGGGCCGAACGACAAGTATGGCGATGTCCAGGCCTCGTGGGAGAAGCACGTGGAAGCTTTCAAGGAAA
>JAUSBC010000068.1 GCA_030652215.1 Sideroxyarcus sp.
CACCCATTAGCCGGCCGGTGTCAAGCGAGTAAACGAATCCATGGCGGCGCCAGCCGCCGGTTTTTAATTATCTACCCCTACCTTCTCTTCGCAGCTGCCGACCACGCCCGGTTCTTCAATTCGTGGCTGCGAACGAATCGCGCCAGTCACCCATCAGGATCAAGCGATTGGCGATGTTCAGCCGTCGCCCTGGCGGCGTAGCCGCCCCAGAAGAACGTTGGTGCCGCTTCGCGTCCAATGGATTGCACAGACTTGTGGCTGCCGATGGCTCGGCGCCAACCCCTTGCTGGCTCACGTTGCAGGCGATCCGCGTTACTGCTCGGGTGATGGCGAACGGCATTCCATTCAGACTCATGGCTGGTGCTCCAGACCCCTTACCGGACTTACCGTCGCCATCGAAACTCATGCGAAGCAGCGCCTCGCGTCGAACGGCTTGTGCTCCTTCAGGATGTGGAAGCAGGCCCGCGCCAGCTTGTGCGCCAGTGCCTTGATCGCCACCACGGTGTTCGTCCTGGCCTTCTTGCGTTCGTAGAATCGCTTGGCCTCGGCATTGAAACGCAACGCGAAGTTGGCCGCCTCGACAAAGGCCCAGGCCAGATACTTGTTGCCGTTCTTGGTGTTGCCCTCACCCTTCTTTTTGCCATTGCTGATGCGCTGACTATCGACACAGCGGGCGTAAGAGGCAAAGTTGCCGACGGCGGCAAAACGGTCAATCGTTCCCGTTTCCAGCACGATGATGGTGGCGAGAATGCGGCCAATGCCGGGAACACTGGTCAGTAATGCGTACTCCGGCCGCTGCGCCATGCTTTCTTGCAGACGATTTTCTAGTCGCTCGATCTGCGCGCTCAGGGTGAGGATTACCGCGAGGTTGCTCTGGATCGCCAACCCAACATCTGCCGGCAGCATCATTTGATCAACGGCCTCGACCGTCAGACGCTTGACCTGGTTGCTGTTGATCTTCGCGCCGCCTTGGCGTGCCACGATGTTCTCGATGGCCAAGATGTGACTGGTGCGGCTGCGCACCAGTTGCATGCGTTTCCTGGCCAGGTCACGGATCGCCCGTTGGTCCGGCGGCAGGATGGTGCCCGTGGGCAGGATGCCCAGGCGCAGCAGGTGCGCCAACTGTCGCGCATCAGCCTCGTCTCCGCTGTGTTTGAGGCCGTCGTATTTCTTGATCGCGCCCGTGTTGGCAAGCTGCACCGCAAACCCGGCTGCCTGCAAGCCATCGACCAGCCAGTACCAGTTGTAAGTGGACTCGACGACCACGCCAGCAAGCTCCTCGCGCCATGGCTCAAGCAATCCAACTATCTTCGCCAGATCGTTCGGCAGTCGCTTCTCCACCACGACGCGGTCGTTGTCGTCCGTCACCGTCACCACGCTGTTGTTCGAGTGCAGGTCAATTCCGCTATATTTCATCTTCGGCCTCCTGTGGTTATCGCAAGTTCGCAAACTCACTTTAACCCCACCGCCTCACCGCGGTGGGAGGCCGGCTAGATGATTTTCAGGCTCGATTTAATTTGCTAAGCTGGGCCGCATGCCTCGTCGCTCCCGTATTCATCTTGCCGGCTTACCGCTGCATATTGTTCAGCGGGGACATAACCGCGATGCCTGTTTTTTCGGCGAGGATGATTACCTCGCTTATCGTCATTGGCTCGGTGAGTCGCTCACCTCTACCGGCTGTCAGTTGCACGCCTATGTGCTGATGACCAATCATGTGCATTTGCTGCTGACCCCGCCAACACCCGACGCCGTATCCCGTCTGATGATTTCACTGGGGCGGCGTTACGTGCAATACATCAACAAGACTTACCGCCGCACCGGCACCCTGTGGGACAGCCGCTACAAGTCATCGCTGGTGCAGGCCGACAACTATCTGCTCCTGTGCCAGCGCTACATTGAACTTAACCCGGTGCGGGCCGCGATGGTGGATGATCCCGCCCATTATCGTTGGAGCAGCTACCGGGCGAACGGGCTTGGGCAACCCGACCCGCTGTTGGCGCAGCATGACGTCTATCTTTCCTTGGGGCGGGATGACACCGAACGACTGGCGAATTATCGGGGTTTATTCCGTTCTGAACTCGACGACGCGGCCATCGGGGATGTTCGCCTGGCGCTCAACCAAGGGCAGCCCCTCGGCAATTCCCGCTTTCTCGCCAGCATCGAACAATCGATTGGACAACGTCGCGAGGTCAAGCCACGCGGCAGGCCCAGGAAACCTGCCGCCACGCCTGCGGATGCGCAAACGCAGCTATCAATAGAAATGTGAGCCTGGCCCCTTTTTCACTCTTTTTCACTTTTATAATCACAAGCCATGAGTCCGACGATATTTCGCTCTGGAAACTTTCGGTTCTACTTCTTCTCGCGTGAAGAGCCACGGCTGCATGTGCATGTGCAGTCACCAGACGGCGAAGCCAAGTTCTGGATTGAACCCGTGATTGCGGTGGCACAGCACACAGGCTTGTCGCGTCGAGAAATCGGCGAAGCTCAACAATTGGTGCAGGAGCACGAAAATGACATACGCAGCGCTTGGCACAGACACTTCAGTCGTTGAAGTCACCCATATCTCGAAACATGGTTTCTGGATACTACTGAAAGAGGAAGAGCTGTTTCTGCCTTTCAGGGATTTCCCGTGGTTTCGCGATGTTGCTGTTGGCAAGATACTGCACGTTGAACTTCCTTCAGACGATCATCTCTATTGGCCTGAAATTGACGTCGATTTGGCTGTCGAGTCGATTCGCCACCCTGAGCACTTCCCGTTGATGAGCGGATAAAACGCGACAAATAAATGGCAACTGGCGGCTGACTTTTTCATTCGAGGAAACCGATGCCGTGCTGATCGATTATCAGGATTACCACTGAAAGAGAGAGCCATGTCGAGAATGCACAACCCCGCGCACCCTGGTGAGGTGTTGCGCGAATTTATTCCGCAAAGCATGACCGTCACCGCCACGGCGCAGCGTCTCGGCATCTCGCGCGTCATGCTTTCGCGCGTTCTGAACGGTCGCTCCGCAATGACCGCCGACATGGCGATCCGCGTGGCTCTGCTGACGCGCACCACGCCGGAGTCATGGCTCGCCAACCAGATGCAATGGGATTTGTGGCAGAGCGGCCGCAAGCCCAAGCCGGGGGTTGAACCTCTGCAACGCGCAGCCTGAGCGAGAGAAGATAAAAATCAACGGGTTCGCGCGCCCTTCTTGCGCATCGCGCAGGGCGAACGCTCCATGCATGTCAATACCGCAGAGGTGCTGGCCATTCGCCGCGCGGGATTAATTTGATTAGCCGACGTGCAACTCCTGCCGGATGGTCTGTCGCACCACTTCGGCCAGCGTCACGCCTTGCGCCGCATCCCGCAACGCCTGGTTGATCAGGGTTTGATAGTTACCGCCGGTCATTTCCGCGCGGGCCTTGAAAATGGCGAGCACTTCGTTGTCCAAACGCATGGTAACGCGTGACTTCCCGCCATGCCCGGCTTGCAATCTGGCCAGCGCGGGTACGGCGGTTACGGGCTTGGCATCGCTGAAATCCATATTGGCGTAGCGATGAAACAGCGGGTCAGAATTGTTGCTCATAGCGCCTCCGTTGTAGAGTCTTCGTGATTTAAAAGTGGCCTCTTCTCTCTCTTCATCCGCCACTCCTCCACCAGCGCATACAGCGCCGGAATCACCACCAGCGTCAGGATGGTCGAAGAGATCATGCCGCCAACCATCGGCGCGGCAATCCGGCGCATCACCTCCGAGCCCGTGCCGGTGCTCCACATGATCGGCAGCAGGCCGGCCATGATCGTCACCACGGTCATCATCTTCGGGCGCACGCGCTCGACCGCGCCTTCCATCACCGCCGCATAGAGCTCGGCCGTCGTGGCATGCCGTCCCGCCAGCGCCGACTTTTGCTTGGCCGCTTCCCAGGCGTGATCGAGGTAGATCAGCATCACCACGCCGGTTTCGGCCGCCACGCCGGCCAGCGCAATGAAGCCGACCGCCACGGCCACCGACAGGTTGTAACCGAGCAGCCACATCAGCCAGACGCCGCCCACCAGCGCGAAGGGCACCGAGATCATGACGATCACGGTCGGGATGATGCGGCGGAAGTTGAGATAGAGCAGCAGGAAGATCAGCAGCAGGGTGAAGGGCACGACAATTTTCAGCCGTTCCAGCGCCCGCTCCATGTACTCGAACTGGCCGCTCCAGGTCACATAACTGCCCTGCGGGAAAGTGACCTGCTCCGCCACCGCGCGCTTGGCCTCCGCCACATAGGAGCCGATGTCGCGCTCGCGGATGTCGACGTAGATGTAGGCGGAGAGCAGTGAGTTCTCGGTGCGGATCGACGGCGCACCCTTGGCGATGCT
>JAUSBC010000074.1 GCA_030652215.1 Sideroxyarcus sp.
AATGGCGCATCCAGTAGCTGTTCTCCATCACGCCCAGCAGCATCTGCGCGGGATAGACACGGAAACCGTACAGCGAATCGCCGATACCCTGCCACAGCGTCTCGAAATTGGCCCACCAGTTGGAGACACGGCGTCCGCGCACGCGCAGCATGGGAGCGCTCGCATCGAACACCGGACGGCCCAGCACCAGGCCGTCAGGATTGGCGATGGAGACCTGCATAAACTCGGGGATTTTTTCCGGCGGATGCTGGCCGTCGGAATCCATGGTCAGCAAGTGCGTGTAGCCTTCGTGCACCGCCACGCGCAGGCCGAGCAGCACTGCCGCGCCCTTGCCGTGGTTCTCTTTTGACACGAGTACGCGCAGTTGCGGGTCCTGTTCCGCCATCTTCAGCAGACCCTCGGCAGTGCCGTCGGTGCTGCCATCCACCACCACCCAGACCGGCGCCCATTGCGCGCGCGCGGCGCGCACGGTGTCGTACACTTTGTCGCCGGTGTTGTAGCTGGGAATGAGGACGAGATGGGTCTTGGAGGGTGTCATGTCTGCTTTTGGGTCATTTGTTCGCGATAGTATCGCTCAAGATCGGCGGCGAAGGTCTTGGCATCGCCCTTCACCTCGAAACGCTCGCCGAGCCGCGCCGTGTAGCGCAACGGGAAGACCGGCTTGTCGAAGAACGACCAGTTCTTGCCAAGGAAGGGGCTGCTGGCCTCGATGAACACGGTCTGCACCGGCACGCCCGCTTTCTTGGCGACCAGCGCAAAGCCGCCCTTGAACTCGTTCACCGGATGGCGCACGGTGCGCGTGCCTTCGGGGAAGATCAGCAGTTGCGCGCCCTCGCGCAGGGCGACACCGGATTCGCGCATCAGCATCGCGGTGGAATCGTTGCGCACATAGCCCGCCATGCTGGCGCCGCCGCCGAGCAGCGGGTTGTCGAGCAGCGCGGCCTTGAGCACGCACACAAAATTGGGCAGACGCGAACCGACCAGCACCACATCGATGAGCGCGGGATGGTTGGTGGCGATGACCAGCGAGGGTTCGTTGCGCAAGGCATCCAGCGCGGTGAGGTCGAGCTTCACCAGCCCGCTGGCGCGGATGACAAACAGATAAGTACGGAACACCAGCATGATGGCGTAGCGCCCGACGCGCAGGGCGGTGCGTTTGGGCAGCAGGTGGCGGAACAGGCTGGCGGGCAGGCTCCACGCGAGACAGATGATCGCAAAAAACAGCAGGCCGCCGTACAGCACGATGTACTCGTACAGGGATCTCAATTTTCGCCAGGCCCACATCTCTTTATCGTTTCCCTGATTCTTTAATATGTTCGCTTGCCAGCTGTTTGTAGGTTGAGCAAAGCGTAGCGTACCCAACAGGCATCGTTGTCAATGTTGGGCACGCTACGCTTCCCCCGCAAGGGGGAGGCCGATGGGACCCAACGGCTGCGCCGTTACCCATGCGCTCTGCCCAACCTACACTCTCTGGTGCTCAAGCGCACGCTACGACTAGCGTAGCACACAGCCATGCCGCTTTCATGAACGCCCGCGGCTACTCGTATTCCACTTCCACGAGCTTGTCCGACTTGTCCAGTATCCAGGTAACGGCGAAACCGACGGTGAAATACTCTTTGCTCTTCACCAGCGGGCTATCCGCAAACACTGCGCCCTTCAAGCTGTCCCATTTCATGAAACCGCCGGTCCAGTAGCCTTCGTGGCGCTTGTTGAAGGCGAAGATGAACTGCGTGCCGGAATAGCCGCCGGCGGAAGTGTAAGCCGGACGCTCCGCCGTCGCGTACTGTGGTTCGACGTCGTAGAAATAACCGTGATAGTGCCTGTCGGAATAAATCACGCCGCCCACCAGCCCGATGTTCCAGCCGCTGCGCTCGATGTCGTAAAAATCGAGGTTCAACTGCGGTTGGAACAGCCAGCCGCTATGTCGGAAATGTGTGAAATCGGAGGAGATGACCGCGCGCAGGGGCATGCGGATATCGAAGGTGTTTTTCTTGTCTTCGGTATACAGGATATGGAAATTGAGCGAGGGGCCGAGCTCCAGCGTCGGGTCGAGATCGGGCATGCCTTGCCGGGCGGCGGCGCCCTTGGCGGGAACGGAACCGTTTATGCTGATATCCATCTCCACCGTGTCGCGCTTGAAGATCAGCCCGCGCACGCGCTCACGGTTCACCTGCAACACTTCACCGTTATAGGCGATATACGGAACCGGCAGCAGGTAGGATTTGCGCTCGTCCGAACCGCGATATACGGGATAGTCGATGCCCGCAAAACCCGCGCCGACTTCCCACAAGGGCCTGATCTCGGTCTGCGCCTGGGCGGAACCCAGACAACAGAACGACAGCAGCACACCCGGGAGCAGATTCTTCATCGCGCGCAACCCGTGCGCTACCGCGCGTCGTTGAAATAAGCGCCCTCGATCTCAAGCAACAGGTCGGAACGGCAGATGTTGGAATGCAGGTACACCGCTTTGCAGGAGGCGCCGAATTCGGCGTTCACCTTGTCCTGCACCATGGCGAGGTCGTGCTCGTGGCGCACGTAGACCTTGAGCAGCATGCGCCCCTGTGCGGGATCGTAATGCGGGAGTTGTTGCAGCAGGGTGCGAATGTTGAGCAACGTTTCGGCGGTCTGCTTCTCGGTGTCGCCCAGATGCAGCGTTTCGTATCCGACGATGCTCGCGGTGCCGGAGATGAAGAAGCAATCCTGCCCGCCCAGCGTCACCGACAGCGCACGCACGAAGATCGGGCTCTTGGGGCCAAACTGGTCCGGATAATAGAAGGCGCTGACCTGGCGCGGATTCTCCACCGCGCGGCCGGGGTGTTTGCCGGCCATGAAATAGATGGTGAGCGAACCGCTGTTGCTGCCCAGTGCGCTCGCCGCCGGGACATTTTCCTCGCCGATACTGCGGCCGTTGGCGACGAACGCGGCATGCCGTCCGATATTGAAACCGCGATAGCGTTCCAGTCCGTTCTCGTCGTCGTTGATCTGCGGGAAGTAGTGCCAGACGCGCAGCAAATTGCAGTAGTCGAAATGATCTATGAACTCGAAGATGCGCATGTAGGCCTGCGAAGCCAGCGATTCCAGCGTCTCGCCCGCACGCTGCGGCAGCGTGAGGCTGGCGAACAGCACCTTGCCGTCAACCGTGCCGCAGATGCCCTTGTGCTCGCACGCGGCAACCGGATCGTTGCTGGTCCACACCTCGAAGCTGCTTTGCTTGTCTCCCAGCACCGGAATGTCCACCCACAACGGCGCGCACGCCGTTGCGGGCAGCGTGACTTCGCGCCCGAAACCGATCACGCTCAGTACATGACCGCTGTTTCTTTCGAGATACGCGCCGATCTCGCCGGCATCGAGATAAGCCAGCCCGAATTGCTTGCTGCTAATGGGCATAGATCAGCCTGCCACTCCAATATCCACGTACTGGACAGAACGTTTGCGCTGACGCCAGGCCTTGAAGCTGGATTTGAAATGGAGCAGCGAACCGACGTAATACATGACCTTGAACATGAACAGCCAGTAGGCATAACGCTTCGCCTGATAGATATCGCCGATCAGCACCGAGATCAGCGCCTTCTTGATTTTGCTCTCGGCACCCTTGAACATGAGCAGGTTGCGCATGGCCGGGGTGGTGATGCGGTAGATGTACCAGGAGAACACCTTGGGTCCTTCCCCGATGGCCCTGTCGAACTCCTTCAGCGCCTGGGCCGATTGTTCGGGGTGCCTGACGCAGCGCTCGACCGCATCGGCGCCGGCGAAGGAACTGGCCATGGCAAGGAACACACCGGAGGAAAAGATCGGGTCGATGAAGGCAAAGGCGTCGCCCAGCAGAATGTAGTTCTCACCGGAAGAGCGCTCGGACAGATAGGAGAAGTTGCCCGTCGCGATGGCCGGCGATTCCAGCTTGGCACCCTGCATGCGTTCCATCAGTGCGGGGCACATCGCGATGGTATCCAGGAAGAACTGGGTGACATCGGTCTTGCGCGTCTTCATGTAGTAGGGCCAGCAAGTGGCACCTATGCTGGTGTTGCCGTCGGCCAGGGGGATGAACCAGAACCAGCCATGGTCAAACCAGAACAGGCTGATATTGCCTTCCACTTCGCCTTCCAGACGTTTCACACCGGAGAAGTGCCCGAAGATGGCCGCGCTGTTGTGCTTCTTGTTGCGGTGCTTCATGCGGAAATGATTGGACAGGAAAGTGTCGCGTCCGGAAGCATCCACCACGAACTTGGTGCGGACGCGCTGTATCTGCCCGTCCTTGCACACCGTGTTCACCACCGTTTCCGCGCCCGGCTGGAACTTGATGTCGGTGACCTGGCATTCCTCGACGACGCGCGCCCCCTTGGCGGCGGCATTCTTGAACATGATCTCGTCGAACTGGTCGCGGCGCACCTGGTATGCGATCGGGAAGGTGTTGTCCAGCGCGTCGTTGAAATCGATCATCACCGGCGCATCGTGCCAGGGCGAGATGAATTCCGCGCCGCGCTTCAGCATGCCGATACGCTTGATCTCTTCGGTCACGCCGAGTTTGTCGAACATCGGCATATTCATCGGCAACAGCGATTCGCCGATATGCCAACGCGGATGTTTGTCCTTTTCCAGCATCAGCACATCAAGCCCGCGCTCTGCCAGCAATGCCGCGATAGTGGAACCGGACGGACCGCCGCCGATTACCAGCACTTCACAGGTACTCTCTTGCTCAACCATGATGCTTCCTTTCTTCGCCACGCAGGCGCGATCTATTCCGATTTTTCGGCTTTGTTGACTTCAATGCGGGTCAGCAACTGGTCACCGCCGGAGTTGAGGGTCAACACGCCTTCGCCCTTGTAGGAATACCGGATGACCCAGCGGTCCGGTCCGAAGTAGAACGGGATGGATGCCTTGCCGGTGGGATGCTGCCATTGCTTGGTCGGGCGTCCGATGGCCTTTTCCACCTGGATCAGTGTCATGCCAATTTTCAGTTTTGAAAATTTGCTTCCGGGGGCCGGCTTGCCGATGATCTGGCCTTCGACGGCGGCAGGCGCCTCTTTCTTGGCGGCAGCGGCCTTGGTCGGCGGCGTGCTTGCGTCTGTGTCTGTTTTAGCCTGTTTCGATGCGCACGCGGACGCCAGTGTTGCACTTAATACGATAAGAAGCAGATGCTTGTATTTCATATTCAGTCCCCCTGTAGTAGCCACGCCAAGCGGCGCCGTCGATCTCCAAAAAACACAATGCATCTTAACCGAGCCCCGTGCCCGGGGCAATGAACGGCGCGGCTTTCAGCCGTCATTCCTGACTATTAAGATTGCAGAAAAAATCAGGCTCAATACCGCCCCCACCGCCACGGTGAAACCGATGGCATTCAGCACCGGCGACTGCGAAAACGACAGCAGTCCGAAACCGAGCACTGTGGAGGTATTGGCGAACAGCAGCGAGGTCACGGTGCGTTCGCGATCCTGCGCCGAACTGCAGGGACGGTCGAAAAACAGGGTGTAATTGGAACCGACCGCCACCACCAGCAGCAGGCCGATCAGGTGGAAGATGGACAGGTTGTGTCCGGTCAGCACCAGCACCGCCGTCACCGCGATCACCGCCGCCGCCAGCGGCAGCGACACTTCCAGCACGCGACGCGGCGAGCGCAGGCTGACGAACAGCAGCGCAACGATGGCCAGCGCGCCCAGCAATGCATTGGTGGCGGCCTCGTGCCGGTAGTCGCGGAGCATTTGCTCCGATTCCTGCTTCATGTCGAGCAGCACAAACTGCGCCTCGCTGCTGTGGCGTATGGCCCGCTCAATCGCTTGCGCATCCTGCACGCCGCGCAACGGCAGCATCAGCGACCAGCCACCTTCGCGCTGCGTCAGGAAAGTGTCGAGTTTCAGGCCCAGCGCCGTGCCGCTCAGCGCGGCCCGGTCCAGCAAGGGCTGCTGTTTCGCTGCGGCGATCTCCTGCGGGAACGGCGCGAACACCGAGGCTTTGAACGGCATGCCGTGCAAAGCCTGGGTGAAGTTGCGGCGCAATTCCAGCTCGCCCGGCAGCACGGCCTGGCGCGCCAATTGCGTCCTGCGGCTGGGCAAAGGAGGGACATCAAAGCCCTGCAGCAACTCTTTCACCACGAGCGTGCGCATGATTCCCGCCACTTCTTCGCCCAGTTGCAGGGCGGTCTCTTCGTCGCCCGCCTGCAGCACCACCATATAGCGCACATCGGGTGCGCCCATGTCGCGGCGCAGTTGTTCGTCCAGTTGCAGCGACTCTTTGGGGATCGGGCTCATGCTCGACAGGCTGTCATTCCACAAGGTATCGCGCTGCACCGCCAGATAGATTGCCGACAGCGCCACCAGCGCAAACAGCACGATGCGCGCGCGCGGCGCGCGGTGCACCAGCGCCATCAGCACGCCGCCCAGCCGCGCCGGCGTGTGCACGTAGAAATCCTGCGGCAACAGATGCGGCAGCACCCAGCGCGTGGTGCCCAGCGCGACGACCAGGCCGGTGATGGAAAACAGGCCCAACTGCGCCAGCCCGGTGAAACCGGAGAACAGCATGGCGGAGAAACCGCAGATCGAAGTCAGCACGCCCAGCCGCATGGTCGGCCAGATGCGCTGCAAAGTGGCTTGCGGCGTGCCGTTGCGCTCGATCTGGGTAAACAGGTAGATGCCGTAATCCACGCCCTCGCCGATCAGCGTGATGCCGAAACCCAGCGTGATGCCGTGCACGCTGCCGAATCCGAGACTCACCGCAGCCACGCCCGCCAGCACGCCGGTCGCCACCGGAAACAATCCCAGCGCGAGCACGCGCGGCGAACGGTAGAGCAGCAGCAGCATGCTGGCGATCAGCAGCGTGGCGATAATGGAGAGGCGCAAGGCATCGTCGCGAATGGTGGCGCGCGACTGCACCGAGAACACGCCGGGCCCGGTCATGCGCACCTGCGCGTTGGCGGCTTCCGGAATGGTCTGGCGCGCCGCGTCAAAGGCGCTGCGAATCGCGAGCGTGGCACGCTCCTGCGCGTCGATGTCGTTGCCCGCGCCGCGCGTGTGGGCCAGCAGCATGGCGCGCGTTCCGTCGCCGGAGAACCATACGTCGTCCTGCATCGCGGGGCGCGCCTGGCCCTGCAACTGCTCCAGCAGATGGATCAGTTCGCCGCTGGGGTCGATGGGCAAAATCTGCTGCACCATGCCGCTCATGGGCGTGCCAAGCAGATTCAGATAGTTGTCCAGACTGTCGCGCAAGCCCTCCTCGCTGAATCGCCCGGGTGTGACCGCATCGCTCAGCAAATAGCGGTTGCCGCGCAACAGCTCGAAATCCTTTTCCATGCCGGCCTGTTCGCCGTTGTTGACCGCCGCCAGCTCGGGCGAAGCGCGCAATGTTGCCGCCATGTTCTTGCTGAGTTGCGCCAGCACCGGCGCCGGCGCGCCTTCCACGCCAACCAGAATCAGGCGCGACACGACGCCGTCGCGCAACTGGTCGACCATGATCTTTTGCGTCGGCGTGGGGTCGCGCGGCATGAACGCCGACATGTCGGCGGTAAAACGGGTGAGGCTGATCACCAGTATGCAGGCGGCAACAAATGCCAGCCACAGGGTTATTGTGGCAATCTTGCGCATGTTCACGGCGTCTCCCCGAATATTGTCATGACGGTGTGGTCGCCGCCGGATTCGCTGGTTTCGATTTCAGTGATGCGCGCGCCGCGTCCGGAGATGACGATCTCGCTCACCACCTGGCGCGTCCTTTGATCCAGCGGTATCAGGCGCATGCTCCACCTGCCTGCATTGCCTTTCAGCTTGATCTTGTAAAAACGCTGCAGGGTAGGCAGATCGCCCGCCAGCGTGGAGCGTATGCTTTCGACGAATGCCCACACGGCAGGGTATTCCTGCAACACCAGCGTGCGCTTGATGTTGCGCGCCGGGCTGTCGATGGTGAGCACGCCATGATTCAAAACCAGACTCTCGGCCTTGGGCTTGAGCGTGTGTTTTTCCAGATGGCCGGGCGCCTCAAACGACAGCGTGCCGGAAGATTCCAGCGGCGCGATCAACACACTGAGATATTTGCTTTCCCTGAATGTTGCCTGCGAGGACTGCACCTGCGCCAGGCTCTGCATCAGTTGCGGCAGGCCCCAGCCTTGGGGCGTTTCGTCCGCATGCGCTGCGGCGGACATCAGGCACAACAGCATCATCAGGGCGCGCATTCGACACCTGCAGAAATCCAGAATTTTGGGATGCAGCGCAAGGCGCGTGGCGCGCAGCGACCGAGCCATACCATGTTGGTAGGCGACGGAGCGAGCACCACGCAACGCAGCGATGCGCCCAAAAAATGGATTTATGCAGGTGTCGATCATTGTTTCCAGAAATCGTAGAAATTAAACCAGTTATAAGGGGCTTCGCGGCAATAGTGTTCGATACGCGCCACATAGCGTTGCTGCGCCTGCCGGATCAGTTCGTTGCGCGGGACTTCAGTGTTGCCCATATCCACCAACTCTTCCAGGTACAAGTCGTAACGGTTGCCGCCGCGATACACACCGACCATGAGCAGCACCGGGCATTTCAACATATACGCCATGCGCAGCGGGCCGCTGGGAAATCTTGCAGGCTCTCCCAGAAAATCCCACTTTGTACCGGCGCGGCCCTGCTCCAGCCCGCGGTCGGCGAGTATGCCGATGAACTCGCCGCGCTGCAGCGCCTGTTCCACCTTGAGCATGGAATCGACCCTGCCCAGCGCAATCACTTTTTGCGTCAGGTCGGGATTGATCGCCTTCAGCACCGAATTGAGCTTGCGCGCGTTCTCTTCGTACATCACCACGCTCGCGGACGGTCCGTCGATCTCGTCCGCGAAAGCGCGCGCGATTTCAAAACTGCCCAGATGCGCCCCCAGCATGATGCAGCCTTGTCTGCTGACGATCATGCGTTGCGCCGCTTCATCCAGATGCGGGCGCACATCAAACTTGTCGATGCGGCCGTTCAACAGAAATACGCGATCCAGGATGGTCGAGGCAAAAGTATGAATGTGGCGGAAGCCGTCTGCGATGCGCGGCTCGCGCCCCAACACCTTGTGCAGATAATGCCTCGACGCCTTGCGCGCTTCTCCGGCGAACAGCAGAAAATAGAGGCAGATGGGATACAGGAACAAGCGCGCCACCGGGCGCCCCAGCGTGAGTGCGACCCATACGATGAAGCGAATCGCCAGCGTGTTGCTGCGTTCCGGCTTGGCGGCCCATTCCGGCGCGGTCTTGTCTCCGATTGCGTTACGCGTTTGCAACGATGCCTCCCGCCAATACTTTGCTAGCGCCGACGGCGCATTGGAACTCCAGCGTCCCCGTCGCCGAGCGCGTGTATTCAATCTCGACCACATCGCCCGGCCGCGCCGGGTGCAGGAACTTGGCCGTCTTGACGTTGCACGATGCATAGCACGCACCTTCCGCCCGTTCGATGCAACGCAATACCTCGGCCAGCAACAGCGCACCGGGAATGATGGGATTGCCGGGAAAATGCCCGGCGCCGGTGGGGTGGTTTGCGGGAAACTGGAAAGTCAGCTTGCTCATCCCAATATCCTTTTGCTCGTCATTCCGGCCAGCCCTCTATCCAACTTTCCCCCAGAGGGGGAAAGAGCAGTCGCCTCCTCTCCCTCCGGGAGAGGATTGAGGTGAGGGTTAGCCGGAATCCAGCAAGAACGCAAATTCCGCGAAGCGGACAAAACGCGAATTCGCCCCGCTTGCGCTGGATATTTTGCATTTGCTGGATTCCGGCTTTCGCCGGAATGACGCGATTCAAGACTAAATGAATTTATTGGTTTCATTTCTTTGCGCAGCGCTCCATCAATTGCACGAGCGCTTCGCGCGTGATCTTGCCGGTGGTGTTGCGCGGCAGCGCATCCACAAAATACAAAGGACGCGGCAGAAACACCGCATCCACGCTGTTGCGCAGCGCGCCCAGTATGTGCTCGCCTTTAAGTCCGGGCGCCACCACAAAAGCCAACGGACGTTTTGTCTCGCCGTTGCTGTCGTCCGGCATAAAAAACACGCCGTCCTGCACACCCGTGATCGCGTTCAGGTGGTGGTTGAGGCTGGCCAGCGACGTGCGCTTGCCAGCGATGTTCACCATGTCGGCAGCGCGCCCGTGCAAGATGAAAGTCCCGTTGGCGTTGCGCTCGATCACGTCGCTCAACGGCGCCTCGATCTCGACATGTCCGCCACGCACGCGATTGCCCTGCTCGTCCTGTTCCAGTTCCACGCCATTCAGCAGATGCCAGGCAGCGCCCTCTGTAGTGCGGCGGCTGGCCGCCATGCCCGCCTCGGTGCAGCCGTAGATCTCGTACAGCGGCGCGCCGAAACGCGCTTCGGCCTCGGCGGCCAGTTGCGGCGCCAGCAGCGCCGTGGCGCACAGCACGAAATCGACCGCAGGAAGCTCCACCGCTTCGGAGAGCAGGGTGCGCAGATGCACCGGCGTGGTGATCAGGCAACGCGGACGCGGCAGGGCGGCCAACTGTGCGCAGATGTCCGCCGGATAGAACGGCCGTTCGGCGACCAGCGCCAGTCCGTTTTGCAGGGCCAGCAGCATGCACGATTCCAGACCGTACATGTGCTGCGCCGGAACCGTGCCCAGCACTGCCATGCCGGAGTTCTGCACGATGCCCAGCGCTGCCGCTTCTGCGGCCGCCCCCTTGCACAAACTGCCCCAGGATTTCGGATGCGCTACCGGATCTCCGGTAGAACCGGACGTGAATACCAGTGCTGCGCGCTGCGTAGCGGGAATGGCCGGAACGGCGCTGGCAGCAACATTCTCGTCCGCCCCTTGCGGGTAGTGCACGACCTCGACGCCCTTGAAATCCACCTCGCCATCGGCGAGGCAATACATGCCGGGGTAACGCTGCGCCAATCGCTCGACGAAACTGGGCGTGTAATTGGGCGGCAACAGGCTGACCTGCCCGCGCAACAGCGCCGCAGTAAATCCCACCGCGAAACAGTAGCGGTCGGTGCACAGATTCAACACGTATTGTTTGTCCGGCAGCGCTTGCGCCAGACGTTCAACCTGCCCGAGAAACTGCGCGACCGTAACCGGGCGCCCGCCGCAATAGGCGAACACGCTGTCGGGGTCGTTGTGCAGGATGAGCGGAATTGCAGCCATGGACCGGAAACCTCAGTGTGAACTATCCGCTTTCTTGGGTGCAGCAAAATCCTTGCTGTACACCTCGATCGCTTTCAGGATTGAAGTCTTGGGATGATTGGGAAAACGCAGCGTGCGGTAGGTCTTTTCGCCCACGAACATGAGTATCAGCAGCGGCAGGTTCAACACATTGATGAAGAACGACCATGCTGAGATCGGTGCAAAGGTGTACAGCAACAGCGAAGTCGTGACTTGCAAGCCGAAGAAACAGCACCAGGCAATGGTCACATGGCGCGTATAAGCGGCAACCTCGGGTTTCAACTCGCCGTTGATGCGGCGCGAGATCTGCGAGATCAGCGGCTCCTGTCCTCGCAGCAAGGTTCGTCCGAACAGCCAAAGCAGGAACAGGTTGAGCGTAGCGTTCGACAGACCGTTCACCGCCAGCAAGCCAACGCGACCATGCCCGCCCGCCGCGACGTAATAGATCACCCCGGCGAATGCCAGCGCCAGCAGCGGCCACCACAACTTGCCGACCATGCGAAACAACACCCAAGCCGCCACCGCCAGCAATGGGGCGAAAACGAACAACAACTGCCACATTTCCACCTCCTCCTTGAGGATGAAGGCATGCAGCAGCACGGGGTAAGCCACGAAGGCTGCGATCAGCAGGATTTTACCCAGACGTCCCATGTCATTCGCTCCGCAAGCGGGCGACAAGAATGGCTGCGCGGGCTGCGATTTGTCGGTTGATGGAATGCACGGCGATATACGGGGTTTGTCGTTTTGCGGATGATTTGTTTCTGGCTAACTGCAAGGCATATCCCCGGTTGATTTCAGGCCGGCATTCTACTCCGAAACGTGCTGCCTTGCCCCGCCAGCCTGCCATTGCCCCGCATTTTTCACGCACCCCGCAGCGGGATTTAAGTTAGCATTCGCGCCACCTCTTTCCAACCGAACGTGCTCACTATGACCACCCGATCCAGCGAAGCCCAGCCCACCATCGTCCACGCGCCGCACCCCCCCCTCACCGAATACTACGAACGCGAAGAAGACCGCCGCACCTGGGTCGGCGAGCAATTCGACAAGACTGCGTCCGATTACGACCGCATCGAGAATATCCTCGGCCTGGGCACCGGTTCTTCGTATCGCCGCAAGATGCTGGGTGTTGCCGGCCTGAAGCCCGGCATGAAAGTGCTGGACGTGGGCATGGGTACCGGATTGGTGGCGAAACAAGCGGCAAGCCTGGTGGGCGACCCCACCCTGGTCACCGGCGTCGACCCCAGCCCCGGCATGATCCGTAGCGCCAAACTGCCGGCCGGCGTGACCGTGATCGAAGGCCGCGCCGAAATGATCCCGTTGCGGGATGGCGGCTACGACTTCCTGAGCATGGGCTATGCCCTGCGCCACGTGTCGGATATGTCGATCGCGTTCGCCGAGTTCCATCGCATGCTGAACCCGGGCGGCAAGGTATGCATCCTCGAAATCACCCCCCCCAACGGCAAGATCGCAACCGCGCTGCTGAAGGGCTACTGCAAATACGCCGTGCCCATGCTGGCCAAACTGGTCGCCAAGGACAAAGACACCGCGCAACTGTGGCGCTACTACTGGGACACCATCGAAGCCTGCGCCGCGCCGGAAAAGGTGATGAGCACGCTGGAAAGCGCCGGATTCGTGAATGTGCGGCGCACGGTGGATGCGGGGATATTTTCGACTTATCTGGCGGACAAGCCGCTGTAAGTTGTAGGGTGGGCACGCTGTTGTGCCCACGCGGTTTAAATTCAAAACCAGCTCCGTCGGGGACTCAGGCGTAGGATGGGTGGAGCATAGCGATACCCATCGAAAACCGTCAGGGGTAGCCTCTGTAGTCCGGATGGAGCAAAGCAAAATCCGGGGAAATATCCGAGTTACTCAATCCCGGATTGCATGCGGATTACGCCGGCTCCCTCCACCTATAGCAGCCCATCATTTCCACGTCACGTAACTGTTTTTCTTCGCCGCAGCACCAAGCAATTCAATCAAGGGCAACGCCCGATGCGCAAGACTTACCGCCTGCTCCTCACCGTCTTTTCCTGCAGGTGCCGGAGCCGACTTTTCCGCATCAAGCGCAGCGGTCAGCCGGCTTAGCGCAACTGGAACATCTTCTGCCCGAATGGCACCGGGCACCGTTGCGCTATGTCCCATCATTTTCAGCATGCGAAGCGCGACATCGCCGAACATGGTGATGTCGGCATAAACGTCGGTTCTGAAAGTCACCAGCATATGTTGCTCCTTGAATGTGATTTCCGCCTCAATTCAACAGCGGATGATCCTTGGGCAATTGTTTCGAATACCAGATGGCCAGTTTGTGGCGCAGGGTCTTTTCGGCAACCTGGTCTTCCGGCAAGGGCTGGATGACTTTGTCGTGCACCAGCAAGCGATAGATATACAGGAGTTTCTCGCTGGCCGAATCGGTGGCTTCAAACTTGACCACGCCGCGACCTTCCGCGTACTTGACGCCTGCAGCCAATGCTTCTTTGAACAATGCCGCTTCGTGTTTGAGCTCTTTCATCGCGCACCCCGTAAATTGTTGATGACGGTTATGACAACTTCAGGCAAGTAGGTTGGGCAAAGGCGAAGCCGTGCCCAACATGGTTCTCAACAACAAAACCGTCGGGGGTAGCCCGACAGCTAGTCACTTTTTCTTGCTTCGCCAAAGAAAAAGTAACCAAAAAGAAGGCGACCCCAGCGCGCCGCCCCTTCGGGGTCCCCTGCGTTGCTCGACTGGTCAGGCGGCTGCGGAACTCGCGCTACGCGCTCAGACAGTCCTCGCCGAAACCTCCTGACCAGCCTGCGCTACTCGGCGGCGCACAGGGGAAAGAAAGTCAAAACCTAAAACCACAGCGTGGGCACTTCGTGCCCTCGCTACTTGGCTAACGTCTCACCCCAATAAGCACGGCTTCTATATCCATGAGTGCAACATCATGCTTACTTCCAGAGTCACTACGCATGACGGCCACCATGCGTGTGAATGCGGCACGCTGTTCTGCAGTGTTCATGGTGGCACCAAGTCTCTCGAATTCCGCGAAGGCTCCAATTGCAGCAGATGATCCATACAAACAGATACGAGCTTTTGCATCGGCTGTTTTGGCAAACATTTCACGCAATTCCGGTGATTTAGGCTGAACTCCTAGATTTGCTTGATCGCTGACGCTCTTCAAGTAGTCAGTGTAAGACTTTGTCCTCAGTTCTCGATGGTACTTCTGGCTGTCGAGGTGACGCGTAAAGAAGTACTGAAGCGATCCACCTGCAACGATACCAATCAATGAATATATAACTGCACTCATACCCGCCTCCAATATAGAGAGCTGATTATAGACGTGGCGGCTTGGTAGGGTGGGCACGAAGTGCCCACGCAGTGTTTTTAGGTTTTGCCTTTCCCTCCCCTGTGCGCCGCCTCGATATTTCGCCGACAATCGGGGATTTAGGCGAGCACTGTTTGAGCTCCGCGGCAGGGCACGTTTTGTGTGCCCTGCTAGGGCGAGTTGCGCAGCCCCGCTTGTTGGTGAAATGTCGAGGGAACCCCGAAGGGGCGGCGCGCTGGGGTCGCCTTCTTTTTGGTTACTTTTTCTTTGGCGAAGCAAGAAAAAGTGACTAGCTGTCGGGCTACCCCCGACGGTGTTGGGTTTGATTAAATCTGAACATGCAGCACGCCGCTTCGCGGCGACCCTTCGACATGCCTTTAGTCCTGAGCATAGTCGAAGGGTCAGGGCGAACGACAGGATATAGCTCCTCGAACGGAGGATTGAACAATCAGGCAATCGCCCGCTTCAACGCCTGAAAGAGTTCCTTCTCCCGCTCCGCCTGACCATGCAACATCTCGGCCAGTTTCTTCGGCTCGAACGTCTCGCGGCCTTTGATCATGCGTGCAGCCTTAAGCGCGAATTCGCGCCAACCGTCGCCGATTTCGTTCATGCGTTCCGACAGCGCGGTCAGTTCGGTAATGCCCGTGATCTGCGCCGCTTCCTGCAGGAAGGCGGCATACAGAAAACGGAATCCGCCACCGCCCGTGCCGATCTCTTCCTGCATGCGCACGATGTGGCCGGCGTAGTTGAGGCTGAGTTTGTCGGCTGGGTCCAGTTTCGCCACCTTGTTGGCGAGCATGCGGATGCCGCGCACACCGATGATGGGAACGGGGCCGAGCATGGTGCGTATGGTCTTTTTGATCGCGCCGCGCACGGACTCGTCCGAGACCGTGGTCTGGCCGATGGATTCGGGGTAATACAGCAGGCCCTTGGGCGCCATCAATCCTGTGGCAAAGCGTGCGCGTTGCAGGGCATCGCTGGCACAGCGCACCGGCATTTCGCCCACGGGATCGCTGATCAGGTATTCGTCGCCTTCCTTGCCGTACACGATCAGGTTGTGTGCGTTGAAGTGGAAGCGCATGTCCGCCGGGAAATACGGCAGCCAGAACGCCGAAGTCTGGATGCCGACAATCTTGCCCTGCGCCAGCAATTCATCCAGCTTCTGCATTCCTTGCTCCGGCTTGCGGAAGGTCTCGAAGTGGAAACGCATCTTGAACGGTTTCACCATACCCTTGAGGATGTGCTTGGGTGGCATGCGGTAGGCGATCAGCGGGAAACCGGCGAACTTCACGAACGGCAGATAGGCGAATGCCATGGCCGACGACAGGCCGAACGCCATTGCCTCGCTGATGGGGGCGCCGTGATAAGTCAGCATGGAAGACGCAACACCGCTCTCGCAGTGCGCCGCGTGGCGGTGCTGGAATTTTTCGTTGACGATGTTCATGGAAGTTTCTTGAGTTGATCGACCGTGATACCCATCACCCAGGCATAGTTCTGCAGCATCTTGGGCGACAGCTTGGCGAATACTTTCGGACGGAAGTGGCGGCGAATGCGCCATTGCCACAGGCCGGCGACTTGCGACAGTTGCGGCAGGTCCAGGCGCTGCGCGTACATCCAGTATTCCAGCGGCGAGGACTCGCCCGCCAGCACGCGCGCTCTGGCTTCTTCGGTTTGCTCGCGGATGCGCTCCAGCGCCTGCAGCGTGACGGTCTCGTCGACTTCGCCGCCCAGCGACGGCACGATCACGATGCGGCCGTCGTTGTCGCGCGCGTACATCGCGCGGCGATAGCCGCCCATGGTGCAGTTGCCTTCCTGCGGGACGTCGTTCACATCCATCAGACGGCTTCCATGAAAATGAAACCGCTGGAGAAGCGCCCGCTTTCGGGGATGTACATCAGCAGTTTGTGGCCTTTCTTGATGCGCCCGGAGCGGAACAATTCGTCCAGCATGATGTAGGGAGAGGCGGAACCGGTGTTGCCTTTTTCGGTGAGGTTGGTGAACCAGTTTTCGCGCGGGATGTTGAGGCCCGCTTCGGCCACGCCCGCGGCCACCGGCTCGGCGAAATATTTGGAGGAGTAGTGCGGCAGGAACCAGTCGATATGCTGTTTGTCGAGGCCGTGCTTCTTCACCAGTGCACGCAAAGGCTCGGTGAGCGTGGCGCGGATGACGTTCTCGTTCAGCAGGCGCACGTCCTGCTTCACCACGAAGATGGATTTGTTCGCCCACTCTTCCTGCGTGAAACACTGCCAGCCGGTGAGCGACTGGTCGGCATTTTTTTCCGCGCCCGCATACATGCAGGCGGGCAATTCGTGCGCGGCGGAGGACAGCTCCACCCACTCCACTTTCAGGCTCAGCGGACCACTGGGTTTGTTTTCCAATAGCACGGCGCCGGCGCCGTCGGACAGCATCCAGCGCAGGAAATCTTTTTCGAAAGCGATCTCCGGGCTTTCTTCCAGTTCGTTGACCCGGTGTTCGGATTCGGCATCGTAATTGCGCCCGCGCAGCATGGGCGAAGGCATTTCGGATGCAACCGCCACGGCACGCGCCGTGTCGCCCGCGCGCACCGACAGCCACGCGTGTTTGAACGCAGCAGCACCGGCCACGCACACGCCGGACAGCGACACCACTTCCAGACGCGGCCAGCCCAATTCGCCGTGCACCATCACGCCGTGGCCGGGCAAGAGCTGGTCGGGATGCGAGGTGGCTGCCGCGAGGCTGCCCACATCGTTCAGTTCGCCGAGGCCGCGTACCGCGTGCGCCGCCATCTGCGCATTGCTCATGACCGGTTCGCCCGTGGTGCGGTCCAACGCGTAGTAACGGTTGCGAATGCCGTTGCTGCGCAGCACGATACGGCGCGCCTTGGACGGACGTCCGCCGACCATGCCCAGCACCGTTTCGATATCGTCGTTGCCTACCGGTTCGAGCGGCAAAAAGGACGCCGTTCTGGTCACGAATACATCATTGCTCATACTGGTACATCCTCTCCGCACTTGAACCGGACGGCATGTCGAACTGTTGTTTCAGCGCAGCAAAGCGGCGTCGCAGAAACGGACGCAACACCAACTGGATGATCAAGCTCAACGGCACTACCGTCAAAATCAGGGTAATCAAAAAAATCACATACAAAATCAGCAACGGGTAGCGGCTCAAATTGCCCGGTTCGCCCGCCAGGCGCAACAGCTTGCCCCACACAAAAAAACTGCGCGTCGCGGCTTTTTCGCTGAACAACAGGCTGGGGTTGGAATCCGCCGCCCTGAGGCCGGACAGCAGCGGCGCGCTGCCGCGCTCTTCATCCCTGAGCAAGGCATCGCGCAGAGCCAAGCCGAAGCGGCGCGATTCCTGCACGCTTTTCTCGTCCACGCCGGCGCGCGGCAATGCCTTGAAAAAATCGCGTTTGCCGCTCCACAGCCACAACGGCGTGGTGAACAGCGTCGCCATGGTCGGGCCCGGGTCCACCAGCGCCACGTTATCCAGCAAACGGGCTCCGCAGCCTTGTAGCAGCCCCTTCATCTTTTCCTGCGCCAGCATCCACATGTTGCGGCACGCAATGACGGTCACCACCGGCTTGCCCGCCAGCAGTTTTTTTGCGACAGGATGTTTCAGGAATGCGGTGACCGGCTGCGAAGGTGCGAGGAACCACACCTGATACGGCAGGATCACCAGATCGAATTGCTCATCACCCGTCAGCGTCAGCGGCTGCAGCGGCGGCGGAATCATGTGCGCGGATTCTGGAAACGCATCCAGGAACCTGAAGAAACTCCACGGAAACGGAAACGGCCTCTCCGGGCGCAAAGTCTCGACGTGCACCGCAATGCGGCCATCTTGTTCCAGCGGAGCAAGGATGCGGCGGGTGATCTCGGTCAACTGCCCGGTCTGCGAATAGTTCAATACTAGAACGCGTTTGGTCGGGAGGGAGGTCGATGCTTCTGTTTTGTTCAATGCAGCCACGCAACGAGTTGACTATGTGAAATTACGTAAGGAATTCTACCATCCCGCCCCAGCTTGCTCCAAGGCAAGCCTAGGCGAGAAGCCTTGCTTTCAGCTCCAGTTTATCCAGGCGCACATGGCTGATCTGCGGGGAAAACAGCATGTCAGGCGCTGCCGCAACAAAGCTTGCCCCCGCTTCCGCACTTGGTCTCAGCCTCAGCCAGTTGGTTTCGCCGCCGGCCATCTCGTCCAGCCAGCCCAGCAATATCCCGCCATTGCCCGCTTGGGCTGCAGCCAGACGCAACAACGCACCGGGGTCGGTCCCCGCCACGAAACAGGCGTGGCCTTTCCAGTCCATTTTCGCCGCCAACATGGCCAGCAGCTGGCTGGGTTGGGTTTGCAGGAATGCCAGCGGCATGGGTAGATCCTCGCGCAGCTGATCGAGCACGGTGTCGGTCGCCGCGTAGGTTCCGCGGCGGCTGCCCAGCCAGATCTGCGCATCCGGCGGCAACGTCTTTTCGCCGGCATCCGCCATGCACCGCAGCGCACCGTACAGCCCCAGTTCCGCCCAAGTACCGATGCGGCGCGGCTTGGCACCCAGCATCTGCGTCAAACTTTCGCGCCAGTCGTCAGGCGGCGGGGCGGCAATGCAACGGCCGGTGACGGCAAAGGTCTTCATGTGCGCTCCAGTACCACGCTGGCATGGCTGCCGCCAAAACCCAGGATGGTCGCCAGTACGCGGCGCGCCTTGCCCGGCGCTGCAGCGGCAAGTGCCACACCCAGCGCGGCATCGGTTTCATCCGTATATTTCGGCCACACGTCCTGCTCCAGACAGGCGGTAAGCAAAACGATCTCCGCTGCGCCGGAAGCACCCATGGTGTGGCCGATTGCAGCCTTGAGCGAGACCAGCGCCGGCACGACCTGAAATGCTTCGCGCAAGCCCTGCGCTTCGACCGCGTCGTTGCCGGGGCTGCCGGCAGCCTGGACCTTGATCAGGTCAATCGCTTCTGCCGCCAGACCGCTCGCCTCCAACGCACGTTGGTACATGCTTACCACCGCCGAAGCCGAAGCGCCGGTTGGTTGGCTACCGTCCACCACATTTGCTCCGCCCAACATCGTCCATCCCGCCGCAGGGCGAGCGGATAGCCGCAGGGCGGCAACCGCCTCGCCCAGCACCAGGCCGTCGCGCGTCGCGCCGAAGGGTTTGCTGTTGCCCGTCGACAGCAATTGCAGCGCCGCGAAACCGCCCAGCGTCAGGCGATTGTCGAGTTCCACACCCAGCACGAGTGCTTCCGTGACTTCGCCCGCGTCGAGCAATGCCTGAGCCGCGATCAATGCATTCAGGCTGGAGGTGCAGGCGGTACTGATCACATATACCGGCCCCGACCAGTCCAGCCATGAGGCGATCTTCTCGGCAAATGCGCGGTAATCGGCCTTCGCCGCGCCCTGCTCCACGGCACCGATGTCGAACGAAGAGGTGGCGATGAACAAGGCGCCGGAGCTTGCCTGTTGTGCGCCCGCCTCGGCTGCAACCCGCTGCACCAGTTCGCGTGCGCGTTCGTTCCAGTCGCTCTGCTGGCTATGGATTGCGTAGTAGGGAAAGTTGCCGCCCAGCATGCCGGGCAGGGAAATGTGAGACGGGGGAACGCCATCGCGGCGCAGTACATCGAGCGCTGTACCGACATCTTGCCCCAGCGCACAGGCCAAGCCGCGCCCGGAGAGGTACACCGGCTTCATACCGGCCGGTGCTTGTGCAGGTGCTCGGCCATCGCCAGCAGCGAGACCAGCGCGCGGCGGGTATCTTTGCTGTCCGGCATGCGCACGCCGTATTTTTTCTGGATCGCCATCGAAATCTGCAGCGCGTCGAGCGAATCCAGATCCAGTCTGGATTCGTCACCGAACCAGGGCTCGTCGTCGCGCAAGCCGCCCGCAGGCTCTTCCTTGTCTACTGCGGCAAGAATGAGCGCCTTGAGTTCGTCACGGAATGCGTCGTCGTTTACGTTCATGGGGTCAGGATCGCCCGCCGGATGGCAGGCGCATGTTCATCAGGCGCGGTGTTGCTGGATATGCGCGTTCAGATTGCGCAACGAGCTGAAAATCTTGTTGTTGTCCGCATCGTCCGATTTGAGTTGTACGCCATAGGTCTTGGAGATCGCCAGCGACAACTCGAGGATGTCGATGGAATCCAGCCCCAGACCTTCGCCGTAAAGCGCTGCCTCCGGATCGATTTCGTCTGCCGAAACTTCAAGATTCAGTGAAGTAACAATGAGTTGTGCCAACTCTTTTTCCTGTGCGCTTGCTGCCATGATGCTCCCTGATATTGATTTAATCGGGCGCATTTTACCTCAACAGCCGCACTAACTCTAAATCATCGCGCCGTTGATGGAGATGACTTGGCCGGAGATGTACGCTGCCTTGTCGGAAGCGATGAACGCCACCAAGTCGGCCACTTCTTCGGGCTTGCCGGCACGGCCGACCGGGACCAGGCGTTTGATGGTGTCCTTGTCGAACACGTTCTCGGTCATGGCCGATTCGATAATGCCGGGTGCGATGGCGTTGACCGTGATGCCGCGGCTGGCGACTTCCAGCGCCAGCGATTTGGTGGCGCCGTGCAATCCGGCCTTGGCTGCAGCATAGTTGGTCTGGCCGCGATTGCCCGCAATGGCCGCCACCGAGGAAATATTGATAATGCGCCCCCAGCGCTTGCCTATCATGGGCAGGAGCAGCGGCTGCGTCACGTTGAAAAATCCGTTGAGCGAGACATCGATCACCTTGTGCCATTGCTGCGCGTTCATACCCGGCATTACGGCGTCGTCGTGAATACCCGCGTTATTCACCAGCACCTGGATCGCACCTTCGGCGAGCACAGTTTGCAACGCGCTCAGCGTCTGTTCGGCATTGGCCACATCGAAGGCGATGGCTTGCGCGCTGCCACCAGCTTCTTTAATTTCGGCAACTATATCTTCGGCAGCTTGCAATGAGCTGTTGGCATGTACATAAACATGATAGCCCGCAGTTGCGAGCTTTCTGCATATCTGCGAACCGATGCCGCCACTGCCACCAGTTACCAAGGCTCGTTTCATAGGCCCGCCTTGTCCGCGTCCAGCACCACCGTGGCGCGTCCGCTCATGATCTTGTTTGCACCGGCATGGATGTTGAACTGGTAGATGACGCGCGCGTCGTCTCCCATCACCTTCTCCGCATCGATAATGAGATCGTCGTCCAAATCGTCCAGACGCATTGTGTGGCAAGTGACGTCGCGCAACGCTGCCAGGTAACCCGCGCGCGGCTTGCTGTCGAACTTGGCGTCCCATGCGCCGTGCACGGCCATGGCCTGCGCCGCGTATTCGATCCCGCACAACGCCAGCAATTCATCGCCGGAACGCATCGGGTTGTCGGCATCACGGTGAGTACTGCTGATACAGCGGATGCGCTGCGCGTCGCATTCCAGCACGCCGTCGAGCAGGCACATGCTGCCCGTGTGCGGAATGACTTTGGCGATCTCGGCCTTGTCGGCTAGCATGGCTTTACACGCACGGAGAGATGATTGTCGGAGAAGTAAGCGATGCTGAGCTGCGCCTCTTTGCCGCCGGCCAATGCCGCCAGCAACGGAAGCGCGCGCGCGGCGGGAACGCCGCAGCGCAACGCCTCCAGTCCCGCATCCTGCATCGTGGTTTCCTGTGCATTTCCGGACACGAATTCCACTTCGATGCTCGCGAGGGATTTTTCGGTTTGGCGCGGCGTCAGGATCAACGCCGTGCCGAATGCGGCAGAGATGGGGCGCACCGCATTCAATGGTTCGGGATAGGGGTGGTCGTACGCGATCAGCACCACCACCGCGTCGTCTACGGTCACTTGCGTGGCCGACTCAAGCAGTCCGGCCGGGAAACTCGCGTCGTACGCGCACAAACTGGTAGATGGTTCATGCGAACCGGCCGCGATGCACCAGTATCCTGCCGCCGCGTTGTGCACCGAATTGTGGAAGCGCGTCGGCGATACCTCGCGCGGCGCTGTTGCCAGGATGTTGTTGATGGCGTGCACGTTGTCGTTATCGCCGCCGGACGAGGTGAATACCGTCGACGCCGATTTGGTTTCGCGTGCGGCATGCAGGAACGCTTCTTGTCCCACCGCCAGCGCCAGTTTGATCGGCACGCCGGCGCGGCGGCGTTCCGCGGCAGGCAGCATGTCGCTGGCGCGCAGGTTCGTCGGCGCTGCCACATAAGCCGCTTCTCCGGCGAGTACGGCACGTCCGGTTAACCAGCCATCCAGACCGGGGCCGAGCAGGCCGATTCCTTCAACGTAGACACGCATCATGCTTGCCTCCCCAGCACGAGGCTGCAATTGCTACCGCCGAATCCGAATGAGTTGCTCAGCACGCGATTGATTTGCCCGGAACCGTTTTCGATCCTGTAATCGATAGCGATACCCGGATCGAGCTGGCGCGTGTTCACGCTGCCGGGCACAAATCCGTGCTCCACCGCCTGCAGGGCGATGATCGCTTCCGTAATTCCGGCCGCACCCAGCAAATGTCCGGTCCAGCCCTTGGTGGAACTGCACGCAACCCGGGTGCCGAACACGTCCGCGACGGCCTTGCCTTCGCTGGCATCGTTGGACTTGGTCGCGGTGCCGTGCAGATTGATATAGTCGATGTCGCTTGCCTGCAAACCGGCTGAGTCCAAAGCGCGCTGCATCGCCATGATGGCGCCCAGGCCTTCCGGGTGCGGTGTGGACATATGGTGCGCATCTGAACTTTCGCCGACGCCCAACAGCAGCATGGCGTTTGCGGAGTTCGCGGCCGTGGCGCGTTCGAGCAACACGAATCCCGCGCCTTCCCCGACGGAAATGCCGTCGCGTTCCGCATCGTAGGGTCGGCAAGGAAAGCGCGATACCAGGCCCAGGGAATTGAAACCGTACAGGGTACTCAGGCACAGGCTGTCGACACCGCCGACCACGGCCGCATCGCACACGCCTGCCGCCATCATGCGTACCGCATTCGCGAATACTTTGGCGCTCGACGAGCAGGCGGACGACACCACAAAGGCAGGGCCGGTGAGCCCCAGATAATGCGACACAAAGCCCGCGAGGGAATTTGAATTCTGGGTTTCGGCGTATTGAAAATCGGGCGGCAACGCACCGGTCTGGGCATCGAGGTGGCGATACGCCAGTTCGGTCTGCAATATCCCCGAGGTGCTGGTGCCCAGGAACACGCCGATGCGCTTGGCGCCGTACTTGGTCTTTGCGGCAGCAACCGCGTCTTCGAAGCCGTCCTGCTCCAGGCACAACTGGGCGAGGCGGTTGTTACGGCAATCGTAAGCGGACAAATCGGAACGTACGCGGATGGCATCCAGCGCCTCGATCTTCGCGATGTACGTCTCCAGATCGACATCCTCGAACGCGCAGGGGATCAATCCCGAGCGGCGCGTCCGCAATGCTTCCATGGTTGCCGCCGAACCCAGACCCAGACTGTTCGAAAGCGTGTAGTGAGTGATGACTAAGGGTTGCAAGTTTAAAGGACCGTCGTTAATCAGGTAAATGTACGCTGCGCGGGCGCGATTTTAGCACAAGCAAAAACGGCCAATCTCCGGCAAGGTAGGCTTGTTCATGGGATATTCGGGCTTAACTTCATCGAAATCACCGAATGATCGAAGCCATCTCCCTTTCCACCAGCGGCGTCTTGGTATTGCGTATGGTCTTGTAAGCCTGATAGTTCCAGGAGAACGAGATGCCGGTACTGAACAGGCTGCGCGTGTTGCGGAAGGTTTTTACACCGCGCACGAACGACGAGCGGAACGACGAAACTTCGGCATAAGCCTCCAGCAGGCCTTCATACGCCTCGCGCGCAGACATGCCGTTCATCTGGAACGTCGGCTCGAAGATCGTGTAATGCTTCCAGTCGTTCGGATAGTCGGTCAGCAGCAGCCGGTTCTCCTCGACCATCTGCTTGTAGAACGCGGTTCCGGGCAGCGGAGTCTCCAACGTCATTTGCACCGCGTCGATCCCGTTTTCCAGCACAAAATCGATGGTGCGCCGGAACGCATCTACGCTTTGACCTTCGGTGCCAAAAATGAAGCAGCCGACGATGGCCATGCCGTGGTCGTGTATCTTCTTGATAGCGTCGCTGAAGTTGCGCGTATTCGGGCGCAGGTTGACCGATTTGTGCATGGAATCGATGGTGGCCGCATCCAGCGATTCAAATCCGATCAGCATGCCCTTGCAGCCGCTGCGCTGCGCGGCCTTCAGCACGTCATCGTGCTCGACAATGCTGAGGCAGGTCTGTCCGCCCCACTCCTTTTTGCAGTCCGCCAGACGGTCGAAGAAGTCTTTTGCGCGCCGGATGTATCGCGGGCCCTGGCCGACGATATTGTCGTCCACGATGAAGATGCGCTTGGACTTGATGGAGTTGATCTCGTCGATCACGCTGTCGATATTGCGCACACGGTAGCGCGATCCGTTGAATGCCGTGACCGAGCAAAAGTTGCAATTAATCGGGCAGCCGCGGCCGGTCTGCACGGTCTCGACGAAGTATTTCCCTTTCAGCAGATCGCGGCGCGGTGCCAGCAGGTTCTCGATCTCGGGCGGCTCGGTCATGCGGTACACCTTCTGCATCCGGCCGCGCTCGAAATCTTCCAGCAGCTTCGGCCAGATGTTCTCGCCCTCGCCAACCACGACCGCATCGGCATAACGCAACGCCTCGTCCGTCATGTACGAGACATGTATACCGCCCATCACCACCGGAATGCCGCGCGCGCGGAAGCGGTCTGCAATTTCATAGGCACGCGGCGCCAACGGTGTCATGCAGGTGATCCCGACCAGATCCACCTGCGCATCGAAATCCAGCGTCTCCATCGCCTCGTCGACGATCTCTACATCGTAATGTTCGGGCGTGTAGCGCGCGATGATGGCCAGATTCAGCGGCGGCAGCGCCAGTACCTTGATGTTGGAATGCAGGCTTTCCTGCGATGCGGGGTTGATGAGGAGTATCTTCTTCATGCGTGTTTCCCTAAAATTTGTTCGTCATTTTTAGGCTCAAGCATATCAGAAGTCAGCGATTACCCAGCAAGCCGACGTTGCCGCCCCCCCTGTCTCACACTGTCGGGTTACGCGGCGACAATCCGACAGTGTCGGCTTTAAACCTGCCTTTCGGCCGTTGGCGCACGGTGACCGCCGTCGGCCAGTTTGAAGAAGCCCATCAAGGATTGCAATTGCTCGGTCTGTCCACCCATTTCTTCGGCGGTGGCGGCGAGCTCCTCGGAGGCCGAGGCATTCTGCTGGGTCGTCTGGTTGAGCTGGCCCATGGCACCGTTGATCTGGCCGACACCGGCCGACTGCTCCTGCGAGGCGGCGGCGATTTCCTGCACCAGTTCGGAAGTCTTCTTGATCGCCGGCAGCATTTCGTCGAGCAGCTTGCCGGCCTTCTCGGCCATCATGACGCTGGAGCCGGCGAGTTGGCCGATTTCCTGCGCCGCGACTTGCGAACGCTCGGCGAGCTTTCGCACCTCGGCGGCGACCACCGCGAAACCCTTGCCGTGCTCGCCGGCGCGGGCAGCCTCGATGGCGGCGTTTAGTGCCAAGAGGTTTGTCTGGTAGGCGATGTCGTCGACAATGCCGATCTTGCCGGCGATCTGCTTCATGGCATCGACCGTCTCCCTGACGGCGATGCCGCCGTTCTTTGCTTCGACCGACGACTGGGTCGCCATGCTGTCGGTGACCTTGGCGTTCTCGGTATTCTGGGTGATCGAGGCCGTCATCTGCTCGATGGAGGCGGTGGTTTCCTCGACAGAGGCCGCCTGCTCGGACGACGATTGCGACAATGACTGCGCTGTGGCCGAGACCTGGCTGGCAGCATTCACCAGTATGTCGGCGGTAGTGCGTACCTCGGCAATTGTATGGGCAAGACTTTCCCGTGTCTTGCGAATGGCGAAGAGGAGGCTGGTCTCATCCTTTTCTGCCACGACGATGGCGTCGTCGGACAGGTCGCCTGCCGCCAGACGCTGCATGACATCAACGGCATAAGCCGGCTCGCCACCGAGTTGGCGCAGCAGGTTGCGCGCAATCAGGAAGGAAATCGTCAGCATCGTCAGGATGGCGATGCCGGCGACGATGATGATTTGCTGTTGCTTACGGTGGCTTTCCTCTCCGATCAAGTTCTCCGTGGCGTCTGCTTCTTTCGCCAGTTGGGCAATGCCATCCAGCAGTTCTTTCTTGAGTGCCCGCCAGGCCGGAGTTTCACCCTGGTTGAGTTGGGTTTTCGCAGCCTCGAAGCGCCCGGCGGCAATTTCGGCTAGCACCGCTGTGCGCGCTTCCTGCTGTTGTTGCACAAGTTTGCTTATTTGTGCAATCAAGCGGACAAGTTCGGGACGGTCGGCGGAAAGCGATCCGGCCTTCGTTTGGGCGGTGTCAAAATCGGCCAGCGCCATCTTTAAATTGTCGTGTGCCTTGCGGTTGGCCGGATCGAGCATGATGTTGCGCAAGGCCTGACCGCTCTGGAGGCCTTGCGCATACATCTCGTTGAAGGCAGCGAGACGTGCGGCATCGCGGGCGATGAAGGTGGTGAAACGTGCCGAATTGTCCTGCAGGGCGAAGACGGCAATCGCAATGGCGGTAAAGAAGAGGATGAAGCTGGCTCCAATCAGCACCAGCAGTTGTGTTCTGACCTTGAGCTTTGACAGCATGACGAAACTCCCTTTTCATAATGGCCGCAGATGCCGACAAGCGGCCGTGTCGATCTTCGAGCGACGATTGATCGCCGCCCGCCCCCCAAGCCCCAACTATCTGTACGCTTGGCGGCGGATAACTCCAGACCAGCTTCGGCGGCGTTGGCGAGGATGGCCATTTCGTCAACGGAGAAGACGCGGTCGATCTGGAAGATGATGATGAACTTGTCGGCGACCTTGCCCGTGCCGACGATGAAAAGGATAGGAAGTTAGGCAAGTACTTGGCAGGATAGGAAATGCAACCACACAAGTCAAACAATACTTCGGCATGCGCATAGTGAATCACCCGTCAATCCGATTCCACGCAAACCATGCCAGACTCTGTCATAGGTCAACCCCATCCTGATCGAGTGGCCTGCCTGATGCAGTTGGGCTTTTTGCCTTTCAGTGTGTCTGACGATGACCTGCTTTCACATGCGTCATGCCAACGATCATTGGCGCGAAAACCGGTCAGGAAATCAATTCGACGGCACGCACCGAATACGTCTCGGAGCGCTTGAGCGCGGTGCATTTCACACGCTGGGTGATCGGTCTTACCGGCTCTGTCGCTGCATCCCGCTTCACAAATCGGCTTGTATGCGTTTCAAGCAGCAAATCCCGTTGAACCGCCAGATGCTCATTTCAGCCGGAAGCGCCCAATCTCTCCGCGAATGGACGTGGCCAGCTTTTCCAGGCTGCGGGCGGCCTCGGCGGTCCGGGCGACGACGCCGCTGTTGCTGTCGGCAGCTTGGGCGACCTGCTCGACATTGCCGGCAAGTTGCTGCCCGGCCTGTGATTGTTCCGCGATGCCGCTGGCGATGTCGCGGACCACGGTCGCCGCCTCCACGGCGGCCTGACGGATGTTGTCGATGGCCTGAGCCGCCTGGGTGCCGAGCGTAGTGCCGGCATCGGCATCGCCGAGGGCCTCCTTCATGGTGTCAGAAGCGGCCTGGGCACTTTGCTGGATGCGTTCGATGATGCCGGCAATGTCCGTCGTTGCCAACGCAGTGCGCTCGGCCAGCTTGCGAACTTCGTCGGCGACGACGGCGAATCCGCGTCCCTGTTCACCGGCGCGTGCCGCCTCGATGGCTGCGTTGAGGGCGAGCAGGTTGGTCTGGTCGGCAACATCGCGGATCAGGGCAACGACGCTGTTAATCTGCTGGGCCTGTTCGCCGAGGTCGACGATTTTTTTGGCAACCTCGCGGACTTCGCTTGAAATGTGCTCAAGATCGCGTACCGCTTCGTGGATAACGTCGCCGCCGGCTTTGGAGTCAGTGTTGGCCCGTTCCACTACGGTGATCGCGGTGTCGGCGTTGTTACGCATCTGGTCGAGGCCGGCCGACATCTGCTCGACAGCTGCCGCCATGCCGGCAGAAGAATCGCTGGTGGCCATGGCGCTGGCTGCGGAAGAAGTGGCGGCCTGGCTGAGTTCGCGAACCACCTGGTCGACGTTGCTGACTTCGCGTTCCAGGGTTTCGAGGATGCGACGGAAGGCGGCGACGAGCTGATTGAAGTTCTCGGCGACGGCGCCGATCTCGTCCTGCCCGTGTACCGGCACGCTGATCGTGAAATCGCCGTGTTCGACGACATCGGACATGGCCCGACGCATTTCTTCGAGCTGGCCGAGCACACGACGCAGCACCCAAAAGATGAACAGGGCCATGCCGACGAGCAGCGTCACGGAAAGGGCAATCTGCGTATTGGTCTGGATCGACAGGCTGGAAGTGGTCTCCTGATAATCCTGCCGGGCCAGCCGGCTCTGGTTCTCGATGACATCGGTCAAAACCTCAAGCACCTTGTCGAACTTCGGCCCGGCGTTGAGCTGAATGTTGCCGAGCGCACTGGGCAGATCGCCGACCTGGATCATCTTGACTGACTGGTCGCGCGCCTTGTTGTAGTCTTTGATCAGGCCTTCCAGGCTGCTTAACGCGTTCTGCTGGTCGGGTGCGGCTACGGCGGCAGCATGCAGAGCCTGGTTCATGCTGTCGTCGAGCGCCTTAAGCTTGGTCAGGTGGGCGGCGGCACGATCTTCATCGTTTTCAGAAAGGGCAATCAGGATGATCTGCCGGGCGCGGTGCAATGCGTCAACGGCCTGGAGCAGCGCCAGCGTCGGTGCCGTACGCTTTTCGTAAATGCGGGCGGCTGCGCGGGCGGCC
>JAUSBC010000060.1 GCA_030652215.1 Sideroxyarcus sp.
ATCAGGTCGTCGAACTTGCGGATGCCCATTTGCGCCATCAGTTCGCGCACTTCTTCGGCGACGAAGAAGAAATAGTTCACGACATGTTCCGGCTGGCCGGTGAATTTCTTGCGCAATGTCGGGTCTTGTGTGGCCACGCCGACCGGGCAGGTGTTGAGGTGACACTTGCGCATCATGATGCAACCCTCAACCACCAGCGGTGCGGTGGCGAAACCGAATTCGTCCGCGCCCAGCAGCGCGCCGATCAGCACATCGCGACCGGTCTTCAACTGACCGTCCACTTGCAGGCCGATACGGCCTCGCAACTGGTTGAGTACCAGTGTCTGTTGTGCTTCGGCCAGACCCAGTTCCCACGGTGTGCCTGCATGCTTCACCGATGACAGCGGCGAAGCGCCGGTGCCGCCGTCGAAGCCGGAGATCACGATGTGGTCGGCCTTGGCTTTGGATACGCCTGCGGCTACCGTGCCCACGCCGACTTCCGACACCAGCTTCACGGAAATGGAAGCAGACGGGTTGGAATTCTTCAGGTCGTGGATGAGCTGAGCGAGGTCTTCGATCGAATAGATGTCGTGGTGCGGCGGTGGCGAAATCAGGCCGACGCCGGGCACCGAGTGACGCAGCTTGCCGATGTATTCCGACACTTTGCTGCCGGGCAACTGGCCGCCTTCGCCGGGCTTGGCACCCTGCGCCATCTTGATCTGGATCTGGTCGGCGCTGGACAGGTACTCGGCGGTCACGCCGAAACGTCCGGACGCAACCTGCTTGATGCGCGAGCGCAGCGAGTCGCCAGCCTTCATGGTCTGGTCGGCTTCGATGCGGTTCTTGCCGATGATCTCGGACAGCTTCTCGCCGCCATGCAATGTCTTCAGACGGTTGGCATCTTCGCCGCCTTCGCCGGTGTTCGACTTGCCGCCGATGCGGTTCATGGCGATGGCCAGCGTGCTGTGCGCTTCGGTGGAAATGGATCCCAGCGACATGGCGCCGGTGACGAAACGCTTGACGATCTCCTTCGCCGATTCGACTTCATCCAGCGCGATGGCCTTGCCTGCCGATTTCACTTCGAACAGACCGCGCAACGTCATCTGGCGCTCGGTCTGGTCGTTGATGAGCTTGGCGTATTCCTTGTAGGTCGCGTAATTGTTCGAGCGCGTGGAATGCTGCAGCTTGGCGATGGATTCCGGCGTCCAGGTGTGCTCTTCGCCGCGTGTGCGCCAGGCGTATTCGCCGCCCGCATCCAGCATGTTCGCCAGCACGGGGTCGGTGCCGAAGGCTTCGAGGTGCGTGCGCACGGCTTCTTCCGCCACTTCTTTCAGGCCGATACCCTGAATCTGGGTCGCGGTGCCGGGGAAATATTTCTCGATGAAATCGCTGTTGAGACCGATGGCTTCGAAAATCTGCGAGCCGCAATAGGACTGGTACGTCGAGATGCCCATCTTGGACATCACCTTGAGCAGGCCTTTGTTGATCGCCTTGATGAAGCGTTTCTGCGCGTCCTTGGCGGTCGCGTTTGCAGGCAGGTCGAACGCCGCGATGGTGTCGAATGCCAGCCACGGATAAACCGCTTCCGCGCCGTAACCCGCGAGCAGGGCGAAGTGGTGCACTTCGCGCGCCGAGCCGGTCTCGACCACCAGGCCGGTGCTGGTACGCGAACCGGCCTTCACCAGGTGATGGTGCACGGCGGCGGTTGCCAGCAGGGCGGGGATTGCCACGCGTTTTTCATTCAGCGCGCGGTCGGACAGGATCAGCACGTTCAATCCAGCGGCCACAGCCTTGTCGGCTTCCTTGCACAGGGCCTTGATGGCGGCTTCGCAGCCTGCCGCGCCGTTCTTCACCGGATAGGTGAGGTCCAGCGTCGTGGATTTGTATTTGCCCTTGGTGAGCTTGTCGATGCCGTGCAGCTTGGCGGCATCTTCATGCGACAGCACCGGCTGGTGCACTTCCAGACGCGGCGCGGGTTTGGTTTCATCCACGCCGAGCAGGTTGGGCTTGGAGCCGATGAACGAAGTCAGCGACATCACGATTTCTTCGCGGATCGGGTCGATCGGCGGATTGGTCACCTGCGCGAACAGCTGCTTGAAGTAGTTGTACAGCACCTTGCTCTTGCTCGACAGCACCGGCAATGCGGCGTCGGCACCCATGGAACCGGTGGGCTCTTCGCCCGCGGTCGACATCGGCAGCATGATGAACTTGAGGTCTTCCTGTGTGTAACCGAAAGCCTGTTGCGCGTCCAGCAGGCTGACTTGCGCAGTTGTCTTGTCGGAGACAGCGGGCAGATTGTCCAGAATGAATTGGGACTGTTCGATCCACTTGCGGTACGGCTTGGCGGTGGCGATCTGGTGCTTGAGTTCGGCATCGTCCACGATGCGCCCGGCTTCCATATCGATGAGGAACATCTTGCCCGGCTGCAAACGCCATTTCTTGACGATCTTGTGTTCCGGGAAATCCAGCACGCCCATTTCGGACGCCATCAGCACGACGTCGTCGTCGGTGATCAGGTAACGCGCGGGACGCAGGCCGTTACGGTCCAGCGTCGCGCCAATCATGCGGCCATCGGTGAATGCCACGGCGGCAGGGCCGTCCCACGGCTCCATCAGTGCGGCGTGATATTCGTAGAACGCGCGGCGCTCTTCGTCCATCAGCGGATTGCCGGCCCAGGCTTCGGGGATCAGCAACATCATGGCGTGCGGCAGCGAGTAACCGCCCGCTACCAGCAATTCCAGCGCATTGTCGAAACAGGCGGAGTCGGACTGGCCTTCGACGATGAGCGGCCACAGTTTTTCGAGGTCTTTGCCGAGGAACTTGGACGACATGGCCGCATGGCGCGCCGCCATCCAGTTCACGTTGCCACGCAGCGTGTTGATTTCGCCGTTGTGCGCGATCATGCGGAACGGGTGGGCCAGATTCCAGGTGGGGAAAGTGTTGGTGGAGAAGCGCTGGTGCACCAGCGAGAACGCGCTGACCAGATCCTTGTCCTGCAGGTCGAGGAAGTACTTGCCAACCTGGTCGGCCAGCAGCATACCCTTGTAAACAATGGTGCGCGACGACATGGAGGGAACGTAGAAACCCTTGCCCTGCCCTTTGGGCAGCGCGCTGATCGCGTGCTCGGCTGTCTTGCGGATGACAAACAGTTTGCGCTCGAAGGCGTCCTGGTCGGCCGTCTTCTTGCCGCGACCGATGAATACCTGGCGAACTAACGGTTCCACGGCCTTCACGCTCACGCCCAAACCGGTGTTGTCCACCGGCACATCGCGCCAACCCAGCAAAATCTGGCCTTCGGCCTTGATCATGTCGGCGATGATTTTTTCGCAAGCGGCACGCGCCTTAGCATCGCGCGGCAGGAACAACATGCCCACGCCGTAATCTCCGGCGGCTGGCAGCGCAACCTTGTCCTTGACCACCACCTTGCGCAGGAACGCGTCCGGCACCTGCAGCAGGATACCCGCCCCGTCACCGGCCAAGGGATCGGCACCCACCGCACCGCGGTGCGTCAGATTCTCCAGAATTTGCAGCCCTTGGCTTACGCGGTCATGACTTGCCTGACCTTTAATATGTGCGACGAAACCGACACCGCATGCATCATGTTCATTGCGCGGATCGTAAAGACCCTGCCGCGCTGGCAACGAAGAATTGTTCACCTTGCTCCTCACCTCGATCAACCGACAAAAAGGGCGGCCACAGGGCCGCCTTCCAAATATTTATGCGAAAGGGCGGCGATGTTACCCGTTCCGGCCATGCAGGGCAACATGCCCGCTTTTTTGGGCGGCTCAGCTGGCCATTAATTGCCCAAAACCAGGCCCAAATATAAGTTGCGTAATTAAAACTAGGGGTTATAGAATGTCGTTCATACATTTTCGCAATAGGGCGAATTTGGCCACCCCATATTTTGGAGGGTTTCCGTGCGAACCATCTATTCGAATTACGCAAGATTAGTGTCTATTTTAATGTTGGTCTTACCCGCCACGTTTTTGGCAGTGTTGGCTGGTTGCGGGGCTAGTGGCAGTTCTACCACATCTGCCGGGGCATCTGTCGTACTCACCGCAGTCCCCCTAAGCGTCAGAAGCGATGGCACATCATCGACTACCATCACAGCAACTGTGCTGAATTCTGCCAACACCGTAATGGCTGGAGAGCCAGTCAGCTTCTCCGCCAGCACAGGTCAACTGGGCGTCGCTTCCGGAGTCACGGACACCAACGGCACAGCCACAGTCACTTTTTCAGCGGGCCCATCCGGCATCAATCGCACTGCGACGATCTCTGCGACGTCTGGCTCCTCTTCAAGTCAAATACCTGTTCTCATCGTCGGCTCTACAGTTACTACAGACAAGGCGACCGCGAATCTTACCGATAGCGCTACAAGCACAACACCGGTGACTTTTACCGCTCTGAATTCGTCTGGCATAGCCGTTCCTGGAGCAGCGATTAACATTGTCAAGTCTGGTGCTGGCAATGTTACGTTTTCCCCTGCTTCCGGTACCACAAATTCCAACGGGCAGTTTGTTGTTACCGTTGCCGGCGTCGCCGGCGGGGCCGGCGAAGCAGTATTAACCGCTTCTGCCCTGGGTGCATCAACATCGACGGTTATCACCGTTTCCACAGTAACGGCCACCTTCAGCATTACGGGTTTGAGTCTAAATTCGGTTGCGCAGACTTCTGCCGCCACAAACAGCTATTCGGCCACTTCAATGAAAGTAGGTGACAACTTGGCGGTGACCGTCTCGGTGCCCGCTACGTCGACCACCTCGAATGTGTCGTTTTTCTCCACAATGGGTGGTACGTGGGCCTCAAGCGGTACAAATCCTGGGACCGTGGCTGTCGTACCCGGCGGAACGGCAACCGACACCTTGACCGCTCCTAGTGCCGGGGTCGATTCTGTCGAGGTTTTCGACTCCGCGGATGGTACGATCAAAGATACCCTCAGGGTTGCCATGACCGCGACTACCCCGTATACAGTTACGATTCAAGCTTCGCCCAGCGTGGTGCAGAAGGGTTCCGCAGGCACTTCGACACTGATCGCCACGGTTAAGGACGTCAATGGAGCACCTGTCGGAGGAGCCTACGTGGGATTCTCCATCACCAATCCGACTGGCGGGGGCGAGACCATCTCAACCGGCGTTGTTGTTACATCCACCGCGCAAACTGATAGCCTCGGCCTGGGCCAGGCTAGCACCCAATTTGTCGCCGGTTCGGCCTCCTCAAATCAAAGCGGCGTAAAGATACGTGCTCAAGTGTTGGGCACAACGATTCATACCGGGCTTTCACCCTCCGGCAACGATGCGTCAATAGTTATCGGTGGCTCGCCGAGTTCGGTGGCCTTCGGTCAAGCAACCGAACTCGGCGTAAATGAAAATGCATCGCAATATATTTTGGCCATGTCGGTCATTGTTTCGGACGCAAACGGCAACCCGGCCCCGCAAGGAACGGTGGTGAGTTTGAGCTTGTGGCCGATTGCATGGAGCACGGGCGTGGGTTGCGCGGCTGATCCTGACGGTCTTGTCTGGGACGACGCGACCAGCGTCTATGTTGCCGGCGATGGCGGAACGTTCATTAACGAGGACGTTAACGAGAATTTGACCCTGGATGCTACTGAAGATGGCGCCAGAACTTATTACTACCATCCGCTTACCGCCGTGGCAGGGACATCGACAACAGATGGCGTCATCACACCCGCCAACTCTGAAGCAGGGACCATACCAGCTACTGTCACGACGGATGCCAACGGTACGGCAACTTTCAATTTGACGTATCCCAAAACCAGCGCGATTTGGATTGTAGACAGAATTCAGGGAAGAACTTTTGTTCAGGGTTCGGAAGCTGTCGGCGAGATGCAATTCCGCCTGGGTGCACTCAGGACCGATGTTGAACCTTGCAAACTGCCCAATTCGCACTTGAGGTTCTAACAGTTTTTGTACAAGCGACGCCCCGGCTAGAGATAGCCGGGGCTTTTTTTAGTCTTCATCCACCGCAAACAAGCGGCGGTGCTCGCGGACGGCATATCGGTCGGTCATGCCGGCAATGTAATCCGCCACCAGACGGGAAGTGTTTGTTTCCTGCGGCATGAACTGTGGCGGTAATAGGCGCGGGTCTTCCATAAAAGCTTTGAACAGATCGCCGATAATGCGTTGCGATTTGGCGCTCATGCGCATGACCCGGTAGTGCCGATATAGATGGGTGCGCAGGAAGGCCTTGAGTTCGCGATTGAGTTCGTGCATTTCCGCACTGAAGGCCACCAGGGGCGGCACGGCACGTACATCGTCCACGCTTTGCGGAGCATGCGTCCGGATGTTGTGTTCAGTCTGGGCGATGAGGTCGGTGACCAGGGTGCCGATCATATGGCGCACGGTCTCGTGCACCACTCGGCGCTCGGCCAGATTCGGATAGAGGGAGCGCACTTCGTCCAGGTGCCGGGCGACCAGACGCACTGACGATAACTGCTCCAGCGTGATCAGGCCGGAACGCAGGCCGTCGTCCACGTCGTGGTTGTTGTAGGCGATCTCGTCGGCGAGGTTGGCGATCTGGGCTTCGAGCGAAGGGCGGCGATTTTGCAGAAAGCGCTCCCCCACTGCGCCCAGTTGGGCCGCGTCTTCCAACGAGCAGTGTTTGAGTATGCCTTCGCGCGTTTCGAAGCACAGATTCAGCCCGTCAAAAGCCGCATAGCGCTCTTCCAGTACGTCCACCACGCGCAGGGATTGCAGATTGTGCTCGAACCCTCCGTAATCCTTCATGCAGGCATTCAGTGCTTCCTGACCTGCATGGCCGAATGGCGTGTGGCCCAGGTCGTGTGCCAGCGAGATCGCTTCAACCAGGTCTTCGTTCAGTGCAAGGCGCCGCGCGATGGAGCGGCCGATCTGTGCGACTTCAATGCTGTGGGTGAGACGGGTGCGAAAGAGGTCGCCTTCGTGGTTCACGAAAACCTGCGTCTTGTATTCCAGACGACGGAACGCACCGGAGTGGATGATGCGGTCGCGGTCGCGCTGAAATTCGCTGCGCCCCGACGGTGCGGGTTCGCTGAACCGTCTGCCGTAAGCACTGTTGCTGACCGCATAGGGGGCGAGTTGCAGTTCAGGCACTGCAAGCCTCCAGTGTCTGCTCCAGCATTTCCTGTGGCACGTCGCCTGTCATGACCGCGTTTCCCAGCGATTTGAGCAGCACGAAGCGGATTTTTCCGTCGGACACTTTCTTATCCAGCCCCATGAGTTCTAGGTATTTAGCGGCGCCCAGCTTGGGGGAAACTGCAGGCAAGCCGCTGCGCTGGAACAGCCTGCGTACGCGAGCTACGTCTTCGGCGTTTAGCCAGCCGAGTCGCTGCGAAAGGTCGGTAGCCATGATCGTTCCTGCCGCCACCGCTTCGCCGTGCAGCCACACGCCGTAACCCATGCCGTTTTCCACAGCGTGCCCGAAGGTATGGCCCAGATTGAGCAGCGCGCGTTCGCCGCTTTCGCGCTCGTCATTCCCCACCACTTCAGCCTTGTTTTGGCAACTGCGCGCGATGGCATACTGCAATGCTACGGTGTCACGCGCCAAGAGTTTGTCCATGTTGGCCTCAAGCCATTCGAGGAAGGGCAGGTCGCGTATCAGGCCGTACTTGATCACTTCGGCAAGACCTGCGCGCAGTTCTTTGTCGGGCAGGGTGTTGAGCACAGTGGTATCGGCCAGCACCACGCGCGGCTGGTAGAACGCGCCTATCATGTTCTTGCCCAGCGGGTGGTTGATGCCGGTCTTGCCGCCAACCGAGGAATCGACCTGCGACAGCAAGGTGGTCGGAATCTGGATAAAGGGGACGCCGCGCAGGTAGGTTGCGGCCGCGTAGCCGGTGATGTCGCCGATAACCCCGCCGCCCAATGCAATGAGCGGCGTGCTGCGCTCGCTGCGCGCCGTCAACAAGGCATCGTAGATCAGATTCAGGGATTCGCTGCTTTTGTATTGCTCACCGTCCGGCAAAATGATGGACTGGATTTGCACGCCGTTGGCGCTCAGGCTTTCGCTCAATTGCTGCAGGTACAGCGGCGCCACGGTGGTGTTGCTGACGATGAACGCGCGCTTGCGCGGGATATGCGGTAGCAGCAGTTCGACGCGGCCCAGCAGCCCGCTGCCGATATGGATGGGATAGCTGCGTTCTGCCAAGCCGACGGTCAGGGTCTGTATCGTGTTGTCGCTTCCTGTCATTTTATTCATGTCTTCCAGTTGATGTTGCAGCCGTTCCAGCAGGATTTGCACGCTTTGCTTGCCGGTGGGAATGATCATGTCCGCCACGGCCGTATATAGCGGATCGCGCAATTCATGCAGTTCCTGCAGTTTGGCTCGGGGATTTTCCGTTTGCAGCAGTGGGCGATTGTGGTCGTGGCGGGTGCGTTGCCACAGGTCGTGCACATTGCTCTTCAGGTACACCACTACGCCGCTCTGACTCATCATGTCCCGGTTGTGCGGACTGAGTATGGCGCCGCCGCCTGTCGCCAGCACGATGTTGTGCTGCTTGAGCAGTTCCTGAATGATGCCGCTTTCCCGGGTGCGGAACCCTGCCTCACCCTCTACATCGAAGATATGCGGGATGGTCACGCCGGTGCGCCGCTGTATCTCTTCGTCGCTGTCGATGAAGGTCTTGCCGAGTTGTTTGGCGAGCAACTTCCCCACCGTGGTCTTGCCAGCGCCCATCATCCCGACCAGGATGATATTGCCCGAAGCCAACTTGTCTTGTGTCGTATTGCCCATGCCCGTGATTGTATCGGAAACTCGGCATTCGCCTTTCGCCAAAAAGAACAGCCCGGCGTAACCGGGCTGTCGTTTAAGCTTGAACCAGTGCCGCTCTCAGTTTGAACCTAGGCTTTCCTTCAGAATTCTGGGGGTGATGAATACCAGCAATTCCTTTTTGGCCGTTTCAATATTGTTGGATTTGAACAGCCAGCCGATGATGGGTATATCCCCGAGCAACGGTATCTGATCGGTCGTATCGTTTTTGTCCTGGGTATAAACGCCGCCTATCACGACTGTGCCGCCGTTTTCAACCAACACCTGGGTTTCAACCCGCTTGGTGTTGATACTGGGAATGGTAAAGAAGATTTCACCCACCGTGTCCTGGCTGACTTTGACTTTCATGCCCACATGATCGTCAGGCGTGATCTGCGGCGTGACGGTCAGACCCAGCACGGCCTTCTTGAACGCAACGTTGGTGGCGCCGCTACTGCTTGCCTGCAAGTAGGGGATTTCGACGCCCTGCTCGATGATTGCTTCCGTTTTGTCGCCCGTTACTACGCGCGGGCTGGCGATATTCTTTGTCGTACCGTCGGTTTCTGCGGCGTTCAGCTCCATCGTCAGCGTTTTGGTGGCCAAGGCGTTAAACAAGGTCATGGTCAGGCCTCCCACCACAGAGCCCGTTGTAGGCGTAGGCAGGGTCATGGTGGTTGAAAGCGCCCCCTGTAACCCGTTGCCGCTTACCGAAAGGGGGAAGCCCCCCCCAGCGACGCTGGTCTCAGGGCCGGAGTAGCCCAGGCGACCGCCCAGAGTGCGGTTGAAAGTATCGCCCGCTTCCACAAAGCGAGCCTCAATCATCACCTGACGTACGGAAACGTCGAGCTGCTTGATTAATTGGCGCACCTCCTCCAGCTTTGAGGGAGCATCCTGCACGAACAACGTGTTGGTACGAATATCCGACACCGCCGAACCCCGCTTCGAAAGCAGCGCTGTATCCTTGTTCTTCAGCAAAGCTGCCACATCGGCCGCTTTGGCATAACTGAGTTGAAAACTTTCGGTACGCACCACTTCCAGTTCGCTGATTTCCTGTTTGGCAGCAAGGTCGATTTTTTCCTTGCTTGCAATTTCCTCGCTCGGCGCCACCTGGATGACGTTGCCGTTCTTGCGCATATCCAGGCCTTTGCTCTGCAGGATGATGCTCAGCGCCTGATCCCATGGCACATCCTTCAAGCGCAAGGTCAGGTTGCCGGTGACCGTATCGCTGATCACGATGTTCAAGCCGGTGAAATCGGCTATCACGCTCAGGGCTTCGCGTGCCGATATATTCTGAAAGTTCAGCGTGAGCTTTTCGCCTGCATATCCCGGCTGGGTACTCTTGACCAGCTTGTTTGGGTCTTCAACCACAGTTTTTACATCGATGATGAACTTGTTATCGGTCTGGTAGGCGGAGTATTCCCACAAACCCTTGGGTTCGATCGCCAGACGCACATTGTCGCCCTGCGTAAACGAATCCACCATCTGTACCGGCGTCCCGAAATCCGTCACGTCCAGTTTGCGCTGCAGGTTGCGCGGCAGAGACGTATGCAGAAAATCCACCAGCAACAACCGTCCTTGCTGTTTTATATCGATGCCAATATCCGTGTCCGACAAGTCGATCTGCACGCGTCCTTCGCCATTGTTGCCGCGACGGAAGTCCACATCGCGCAAGCTGTGCTTTTGTTTTTTCCCGGGTCGGGCTTCCGCAAAGTGCGTGGTCGCCGCTATTCCGTTTGCAACTTCTTTGCGCTGCAGGGTGATCAGTAGGTTGTTCCCCTCCACGCGCGATTCGTAATTCAGCATTTCGGTGAGATTAACGACCAGTCGCGTACGGGCACCTGCCTGAACGATGTTAGCGCTGCGCAAGTCCCCTTCGCCAAACTCCTGTGTAGATTTTCCTAGGCCATTTTCGGTATTGGCGAAGTCGAATGCGATACGCGGCGGCGTACTGATGGTGAATGTGGCCGGCTGCGCGCTTGGCACATTTTTCATGCCGACCGTGATCACCACTTTCCCGCCCTGCTCGTTGCTTGCGCTGAGGGATTGAATGCTGTTCAGAGCATCGGTATCCGCCGCCTCCTGGGCCTGCGCAACAAGCACTCCTAAGGAAAGAACCATCGCGACCAAGTGGATGGCGCTACGAATCGGGTTGCTGAACTGTTTCATAGTATTCGCTCCTAAACTTACTCTATCAGCAGTTGCAGATTGCTCTCGCGTTCGGACCAATCCCCCACGCTGTCTTGTACCATCTCTTTGATTTTTATTTCGTTTTCAGTCACGGATGAGACTTGCCCGAAATTCAATCCAATGTAATTGCCGGCTTTGACGCGATAGATTTTGCCTTCGGCAGAACGTATCACCGCGTGCCCCACCCCTTTCTGGGACAGATACCCAACCATCTTGAGGCTTTCCAGCGGGAAGTCTTCAAGCTCTTCTTTCGGGCGATTCAAATTGGGTTGGTTTTGGCCGCTGCGATTTGCATTTCTGGCATCCGATTTGCGCGCTTTGAATGGATCGGGCAAAGCGGTATCGTTTTCATAGGTAAACGGCTCATACGGTTTGACATCGGGAGGTGGCTCGATCTTGCCGCGCATATCCTCTCCGGCTGTCTTGACGAAGTCGCGCAAATCCTGAAATTCCTCGCCGCCACATCCGGCAAGCAGCAGTACAGTCAACAATAGCGAATAGGGCGCTCTCATTTTTTCCCAGCCTTATTGTCGGCAGCTTTTGCCGCGCGCTTCTGTGCAGCCAACTCTTCTTCATCCAGGTAACGATAGGTTTTTGCAATTGCATCCATGGCAAGCCCGCCTGTCTTGCTGTCGGGCACAATGCTGATATCGTTCAATGTCACGATACGCGGCAATTGCGAGATATCGCTGGAAAATTTTCCCAGATCATCGTAATTGCCACTCACCTTGATAGAAATCGGCTGCTCGGTAAATACCCCGGTGGCCACCTCTGCGCCCGGTTTGAACAGCTCGAATTGCAGTCCGCGTCCCAGACCGGCCTGGTTGATATCGGTCAGCAGCGCATCCATTTCGGATTTGCTCGGCAACTGCTTGAGCAACGCGCCAAAAGACTGTTGGGTGTCGATCAACTGCTTCTTGATGATGTCCAGATTAATCGCCTCGCGCTTCTTCGCCAAATAGCTTTCGCGCAGCTTCGTTTCCTGTTCCCGCACTGCTTTCAGGTTATCCCATTCGCCCTGCCAATCCAGCACGGCCCCACCGGCAACCGTCATGAGGAACAAGGAAACGAATGCCGTAATCTTCACCAGCCACGGCCAGCTGCCCGGGGTCTTAGGATCGGCGTTTTTCAGCTCTTCAATAAGATTCATTTTGAACCTGCCCCCTTCCCACCCGGCTTTGCTGGTTCAACTTCCGGTGCCATTTGTTTCGTCAGGTTGAAGTACAGCGAGAACTCGCTCAGGCGCGTATTGGCGACAGTCGTCGCATGAACCTCAATCAACATGGGGGTATCCAGCCACGGCGAATCTTCAATCGAACGCATCAGGGTGGAAACCCGCGCGCTGGATTGCGCATAGCCAACGAGGTTGATCTTGTAGCCGGTTTGCTTGAGGCTCTTCAGATATACTCCATCCGGCAATATACGCAACATCTGATCCAGCAGGTGAACCACATCCGAACGGGTGCTTTGCAGGTTCTCGACCACAGTCTTGCGCGACAGCAAAGACTGGGTTTGTTCGCGCAATTTCTTGATTTCCTCGATTTGCTTGTCGAGCACCGCAATTTCCTGCTTGAGGTAATTGTTGCGCCTTTCCTGATAGGAAATCTGCGTGCTGATAGCCGCATGCACAAAGCCGACGAGCACCCCACCCAGAACCACCGAGATCACGCTCAGTACAATAAACTGCAGTTGGCGGGCTTTTCTTTTTTCCGCGCGGTGCGGTAACAGGTTCACACGTATCATGATGGATCGAACCTCCGCAAAGCCAATCCGCAGGCAATCATCAGCGCGGGCGCGTCCATCTGCAACTGGCGCGGTTTGATACGACTGGACAAGGTCATCAGTTCAAACGGATTCGCCACCAGCGTGGCGACTTGCGTGCGCGTCGCCACCGACTCATCCAGACCGGGCAGCGCGGCACAACCGCCCGCGAGCACAACGTAGCTCACTTCGTTGTACTGGGTCGAGGTAAAGAAAAACTGCAACGCACGCGACACTTCCATTGCGATATTTTCGCGGAAGGGCGACAGCACATCGCTTTCGTAATTTTCCGGCAAACCGCCGTTGCGCTTGGCCGATTCGGCTTCTTCCGCAGACAGCCCGAAGGAGCTCTGGATCTGCTGCGTCAACTGTGCGCCGCCGACCTGTTGGTCGCGCATGTAAACCGACTGCCCGTTGCGCAGGACGTTCACGTTCATTACGTTGGCGCCGATGTCCACAAGCGCGACGCATTGGTCGTTCGCACCGCCCGGCAGCTGGGTGCGTATCATGTCGAAAGCAGCTTCCGACGCATACGGCTCTACATCCACCACGATGGCTTTCAGGCCGGCCGTTTGTGCGGCCGCCACGCGGTCTTCAACGTTGGCCTTGCGCGAGGCGGCCAACAGCACTTCGACTTCGTCCGGATTGTTCGGCGCGGAACCGATCACCTGGAAGTCGAGATTGACTTCTTCCAGCGCAAACGGGATGTACTGGTTCGCTTCGCTCTCGACCTGGTACTCCAGATCGTCTTCGCGCAAACCGGCGGGCAATAATATTTTCTTGCTGATGACTGCCGCTGCGGGCAATGCAAGGCTGACGTTCCTGATGCGCGAACCTAGGCGTTTCCACGCACGCTTCACCGTATCCGAAACCGCATCCAGATTGTTGATGTTGCCATCGCTGACCGCATCCACCGGAAGCATTTCAATCGAGTAACGCTCGACCACATAACCGCCCTTTTTCGGAGCTTGGCTCAGTTCCACCATTTTTACGGAGGACGAGCTGATATCCACCCCGATCAAGGGTGGCGTGGAGGTACTCAGGAAGTCTAACGGGATATCAAAATTTCCTTTGATCATAGACTGGTTAGCGCTTTTTCGTACAAAGTGGTTTAAATCCTAGCAATAACTCATGCAGGTGTAAAGTTTTTTCTCGTAAGTTCGATTCCCGCGCTTGAGGCGATATAATCGGCCACTAACCAAACTTACATGCTCGTTATGACTTCTCGCTGGTGGTTCTACCCTGCTCTCGCCGTTCTCGCTCTGCCTTTGTTGCCGATTCTGCTGCTGGTCTTCGCGGCCATACTTACTTATCCGACATTGCCCACGCTGGACACGCTGACCGACTATCGGCCCAAAATGCCGTTGCGCATTTTCAGCGCCGAAGGCACGCTGATTGGCGAATTCGGAGAAGAGCGCCGCGAACTGGTCAGGATTGAGGATGTACCCGATTTGATGAAAAAGGCCATTCTCGCGGCTGAAGACGACCGCTTTTATGAGCACGGCGGCGTGGACTACATCGGCGTTTTGCGTGCGGCTTACTCGAACTTTTCTTCAGGCGGAGTCAGGCAAGGCGCGAGCACGATTACCATGCAGGTTGCGCGAAACTTCTTCCTTTCCAAGGAAAAGACGCTGTCGCGCAAGTTCAACGAAATGCTGCTCTCCTTCAAGATCGAGCACAATCTGACCAAGGACGAGATTTTCCAGCTTTATGTCAATCATATTTATCTCGGCCAACGCTCATACGGGTTCGCTTCGGCAGCACAGGTGTATTACGCCAAGACGTTGAATGAAGTCACGCTTGCCGAGATGGCGATGCTGGCCGGCTTGCCCAAGGCGCCAGCCTCTTTTAACCCGGTAGTGAACCCGGCTCGCGCCAAGGTTCGACAGATGTACATTCTGCGCCGCATGCACGACCTGGGCTACATCACGCCGGAACAACTGGAGCAGGCGCAGAACGAGCCCATGAATACCAAGCAATCCAGCCAGCATCAGGAATTTGCCGTCAACGCCCACCACGTTGCGGAAATGGTGCGACAGGAGATGTATGCGCGCTTTCAGGACGAGGCTTATACCCAGGGTTACAGCGTCTATACCACCATCCGCGCGCGCGACCAGGCTGCCGCTTATGCATCCGTACGCAAGGGCGTGGTGGAATACGATCACCGCCACGGCTACCGCGGCCCCGAAGGTTATGTCGACCTGAAAAAGATCAACACCGATGAGTTACTGGACGAGGCGCTGGAAGACGTTCCGGATAATGGTGACCTGATTCCCGCAGTGGTGCAATCCATCAATCCCAAAGGCATCACCGTGCATTGCAAAGGCGGCCAGGTGGTGGAAGTACGCGGCGAGGGCTTGCAGTTTGCGCAACAAACGCTGGGCAATAAGCTGGCACTCAACCAGCGCATCCGCATCGGCTCGCTGATTCGCGTTTACAAGAACGAAAAGGATTTCTGGGAAATCACGCAATTGCCGCAGGTCGAAGCGGCTTTTGTTTCGGCAAACCCGCGCGACGGTGCAATCTATGCGCTGGTGGGCGGTTTCGATTTCTACAGCAACCAGTTCAACCACGTCACGCAGGCCTGGCGCCAACCCGGCTCCAGCTTCAAGCCCTTCATTTACTCCGCCGCGCTGGAAAAGGGCTTTACTCCGGCCGCAGTCATCAACGATGCGCCGCTGGTCATCGACCTTTCGCAGACCGGGCAAGAGTTGTGGCAACCCAAGAATTTCGACGGCGAATTTTCGGGCCCCATGCGCTTTCGGCAAGGTCTAACGCGCTCCAAGAACCTGGTTTCCATCCGCATTTTGCAGGCGATCGGGGTGGATTACGCTCAAGACTACATCACCAAGTTTGGTTTCGATAAAACCAAGATCAAGCCTTTCCTCACCATGGCTCTGGGCGCCGGCGAGGTAACACCCATGCAATTGATGAGCGGCTATACCGTTTTTGCCAATGGCGGCTACCGCGTCATGCCGTATTTCATCCAGCGCATCGAGGACGGACAAGGCCAATTGGTAGGGCAGGCCGCGCCCATCGTCGCGGGTGCCGGCGCCGAACGGGTGATCGATATACGCAACGCCTTTACCATGGTCAACATGATGCAGGACGTAGTGAAGCACGGCACCGCCATGAAAGCCATGGAATTGGGCAGGCAGGATCTTGCCGGCAAAACCGGCACAACCAGCGATTCGATGGACGCGTGGTTCGCCGGTTTTCATCCCACCCTTGTCGCCGTCACCTGGCTTGGTTACGACAATCCGCAAAGCCTGGGCGAAAAAGAGACCGGCGGCGGCGCCGCATTGCCAGTCTGGATGGGGTACATGAGTGAGATGCTGAAGGGCGTGCCGCAGGTCGAGTATTCCGTTCCGCCCGGCATCATTACCGCGCGCATCAACGACAATGGCCTGCGCGACCCCAACGGCAACCGCATCGACTACTTCTACGAAGAGAATCCGCCTCCCGAGCAGCCGGACATCATTCTGGAAGAAAGCAAGCCCGCCACAACCAACGACCTACTCTTCTGAGCGGAAGATGAGCAAACCCAACGCACAGCGCCGCGACCTGATGCGCGAAAATCTCGCGCAGCAAGCCGCCAAACTGATGGCCGAAGACGGCATCACCGACCACGCCTACGCCAAGCGCAAGGCGGCGCGGCAACTCGGCGCCTCCGATACGCAACACCTGCCCAGCAACCAGGAAGTGGATGAAGCCCTGCACAGCTACCGCAAACTCTTCCAGCAGGACAGCCACCCCGGCATCCTGTACCAGTTGCGCGAAGAAGCGCTGGCGGCCATGCAGCAATTCGCGCCTTTTCATCCCTATCTCACCGGCTCCGTCCTGAGTGGCTCAGCGGGTGCGCATTCCGACATCAATTTGATGTTGTACAGCGACGATGTGAAGGCCGTCTTGCTGTTCCTGCTCAAGCACAACCTCGAATTCGACGACGGGGAATGGCTGGTCAGGCTGGGCGGGCGCGAAGAGTCCGTGCCCAGTTATACCCTGACAAGCGAAACCGGCACGCCGATACACATCGTGGTTTTGCCCGAAAACGCCCTGCACAGCGGCAGCCGCCATCCCGACACCCATGCCGACACGGCCGCCGTGGCAGCGTTGCTCGCCGCTTCCCCCGCCTGATTGATTATTTTTCTCCCGGCTTGTCGTCAAACGGTTAAACCCTGCGTTTTATACTGTAAGCACTACGAACAAATCGCGAGTGCGAGACCCCAACCCGATTGATAAGGAGTTAATAATGAACAACAAACTGATTCTTGCAGGCACTTTCCTGACCCTTGCAGTATCCGCTTCGGCATTTGCGGATGTCGCCCCCTCGGCCACCCCCGAGCAGTTGGACAAGCGCGGAGACCGTATCGAACAACGCCTGGACAACCGGGGCGACCGCATCGAGGAGCGTCTGGATAACAAGGGTGACCGCATCGAGAACCGCTTGGACAACAGGGCCGACAAGGCGCGCGCCGCCGGTAACGAAGAACAAGCCGAGCGTATGGAGCGCAAGGGCGACCGCATCGACCAACGTCTGGACAGAAAAGGCGACCGTGTCGACGACCGCCTGGATCGCAAGGGCGAGCGCGTCAACAATCGTCTCGACCGTCGTGCCGCCAAGAAGGCCAACTAAGCGAGTGCGGCGAATTGGCGAATCCCGTGGGGCATGACCGCGATCACCGGCAACGCATGCAGAATTTTCTTGCAGGCATTGAGGGTCGTGCCTTCCGAATCGCGCAGTTCGCCACCCGCAACCGCGACGATGCGCTGGAGCTGGTTCAGGACGCCATGATGAAGCTGGTCCAAAACTATGCGCAGCACGCTGCCGACGAGTGGAATGCGCTGTTCCACAGTATCTTGCAGACCCGCATTCGCGATTGGCACAGGCGGCAATCCGTACGCAACCGTTTCAGGACCTGGTTCAACTGGCACGAGGACGAGGAAGTCGAAGATGCTCTCGAACAATCGCCTGCCGACGTTTCCTGGGACCCTGCCGCCAGGCTGGAGAACGACCAGTTCATGCAGCGTTTGAACCGCGAACTGGGCGATCTTCCTTACCGGCAACAGCAGGTCTTTTTGCTGCGTGTGTGGGAAGGCATGGACATCGCGCAAACGGCGGCGGTGATGCAGTGTTCGGAAAGCAGCGTAAAAACACATCATGCCCGCGCGCTGCAAAAATTGCGGGAACAGTTGGAGGAATTTCGATGAACGATTCGGACAAGGAATTCGAGCAACGCGCCAAAACCGCGCTGGACTCGGGCGTCACCAACCTGGATGCCGCGACGCGCAGCCGACTTGCAGCGATGCGCGCTCAAGCCTTCGAACACCAGCCGTTCTGGTCGCGCTGGCTGACCTTTGACCACTGGATGCCGGCGGCCGCTTTCGCCACCGTCGCCGTATTGACCGCGACCCTGCTGCTGCTTCCGTCCGCCCCGGATGCCACGGCCCAGCTCGCGCTACAAGAAAGCGACATGATGCTGGAAGTCCTCTTCAGCGAGAACGAGCTTGAAGATGTCGGCGACCCGGATTTCTATGTGTGGCTGGACTTTGCGCTGCTGGAAGAAGAGGAACCCGACCATGCCGGCTAAATTCTGGATCGCGCTCGCCCTGTTGTTTGCGCTCCCGCCCGCCCATGCAGCAGAGACGGACGACGTCACGCTGGAAGTGATCGAGATGCTGGGCGAAATCGACGATGCTGAAATCGAACTCGAGATCGCCATGGCCGATATCGAAAAGATCAATGAAAGAGTTACTCCCCCACAGGAGGTGAAAGATGCTGAATAAACTGATTTCCGGACTGCGCCGCTGCGCGCCCGCCCTGCTCATGGCGATTGCCTTCGGGTTTGCTTCTGCAAGTGCCGCAGCCGAAGGCATTGCCTGGAACGACCTGAATCCGCAACAGCAGCAAGTGCTGGCTTCGATGAAGGATCGCTGGAGCAGCCTGCCGCCCGAACGGCAGGATCGCCTGAGCAAAGGGGCGACCAAGTGGGCGGGCATGACGCCCGAGCAGCGCACCCAGGCGCGCGAGCGTCTGGCCCGTTACAAAAGCCTGTCGCCGGAGGAAAAGGAAGCCGTGAAACAGCGTGTGCGCGAGTTTCGAGATTTGCCCCCGAAACAGCGCCAGGCGCTGCGCGAACGCTGGCAAAAGCTGACGCCGGAGCAGCGCGAGAACTTTCGCGAAAAGGTGCGCAACCTGACACCCGAACAACGCGAACGAATCAAGCACCGAAGGCTGGAACGCCTGCAAAGGAAGCAGCGATAAGCAGCTTCCTTTTTGATTTCACTCACCGTCGAAGGAAGCCATGACCGCATTCAAACGATTCCGCCTGCCGCTGCAGATCGCAGCGCTTTTTTCCGTTCTCCCCTCCGCCGCAAGCGCAGATGCCTATACCTCGCTCACCTACGGCTTTGGCCCGGACGAGTACCGCTCATACGCATTCAAGGCCAATGTGGATATTTTCAAACTCCCTCTCATACTCGACCTCGATCATTTCCTGGCGCGCGCCGCCGATGTGGACGACACGACGCAATCGGGTCTGGGCTTGACCTGGAATGCGACAAAACTGCTTTCGGCGAACTACCACCATTCTGTCACCGGCGACGGCACCTACGATGTGACCGGTAACGAAAGCGGTCTGACTTTTGGATTGAACACGCTTTGGCAGGGCGAACTGCGAACTACTGTCGATCTGGGATACGGTGACTTCGAATACGAACCCACGGCTATCACCAGAACCCGCCTGGCCAGCCTGCTGACATTGCAGCAAAAGCGAAAAAGCGCAGGATTCAGCCAGGACATCACGCCGTCATTCACCATCTTTGGATCGCATGACCAATATGAATATGACCGCGATTACAGACCCTTCGCAGTCAGGCGGCTGCAACGCCCCCGAAATGTTGGCGCATTCGCTTTCACGCTGCTCAGCTTTCCGGACAAGACCAATACCCTGGGGATGATTTGGAAAGCGCAGGAAAGCTTGACCCTGGATCTCTCCACCGGCAAGACCACCACCATCCTCGAACAGTTGCAAAGGAATACCCGGCTGGGAGCGGATTTTCAGATTAACGACAAATTGAACCTCGGCGCAGCAATCACGGGCAGCAGCACTTCCGAAATTGTTGCCGACGGCGTAACCCTGCAGCAGGCGACTCGCGACACTTATACCGAAATCACCGCAGGGTGGGCGTTTTAAGCGAGCACCCTGCGCGATGCATGCTGCTGTCTGACAACTTGCCAGTTTCGTGGTGATGATTTTGCCGCACCAAATTAATCAAGTAAAACAATCGCATAGTAACTCGCTCAAGTAAATTTACTGCAAAGTTTCTTTCCAGTTGCCCGGCGCGGCCGGTCACTTTAATTGCGCGATACGCGCAATATTCAATTCCGATTTTCACCCCACCTTTGTTTCGAATGACAAATGCTGCAATGGCATGAATCTTGTTATCAAGGTCGCACGAAGCAATCAACAACAGGGGTGCAGGCGATGAAAGAGATCAGTTTTGAAAACGACGAGAGCATGGTAGCGCTGGAAAATCGGCTGGGGATTTCACGCCGCAGTTTCATGCAAATGTGTGCCGCAATGGCCGCAACCATGGGCTTATCCAACGACGCGGCGGCCGCGATGGTCAAGGCAGTGGCAACCAAGAAGCGGCCCTCGGTGATTTGGCTGCACTTCCAGGAATGCACGGGCTGTACCGAATCTCTGCTGCGCGCCGAGCACCCCACGCTGGAAAAACTCATCCTCGACATCATTTCCCTCGACTACCACGAAACGCTGTTTGCAGCGGCCGGCCACCAGGCCGAGGCAGCGCGCAAGTCGGCGATGAAGGCCAACAAGGGCAAATACATACTGGTGGTGGAAGGCGCGATCCCGACCAAGGACAACGGCATCTACTGCAAGATCGGCGGCCAGACCGCGATCGACATGCTCAAGGAATGCGCAGCCGATGCGGCTGCGGTCATTGCCATCGGTAGCTGCGCTTCCTGGGGCGGCATGCCCGCCACGCCGCCCAACCCGACCGGCGCCAAGAGCGCGGGTGAGGTGCTGGGAAAAGTGATCCCCAACATTCCCGGCTGTCCTCCCAATCCGTACAACTTCCTGTCCACCGTCGTGCACTTCCTGACCTTCGGCAAACTGCCCGAAGTGGATAGCATCGGCCGTCCCAAGTTCGCCTACTCGCGCCTCATCCACGAAAACTGCGAACGCCGTCCGCACTTCGATGCGGGCCGCTTCGCGATGGAGTTCGGCGACGAAGGTCACCGCAAAGGCTACTGCCTGTACAAGCTGGGCTGCAAAGGGCCGGAGACTTATGCCAACTGCCCGGCCATTCTGTTCGGCGATGTCGGCAACGCGAGCTGGCCGGTCGGCACGGGCCACCCGTGCATCGGCTGTACCGAACAGGGCATCGCCTTCACCAAACCCATCCACGCACTGGCCGATGTGAAAACCATGCGTCCGCCGGTCGGTTTCCCGCGCATCGTCGAGGAACAAGGCATCGGCGCCACCATTGGCGCGACCGTGCTGGCTGCCGCCGTTGCGGGTGCCGCGGCAGGCGCGGGCGCGATGATGGCGAAGAATCTCGGCAAGAGCGTCAAGCTCGACGAAAGCGAGCCGGCCAAGAAGCATGAGGAAAGGAATCCATCATGAGCATCAGCCGGCGCGATTTCCTGAAGGGAGCGCTGGCCGGGGGCACCTTGCTTGTTGCGGGTGCGCCCGCCGAAGCGCGCGAAAACCTGACCATGCCGGACGAGGCGCTGGGCCTGCTGTTCGACAGCACGCTGTGTATCGGTTGCAAGGCCTGCGTCTCGGCCTGCAAGGACGCCAACAACATGCCTCCAGAATTCTCCACGCCGGAACAGTTGTGGGATACCCCGCTCGACATTTCCGGCAAGACGCTCAACGTCATCAAGGTCTACCAGGACGGCACCTGCGAGCACAAGGACGTTGAAAAGGACGGCTTCGCCTTCATGAAAGTGTCCTGCCTGCACTGCGTCGATCCTTCGTGCGTATCCGCCTGCCCCGTGTCGGCCATGACCAAGGACCCGGTCACCGGCATCGTCGGCTACGACAAGGACGCCTGCATCGGCTGTCGTTATTGCGTGGCAGCCTGCCCGTTCGGCGTGCCGCGTTTCCAGTACGACACGCCGGTACCGCAGATCAGCAAATGCCAATTGTGCAAACACCGCATGGGCGATGGTCACTATGCTGCCTGCGCCGAAGTGTGCCCGACCGGCGCCACGCTGTACGGCAAGGTGAAAGATCTGCACGCGGAAGCAAAACGCCGCGTGGCGCTGAAACCCGGCGCGCAAACGGTATTCCCGCGCGGCAACATCACCACGCACGACCAGTCGCCGCATACGGCGAAGGCGGCGGCCTATCTGCCGCAGATCTACGGCGAGAAGGAACTCGGCGGCACGCAGATGCTCAAGTTGTCCGCTGTGCCATTCGAGAAGCTGGGACAGCCGAAACTGCCGGAACGCTCCTACGCAGCCACCTCCGAAACCATGCAGCACACGCTTTATGGAAACGCGTTGGCGATACCGATTGCCTTCCTCGGTGTGTTGACCTATGTCGCCAAGCGCAACGTCAAACATGACGATGACGCCGGCGACGACAAGAAATAAGGAGATCCCGATGTCTGCATCCCATCACCATCCCGCTCCCGCCCCGCTGGGCGGACCGCTGTGGACGCCAACGACGAAGATTCTGGCGGCACTGGTTGCCATCGCCGGCGTCATTCTGCTGGTGCGTTTCATCTTCGGACTCGGCGCGGTGACCAACATCAACGACGGCTACACTTGGGGCATCTGGGTGGTGTACGACGTGGTGATCGGTTCCGCCTTCGCCTGCGGCGGCTATTCCGTGGCATTGCTGGTGTACATCTTCAACAAGGGCGAATACCACCCCATGGTGCGCCCGGCACTGCTGGCCAGTTTGTTCGGCTACACACTGGCCGGTGTCGGCGTCATCTTCGACCTGGGTCGTTACTGGAACTTCTGGCACATCTTCTGGCCCGGTTACGCGCAACCCAACTCGGTGATGTTTGAAGTGGCGCTGTGCATCTCGGCTTACATCATCGTGATGTGGCTGGAATTCTCGCCCGCCTTCCTTGAAAAATTTGGCAAGGAAAACGCCCGCAAGAAGCTCAACAAGGCACTGTTCTTCATCATCGCACTCGGTACCGTGCTGCCATCCATGCACCAGTCTTCGCTGGGTTCGTTGCTGGTGGTATTCGGCTACCAGATCCACCCGCTGTGGCAAACCATGTTGTTGCCGCTGCTGTATCTGATGACCGCACTCACCATCGGTTTCGCCATCGTCATCTTCGAGGCTTGCCTGTCTTCGGCCGGCTTCAAGCGGCCGCTGGAGATGCACCTGCTGGGCAAGCTGTCCAAGGTGATGCTGGGCATGCTGGTCGCTTATATGGTGGTGCGCTTTGGCGATCTGGCGGTGCGCGGCACGCTGAGCAGCATGTTCGAGCTCAACATCGAAGCTTTCATGTTCTGGATCGAAACCGCGCTGTTCGTCGCACCGCTGGTGATACTGGCCAAGCCCCAGGCACGCAAGCATCCGGCCAAACTGTTCGTCGCGGCCTGTTCGCTGATGCTGGCGGGTTTCATCCTGCGCATCAATTCGTATCTGGTCGGTTACGAGACCGGCCCGGGCTGGAACTACTTCCCTTCCGTATCAGAAATCATGGTCTCCATCGGCATGATCGCGCTGGAAGTGCTGGGATACATCGTGCTGGTGCGCTACCTGCCGATCCTGTCCGGAAACAACGAATCAACTGCAGCCGCAACCAATAAGTAATCAGGAGAATTTAAATGGGCAAAAGAATTACGATAGATCCGATCACCCGCATCGAAGGCCACCTGCGCATTGATTGCGAAGTCAACAATGGCAAGGTCTCCAAGGCCTGGGCTTCCGGTCAAATGTGGCGCGGCGTGGAACAGATTCTGCTGGGTCATGATGCGCGCGACGCGTGGGCGATCACGCAGCGTATCTGCGGCGTGTGTACCACGGTGCATGCGATCACCTCGGTGCGCGCGGTAGAGAACGCGCTGCAGATGGAAGTGCCGCTGAACGCTCAATACATCCGCAACATCATCATCACGGCGCACGCCATCCACGACCATATCGTGCACTTCTACCATCTGTCGGCACTGGACTGGGTGGATGTTGTTTCCGCACTCAAGGCCGACCCGGGCAAAACGGCGATACTGGCCGGCAGCCTGTCCAACTGGAGTGGCAACAGCAAGCAGGAATTTACCAAGGTCAAAGAGCGCCTGTCCGGCTTCGTCGGCACCGGCCAACTCGGCATCTTCACCAACGGCTACTGGGGCCACCCGGCAATGAAGTTGCCGCCCGAAGTGAACCTGCTGGCCGTTACCCACTACCTGCAGGCGCTGGAGATTCAACGCTACGCCAGCAAGATCGTGAGCGTGCTCGGCTCCAAATCGCCGCATATCCAGAACATGGCAGTGGGCGGCGTTTCCAACCCCATCGCGCTGGATTCGCAGTCGGTGCTGACGCTGGAGCGCTTGCTGGCAATCAAGGAGTGGATAGACAAACTGAACGACTTCGTCAAAAACGTGTATCTGGTGGATGTGGCCGCAATCGGCGCCTTCTATGCCGACTGGACCCAGATTGGCGCCGGCGTGATGGACTATCTTTCCGTACCCGACCTGCCGCTGGATACCAAGGGCACCAAATTCGCGCTTCCCGGCGGCTTCGTCAAAGGCGGTGATCTGGCCAGCATCAAGCCGATCACCTCTTTCAATGACAAATATTTCCGCGACGGCGTGCAGGAAAGCGTCAAGCACTCCTGGTACAAGGGCGGCAAGGGCGCGCTACATCCGTTCAAGGGCGAGACCGTCCCCGACTACACCGACTTCCAGGACGACGGCAAGTATTCCTGGGTCAAGTCGCCGACCTTCTACAGCAATCCCGCCCAGGTCGGCCCGCTCTCGCGCGTGCTGGCCATGGCCGCACAGAACCATGCCCCCACCCTGAAGTACCTGACTCACGTGCTGGATACGGCCGGCTCCATCGCCAAGACCAAAATCCCGCTGGCCGCTGTGCACTCCACCATCGGCCGCCATGCAGCCCGCGCCGTTTCCTGCGCGGTGCAAGTGGACGAGTTGGCTAACCAATGGAACCTGCTGGTGGACAACATCGGCAAGGGCGACACCGATACCTTCAACAAGCCCGTGTTCCCCAAGGGCGAAGTCAGCGGCGTCGGCTTCCACGAAGCCCCGCGCGGCGTGCTGTCGCACTGGGTCGTGCTGAATGACGGCAAGATCACCAACTATCAGGCTGTCGTGCCGACCACCTGGAATGCAGCCCCGCGCAACGAAGGCGACACCCCCGGCCCGTACGAAGCATCGCTGCTGAACACGCCGGTCGCCGACGAAGAACGTCCACTGGAAGTACTGCGCACCGTACACTCCTTCGACCCCTGCCTGGCTTGCGCCGTGCATGTGCTCGATGCCGAAGGTAATCCCGTCGTGCAGGTGAAAGCGCTGTAACCAACACTCCTTCCCCCTGCCAGGGGGAAGGTTGGGATGGGGGTAGAAGTTTGGTTTCGCCACGACTCTACCCCTACCCTAACCCTCCCCCTGCAAGGGGGAGGGGACATAACCAGCGAGGCAATATCATGCGTATAGTCGTATTAGGCGTCGGCAACACCCTGCTCTCCGATGAAGGCATCGGCGTGCGCGCCATCGAAAGGCTGCAACAGGATTACGACCTCCCGCCCGAGGTCGTGATTGTCGACGGCGGCACCACCGGCATGGAAATGCTGGATGATCTGTCGAACGCGGATCACATCGTCATTCTCGATGCCGTGCGTGGCGGCAGACCGCCCGCCTCCATCATCCGGCTCGCCGATGAACAAGTACCGGTGTTCTTCAAGACCAAACTGTCGCCGCACCAGATCGGCCTCTCCGACGTACTGGCCACGCTGGCCTTCATTGGCGAGGCGCCCGGCGGCGTGACGGTGATCGGCGTCGAACCGGTATCGCTGGAAACCGGCATGTCGCTCTCGCCGCAGGTGGAAGCGCGCCTGCCGGAACTGATGGACCTGCTGGTAACGGAACTGCACGAACTGGGTGCTCCGGTGCGCGGCAAACTGCCGAAGGCGGCCTGACCATGTGCATGGCAATCCCCTCCCGCGTTATCGCTCTAGCTGGCGAAATGGCCACTGTGGAATGTTTTGGCGAACAGCGCGACGTGAGCCTGATGCTGATGGACAGTCCGTTGGCGCTGGGTGACTATGTGCTGGTACAGGCGGGCGGTTTTGCGTATGAGCGTGTGACGCCGACTGCGGCGATGGAAGCGCTGGACATAATCAGCTCAGTGATTAGCCAAACTGCGGCTGCGTGATTTCGTTATACACCGCTCAAAAAATGCCGGCATTGATGCCGGTATTTTTTTGTCTATCTACACGAAAGCAGCGAACCAGGTAGGATGGGTTGACGAAGGATACCCATCGATGGGTATCGCGTTGCTCAACCCATCCTACGCGAGCCAGGCAAGGTTAACGATCAGCGAATGCGGAAATTACAACCTGAACTCCCCTAACTTTGGTTTCTGCAAGATAGATACGAACAAGCGGATGATGTTGAAGCTCTGCACTGGAATCGGTTAACCAGCGGAACCTGACTTCTGGGCCGCCACCAAGAACGGAAGGTGCTCGACCACGGTTTGTATCTGCTGAGAAAAGATTGGCGCCTTCATTTTCAAGGGCGCTTCCAGCCTGAACGATGGAAACTTGGGTTGAAAATCCTGTTGTCGCACCGCAGTCACGCTCAAAGACAACAGCCTTCAGTTTGCCGCTCGGTGATGGGTATACTTTCAGAACTTGATTTCCGCACATATCGCCAAATGGCGGAAAGAAATAGATAAAAACCGCTATAGCTGCAACTGTGCCAAGTAGGAGTACGCCAAGTCCAACTGCTACTTTCTTCCAGAGTGCCATATAAATGAGCCCTAGCTTGATTTACTCATCTTCAAGCACACTCAGTTAGGCTTTCAACCACCTTGCCGCATCCAGCGCAAAATAAGTCAGTATCCCGTCCGCCCCTGCTCGCTTGAACGCCAGCAACGCTTCCAGCACGCAGGCTTCCTCGTTTAGCCAGCCGTTCTGCGCTGCGGCCTTGAGCATCGCGTATTCGCCGCTCACCTGATACACAAACGTCGGCGCTTTGAATTCGTCTTTCACGCGGCGCACGATGTCGAGGTAAGGCATGCCGGGCTTCACCATCACCATGTCCGCGCCTTCCTGCAGGTCCAGGCCGACTTCCCACAGTGCTTCATCGGAATTCGCCGGGTCCATCTGGTAAGTGTATTTATTGCCCTTGCCCAGGTTGCCGCTGGAGCCGACCGCATCGCGGAACGGGCCGTAGAAGCTGGAGGCGTATTTGGCGGAGTAGGCCATGATGCGGGTGTAGATGTGGTTGTTGGCATCCAGCGCCGCGCGCACCGCGCCTATGCGGCCGTCCATCATGTCGGACGGGGCGACGATGTCGGCGCCGGCAGCGGCATGGCATTGCGCCTGCTTGGCCAGCACAACGACCGTTTCGTCATTCAACACATAGCCGCTGTCGTCGATCAGGCCATCCTGTCCGTGGGTGGTGTAGGGATCGAGCGCGACGTCGGTCATGATGCCGAGTTCGGGGAAATTCTTTTTCAGCGCGGCGACCACGCGCGGCACCAGACCGTTCGGGTTGTAGGCTTCGTGCGCGTCCAGACTCTTCAGCGGGGTGGCTATCACCGGGAAGATCGCCATGACCGGAATACCCAGTTTCATGCATTGCTCGGCGTCCTTGAGCAGCAAGTCCAGCGTCTTGCGCTGTACGCCCGGCATGGATTTCACATCTTCTGCTTTGTTGCTGCCTTCGAGCACAAATACGGGGTATATGAAGTCAGCCGGAGTGAGTATGTGCTCTCGCATCAGGTCGCGTGAAAAGCCGTCGCGGCGCATGCGGCGCATTCTGGAGTGGGGGTATTTTCCGAGTGTTTGCATGGTTATTCCTGGAATTTTCAAAGTTGCCGGAACTATTCTCGCATAGTCACGTCTGATTCTCCGAGCGACGCAAGTTGCTTCCCGTTTCTCCTCCCTGAGCGGGTGTCTTAACCCCTGTTAAGACTTTTATGCCCCTGAACCTCCCCCTTTGGTTTAGGGGCGTTTTTTTGCCTATAAAATCCAAATGGCGTCGCCATACGGCGTTGCCCTCGGAAAACCTTGCTTGCATACTAAATGTATGCGGCGCGGCGGTTTTCCTGCGGGCGCCTTGTCTGGCTTAGCCATTTGAATTTTCCACACGAAAATCAAAATGCAGAAACCTAGCCTGGTTTATTCGTTCGGGTTTTCTTCGTTCTTGCTGTAGAACCAGCTCGCGATCACCGCTTCGGCTTCATCCGTGCCCAGTTTTTTCAGGCTGGAAAACAGTTGCGCCGTGCATTGCGGAAAATGTTCGTTCAAAAACTCTTTCACGTCGCGCAGGGTCTGCGTCGCCTGCTGGCGGCTTAGCTTGTCCGATTTGGTGAGCAGGATATGGATGGGTTTGCCGGTGGGTGCAAACCAGCCCAGCATGCCCTGGTCGCGCTCCGTCATCGGATGGCGCGCGTCCATGATGACGACCAGACCGCACAGTTCTTCGCGGGTTTGCAGGTACTCGCTCAGCAGGGCTTCCCAATGCGCCTGCACATCGGGCGGCACCTTGGCGTAGCCGTAACCGGGCAGATCGACCAGAAAATTGTTTTCACCCAGCGAAAAATAATTCAGGTGCTGCGTGCGTCCCGGCGTCTTGCTGGTGTAGGCCAGACGCGTGTGGTTGGCCAGCGTGTTGATTGCACTCGACTTGCCCGCATTGGACCGCCCGACAAAAGCCACTTCCTTGCCGCCGTGCCAAGGCAAGTCTTTCATGTGGTTGACGGTGGTGTAGAACTCCGCTTTCGAAAAGAGTCCCATTATTTCCAGGCCGCGAAGATCTTGTCGGCCGCCGCGATGGTCGCCGCGATGTCGGCTTCCGTATGCGCTGCCGACACGAAGCCTGCTTCGAACGCCGACGGCGCGAGATACACCCCCTCGGCCAGCATGGCGTGGAAGAAACGGTTGAACGCGGCCTTGTCGCTCGCCATCACCTCGGCATAGGAGGTCGGCACGTTTGCGCTGAAATACAGACCGAACATGCTGCCAATGGATTGGGCGCTGAACGGGATGCCGTGTTTCTTCGCGCTCGCGCTGATACCTTCGGTCATCTGCTTAGCCAGTTGTGTGAGGCGTTCGTAGAAGCCCGGAGCCTGTACCAGTTTAAGCGTGGCCAGACCCGCCGCCACAGCCACCGGATTGCCGGACAGCGTACCAGCCTGATACACGGCGCCCAGCGGAGCCAGGCATTGCATGATGTCGCGGCGACCGCCGAATGCGGCAGCGGGAAGACCGCCGCCCATCACCTTGCCCAGCGTGATCAGGTCCGGCTTGATGCCGTAATGACCGTGCGCGCCCTGCAAACCGACGCGGAAACCAGACATCACTTCGTCCAGGATCAGCACCGTACCGTGCTTGGTGCACAGCTTGCGCATCGCATCGAGGAACTCGCGGCGGGGCAAAATCAGGTTCATGTTGCCGGCAACCGGTTCGACGATCACTGCTGCGATCTCGTCGCCGTACTCGGCAAAGGCTTTTTCCAGACCGGCCGCATCGTTGTAATCCAGCACCGTGGTCAATGCGGCGATCTCGGCAGGTACACCGGAAGAGCTCGGCTGGCCGAACGTCAGTGCGCCCGAGCCGGCCTTGACCAGCAGGCCATCGGAATGGCCGTGGTAGCAGCCTTCAAACTTGATGATGCGCGAACGCCCGGTGAAACCGCGCGCCAGACGGATCGCGGTCATGGTTGCTTCGGTGCCGGAGCTGACCAGACGCACCATTTCCAGCGACGGCAATATCTTGCACAGCGTCTCGGCGATCTCCAGCTCGGAAGCCGTCGGTGCGCCGAAGCCAAGTCCTTCAGCGGCAGCGGCCTGTACCGCCTTGACCACTTCGGGATGGCAGTGGCCGACGATCATCGGTCCCCATGAATTCACGTAATCGATATAGCGCTTGTCGTCCGCATCCCACACGTAGGCGCCCTTGCCGCGTTTGAAGAACAGCGGCGTACCGCCGACCGACTTGAACGCGCGCACCGGCGAGTTCACGCCGCCGGGGATGAGTTTCTGCGATTGATCGAACAGTTCCTGATTGTGAGATGTCATTGCTTATGCCCTGCTGAAAAGTGTTGAAAATTCCCGTGCTGCTGCTTCTATATTTGGTGCATCGAACAGTGCCGAGATCACGGCCAGCGCATCCGCACCCGCTTCGATCAATACCGGACAGTTCGCTAGCGTGATGCCGCCGATCGCGACGATGGGTACACCAAGTTCCTGTCGCGCCGTTTGCAGCATAGCCACTTCGGCTTTCACCGCCCCGGGCTTGACGCTTGAAGCGAAGAACGCGCCAAAGGCCACGTAATCCGCGCCTTGCTGCACGGCCTCCTGTGCCAGCGAGGCGCGATTATAGCAAGACACGCCGATGAGCCTCTGTTTGCCCAGCAGCGTGCGCGCTTTGGCCACACTGCCGTCCGCGCCGCCCAGATGCACTCCATCCGCATCAACCTGTTCCGCGAGTTGCGCGTCGTCATTAACGATGAAGGTCGCACCGAATTCCAGGGTGAGCGCGCGCAGGGCTTGCGCCTGATACAGCTTCAATGCGGGATTGGCGGCTTTGTTGCGGTATTGCAGCACCCGTGCTCCGCCCTGCAAAGCCAGCCGGCTCTTGCGCAACAGTTCCACCGTGTCTGTTTCCTCGGGTGTGATGGCGTAGAGGCCAAGAATGGTGCGCGAGGAAATCAAGCTGCTTCTGATCTCGCCCTTCACCAGTCCCCTCCCCCTTGCAGGGGGAGGGTTAGGGAGGGGGTGGAAATTGTGCATTCAACAGCTTCTACCCCCATCCCAACCTTCCCCCTGCAAGGGGGAAGGAGCTTGGAGTTGAGCCTGCCGTTAGTGCCGGGTTGTGCTTTCATCTTCCACGTCGTCTTCGTCACGCGCCCAGAACAGGCGGTCTGGGATGTGCTGGCCCATGCCGGGACGGAAACCGTATTTCAATGCTTCCCAGGTGTATTCCTGCGCTTCATGCACGGCGTCTTCCATCGACAAACCGTTCGCCAGCAATGCGGCGATGGCTGCAGCCAGCGTGCAGCCGGAGCCGTGATAGATGCCGGGTAGGCGCGGCCAACTGTCGCTGCGCACCAGACCGCGTTCGCCGTAAAGGTTGTTGACCACCTTGGGCGTGTGTTCGTGGGTGCCGGTGATCAGCACGTATTCGCAACCCAGTCGCAGGATGCGCTTGGCGCATTCCGCCAGCTCGGGATCGTCCTTCTCGTTGTCTTCGTCCACGATCAGGCGGCGCGCTTCCATGCTGTTCGGCGTCAGGATAGTGGTCTGCGGCAACAACAATTCGCGCATCGCATCCAGCATGTCCTCGTTGGCCAGCTCGTCACCGCGGCCGGAAGCCAGCACCGGGTCAAACACCAGCGGAATATCCGGGTAATCGGAGATGATCTCGGCGATGACGGCGATGTTTTCCAGGCTACCCAACATGCCGATCTTGAACGCGGCGACCGGCATGTCTTCCAGCACGGCGCGCGCCTGATCGGCCACCCAGTCCGGGTCGACCGGCTGCACGTCGTCGACGCCGCTGGTGTCCTGCACCGTGATGCCGGTAACCACGGACAGCGGGTGGCAACCCATGCTGGCGATGGTCAGGATGTCGGCCTGCATGCCGGCCCCGCAACTGGGATCGGTGGCGGCAAAGGAAAGAACGATAGGTGGAATGTCGGACATGATGGAAGGCCTTGCTGGCGCTGATCAGGAGAGCCGTGATTCTAACCGAAACTGGCCTGACCCGTTCGGCGGTTGGCGATGGGGCGGCTGGGCAGGCTTGCCCCAAATCGGCGCTTTAGCCCGCCGCTGCGGTTCAGGTGGTCGGGCCGGTCGGCTTGCCACGCAGCGCGTCAGGACGGGGGGCCTGTCATGGTTCATATCTACTCATCGGGGATGCCAGTGCATCATTCCTTCACCCTTGCACTAGCATGCCATCGTGGTCTGTCCTCTATTTACACTAAATACATACGGTTGAAATGAATACTGACCACGCTGGCTGACCTCCCTCTGGAAAGCCGGCTCGGAAGATATAGGCCGAATGGCATATTGACCCACTTACTGGAGAGGATAAACTGCGGCATCGAAATCGTTGAAAGCCTGCCGATGAAATCCCAGTCCGATGCCCCGGCAATCATCAAGCCGAAGCCTGCAACAAATCGACTCGGGTACCGGTAATCGAGGTACGACCCTGACTATTCCATGTAAACAAAGGTAAATATGGCCTGTCGAATTATCCGTTGGGCATTGATATTTGTCATCGCCTTCACAACCGCCGGTTGCGCCTCTCCGGTTTCCGGTCACAGACTGGTAGACCAGATCCAGCCAATCAAGAGAATCAGCGTCGACGTTCAATACGGGACAGTTGTAAGTGGATCTATGGATTACGACCCCTACATGCGCGAACTGCTTACGCAGCTGTCGAACCGTGTTCCGCTGATTCTGACGATTAACGGCATCGAAACCGAACGTACCGACGCGCGATACGTCCTGGTCTTTGGTCCCCGCGTGGCGCGTACCTATATCCGGAATGCCGGCCCCGCGATTACTGAGCTGAAGGTTGTTGCTGCCATTTTTGAAAAAGCATCGGGTGCAAAGAAGATATGGGAGGGGGAAATGTTTTATGTGGTCGGTGTTTCTTCGTCGCTAAGCGATGGTGCGATCGATATGTTTGCCAAGGAGATACTGGAGCAGTTGGCTAAAGATAAAGTCCTGAATCTTCTGGCAGACTCCATCGCCATGCCTGCAGTGCGATAGTAACTAAAGAGACTGTGTTCGACCTCCTTCTTTAAACCGAATTACTCAACCACTTACATTGCCGCTCAAATAGTTGGCGATGCGCGTGAACTCCTCTACTCCAAGATTCTCCGCGCGCAACTGTGCGTCGATGCCGAGCTTGGCAAAATCGTCTTCCGCCAGGTAAGCCTTGAGCGTGTTGCGCAAAGTCTTGCGCCGCTGGCCGAAGGCGGCGGACACCACTTGCGCGTACAGCGTTTCGTCCTGTACTTCGATCTTGTCGGCGGGGATCGGAATCATGCGCACAATGGCCGAGTCGACCTTGGGCGCGGGGCGGAACGATTCGGGCGGTACGTCGATGAGTTTTTCCATGTAAAACCGGTATTGCAGCATCACCGACAGCCGCCCGAAAGCAGCCGTGGACGGCTCGGCCACCATGCGCTCAACCACCTCGTTCTGCAGCATGAAATGCATGTCGGTAATGCGCGCCGCGTAATCGGTGAAATGAAACAGCAGCGGCGAGGAGATGTTGTAGGGCAGGTTGCCGACGATGCGTAGCGGTGCTTCCAGTACGGCGAAATCGAACTTCAGCGCATCGCCTTCGTGGATGACGATCTTGTCTTGCGGGTAGTCGGTCTTCAGGCGCGCGATGATGTCGCGGTCGATTTCGACCACATGCAATTTGTTCAGCAGCTTCAGCAGCGGGCGTGTCAGCGCACCCAGGCCGGGACCGATCTCGACCATGTTGTCGTTGGCTTCGGGGCGGATGGCGCGGACGATGTCGGCGATGATGTTCTGGTCGACCAGGAAGTTCTGGCCAAACGATTTTTTTGCTTTATGTCCGTTCATGGTGCGCCATCTCCGTTGCGACCTTGATCGCCTCCAGCAAACTGCCAACATTGGCCTTGCCCGTGCCCGCTAGTTCCAGCGCAGTGCCGTGATCGACCGAGGTGCGGATGATCGGCAATCCGAGCGTGATGTTTACGCCTTCGCCGAAGCTCGCATGTTTGAGCACCGGCAAACCCTGGTCGTGATACATCGTCAGCACCGCATCGCACTCGCGCAGCCGGTGTGCGGCAAATAGAGTATCCGCAGGTATGGGAGCGCTCACGTTGAAGCCTTCGGCACGCAGCTTGTCCAGTACCGGACTCATCACGTCGATCTCTTCGCGCCCGAGATGGCCACCTTCTCCGGCATGGGGATTCAGACCGGCCACCAGAATGCGCGGCCGGGCGATGCAGAAGCGGCGCTGCAGGTCGCGCTGCAGGATGCGCAGGATTTCTTCAAGCAAGGACTGTGTGATCGCGTCGGCCACTTCGCGTAACGGCAAATGCGTGGTCGCCAGTGCTACGCGCATCCCGCCGCCAGCAAGCATCATTACCACCAATGGCGTGTTTGTCTGCTCAGCCAGGAATTCGGTGTGTCCGGTAAACGGAATGCCCGCATCGTTGATGACGCCCTTGTGCACGGGTGCGGTGACCATGCCGGAAAATTCTCCGGAGACGCAACCCCGCAGCGCGCGGCTCAGCATTTCCAGTACATAACGACTGTTGGCCGGATCGAGCTTCCCGGCTTCAACTACCTGCGCCAGCGGAACATGCAGCACGCTCAGCTTGCCGCCGGCTTGCGGCGCAGCCGGCGTGTAGTCATGCAGTGGAACGTCGATACCGAGTTGGGCCGCGCGCTGTTGCAACAGGCCTTTGTCGGCGATTACCACCAGCGGATGTTCATGCCGCGCCAGTTGCAGGCAGAGATCGGGGCCGATTCCGGCGGGCTCGCCTGAGGTGATGGCGAGAGGTCGCTGCATTATTTCGTTTCGTTGTGGTATTCGATAAAAGCGCGATCACGCAGTTGGCGCAGCCAGTCCTGATGGGCCTCGTCCGATTTGACGGTGCGGATGGCGGCGCGGGCGCGTTGGCGTTTCTGCTCCACGGTCACGTCGGTATTGCGGCGTTCCAGCACCTGGATCAGATGCCAGCCGAAACCGGACTGCACCAGACCGCTCACCTGCCCCACCTTCAATGCATCCATGGCATTCTCGAACTCGGGAACGGTTTCGCCGGGGGAGAGCCAGTTCAGATCGCCGCCCTGCGGCGCGCTGCCGTCTTCGGAATGCAATCTCGCCTGCTCGGCGAAGTTCGCGCCTTTGTCGAGGCGCTGTTTGATTTCCAGCAGGCGGCTTTTCGCCTCGTTCTCGGAAACCAGTTCGCTGGTCTTGATCAGGATGTGGCGCGCATGCGTCTGGGTCACGACGACGGGCGTGTCCTTGCTGCGCCGGTCGAGCAGTTTGACGATATGGAAACCGCTGGGACTGCGCAGTACAGGACTTACTTCGCCGGGCTTCATCTTCTGCAGGGACTCGGCAAACAGCGGCGGCAAACGGTCTGCCGGACGCCAACCCAGCTCGCCGCCCTTGAGCGCATCCTGCGCATCGGAGTAGCCTGCGGCCACCTGCGAGAACGGCGCGCCGCCCTGCAATTTGGCCAGCGCCTGGTCGGCGCGGGTGCGGTAGGTCTTGATCTTCTCCGCATTGGCTTGTTCCGGCACCACGATCATGATGTGCGAGAGTTTCAGTTCTTCGCCCTTGCCTTCCTGGCGTTCCTGATTGCTCAGGTAGTTGTCGATTTCGTTCTCGCTGATGACCAGCTTGTTGTCGACTTCGCGCTCGCGCAGGCGCGCGGAAATCATTTCGTTGCGAATTTCTTCGCGGAATTCCTTGAAATCCGTTCCTTCTTCTGCCAGTTTGGCGCGAAACGCCGCAACCGAGTCGAACTTGTTCTGTTGCGCGATGCGCAGAATCGTTTTATCGAGCAGCACATCGTCGATGTTCAGTCCGCTCTCCCTGGCGAACTGCGCCTGCAGCATCTCGATGATCATGCGCTCCAGCACCTGGCGTTCCAGCACGTTTCTGTCGGGCAGCATGGTCTTCTGCCTTTCCAGCATCTTCGCCACACTGGCGACGCGCACGTCCAGCTCGCGGTGCGTGATGACGTCGTCGTTCACCACGACTTTGATGCGATCGATGAGGACGGCCTGCTTTTGCGGCCCGGCGGCAGAAGCGAGGGCCGCGAACGTGATCAGGATGAGCGCTAAAATCTTTCTCGACATATTTTCTTTCGGTTATTCGGACTGTTAACGCAGACCCGATTCGGGCTGCTGGGTGGATGTGCTGTTCATTTTGGTATAGCCGAAGATGCTGTCGCGCAGCACATCCAGCGGATCGGAACCGATGCGGACCAGGTCGTTCAACTCAAGTTGCACAAAAAATCCCGTGTTCCGTTCGCTGGTGGCGGTGCTGAAGCTTTGTGCAACCAGTCGCACCGTCCAGCACGACTGATTATACTCAACCCCGGCCAGTGCCTCCACGGCGCGTTTGTCTTGCAGGGAATAGTTCAGGCGCGCCACGCCCTGCCAGCGACCGGCAATGGGCCATTGCGTGGAAATATCTGTCTGGCGCAGGGTATTGCGCGTGAAGCGGTAGCCGATGTTCATCAGTTTGCCCGGCTCCGGCTTGTAGCGTGCCATGACGTTGTACGACTCGGTCTGCGACTGATTGGGGTTGTATTGAATGAGGCCGTCCATCGACCACGCTCTGGTCAGCCTGCCATCCATGCCCACCAGAATATCGGAGCGGTTAGTGCTGTCCGTAGGCGCGACCAGATTCACCTGGGGCGCCTTGAAACTGAAACGCTCCCCCAGCGTCACGCGCAAACGCTCGGTGCCGTCTTCGTTGTCGATGATGCGCGAAGTGAGCGCCAGCGTCACCATGTTGGCATCGCCCACGCGGTCGTTGCCGTAAAAACGGTTTTCGGTAAATATCTGGCCGAAGCTGAACGGCGCCTGGGCCGAGTCAAAAACGGGGATCTGGCTCTGATCGCGGTAGGGTACGTACACGTAGAAAACCCGTGGCTCCAGCGTTTGCACATAATCACCGCCCAGGAAAGCCGCCCAGTCGCGCTCGAACACCATGCCGCCATCCAGGCTGAAGATGGGCAAGGTGCGCGATGAATCGGGCAGGTTCTGCGTATTGTTCACCCCCATTCTGTATTGGGTGTGATGTATGCCCAGCTTGGGCGTCAGGTAATAACCCAGATCCTGCAGCAAGGGATAGCTCACTGCCGGATTGACCACCATACGTTGACCGTTGACCGAGGTGTCGTGGCGGAAATCCGTGTATTCGCTAACCAGCGCGACGTTGGCTTCCGCCCATGTCTTGTTGGCATTCAGGTTGAGCTGCGGCTGGCGCCGGTAGGGAATCGCGACCGGCTGCTGGGGGTCCTGCAGTGTCTGGTAGTGCTGCACGCGCGCTGCGGCCGACCACCATCCCCCACCATAGGTCAGCATCCCTTCGCGCACCAGATTGATCTGCGACGTGCCGCTCACCATGCTGGACAGGTCGCGGAAATAATCGTCGTCGGAAACGCGGTTGAGATCCAGGGCCATGCCAAAACCCGCCCCCAGATTCTGCTTATGCAGCAGCGCCACATGCGTGCGGTTAATACCCGCCGCCCGGTCGTCAGGCAACACATCGTAGGTTAATTCGCCGACATAACGCGGCATCAGATAACGGAACTGGTTGTTGAATTGAACCCCGCGCTTGGCGATCACGCGCGGCGCAATGGTCGCATCCATGTTGGGCGCGATGTTCCAATAATACGGGATAGTGAGTTCCGTACCGCCCTTGCTGGTACTGCCGAAAGTCGGGCCCAGCAAACCGGAGCGCCGGCGGTCGTCCAGCGCAAAGTCCATCCACGGCGTGTAGAGAATGGGCACGCCCATGAACTCCACGCGCGCATGCCTGGCAACGCCGAGCTGTTCGGTATGGTCGATATCCAGCCGGCTCATGCGCAGCAACCAGTCGTCGTTCCCCGCCGGGCAGGTCGTGTAAGTCACGTCGTCCAGCGTGTAATTACTCCTGCCCTGGATATGCATGGTCTGCGCCGAGCCGCGCGCATGATTTTCGCTGAACTCGAACTGCAACTGGCTCATCTCGCCGATTTCAGTGTCCAGATTCAGCGTCAGCACCGGCCCCATGACTGTCACGTCGGGTTGCTCGAAGCGCACATCGCCCTCGGCCAGCACATCCTTGCTGACTTGTCCGTAGAGCAGGTGTTCCGCGCGGATCACCTGGTTGTTCTGGCGCAGTTCCACATCGCCAGTCGCCTCCAGTTGATCGCCTTTTTTCGCCTCCACGCGCCGGGCTTTGATAAAGGCCGGCGACCCGTCGGGTGAAGAGGAATGGCGTTTGATTGATTTGTCGAATTTCAAAGGCAGGCCTGCCTCCGCAGCATGAGCGGGAAGGCTGAACAATCCGAGAACAAGAAGCGCAACTGGGGAAAAACGAAAAGGCATGGTGCGGGGCAAATAAATTAAGGTGCTAAAATCGCACAAAACCACCATTAAGGCAATCAAATGCATCGTCAAAAGCTGCTTACCGACTGGCTTTCCGGCCTGTACCCGAACCAGACCTTCACGATTGCGCCCGCTTCAGCCGATGCCAGCTTCCGCCGCTACTTTCGCGCCACATTTGCAGACGGCTCAACCCGGGTAGTGATGGACGCGCCTCCGCAACACGAGGATTGCAAGCCTTTTCTGCATGTGGGCAAGTTGTTCGAGAATGCGGGGACGCATGTGCCGCATGTCTACGCGCAAGACCTGAAGCAAGGATTTCTGCTGCTTTCCGATCTCGGCAATACCACTTATTTGCAGGGGTTTCCGTCGGGCAACCCTAGTCAGCTCTATGGCGATGCCACGGACGCGCTGATCAAAATCCAACTCGCCTCCAAGCCCAACGAGTTGCCACCCTATGACGAAGCGCTGCTACGCCGCGAACTGAACCTGTTTCCCGAGTGGTACATCGCCAAACATCTGGGCGTGACGCTCAACGAGAAACAGCAGGCCAAACTGGAAGAAGTATTCAAGCGCATCCTCGCCAACAACCTCGCCCAGCCCTGCGTGTATGTGCATCGCGATTACCATTCACGCAATCTGATGATCGTTGGTGACAACAACCCGGGAATCATAGACTTCCAGGACGCGGTGTACGGCCCCATCACTTACGACCTCGCCTCCCTGTTCAAAGACGCCTACATCAAATGGGAAGAAGAAGTGATCATCGACTGGCTCATCCGCTACTGGGAAAACGCGCGCAAGGCCGGATTGCCGGTACGCGAAGACTTCGGCGAGTTCTACCGCGACTATGAAATGATGGGCGTGCAGCGCCACATCAAGGTGTTGGGCATCTTCGCGCGCCTGTATCACCGTGACGGCAAGGACGGATATCTGAAGGACATGCCGCTGGTGATGGATTACCTGCGCCGCGCCTGCGAGCGCTACATCGATCTCAAGCCGTTGCTGGTGCTGCTGATGGAGCTGGAGATACACGCGCAGAAGACGGGGACGTCGGCTTGATGCTTGCCATGATCCTCGCGGCCGGACGCGGTGAACGCATGCGTCCGCTCACCGACCACACGCCCAAGCCCCTGCTGCAGGCTGGCGGCAAACCACTCATCGTTTGGCATATCGAGCGGCTGGTGCGTGCAGGCATCACCGATCTCGTCATCAACCACGCCCATCTCGGCACGCAGATCGAGCAAGCTTTGGGCAACGGCCATCAATTCGGGGCATCCATACGTTATTCCGACGAAGGCACTGCGCTGGAAACGGCGGGCGGCATTGCCTTTGCCTTCCCCCTGCTGGGCGCGGAACCGTTTGCTGTGGTCAACGGCGACATCTATTGCGACTTCGACTTCACGCATTTGCCCGGCTGCGTCGCCGCACTCGCCAACAGCACCGACATGGCGCATCTGGTGCTGGTTGATAACCCCGAACACAATCTCAAGGGCGATTTTTGCCTGACAAACGACCGGATCGTCCCAACGCCCCAAATCCCAAATCCCAAATCCCAAGTCCTGACTTTCTCCGGCATCGGCCTCTATAAGCCCGCCCTGTTCGCCAACATCCCGCGCGGCAGCAAAGCCCCGCTCGCCCCATTGCTGCGCGAGCAGATCGCACTGGGTCACGTCAGCGGCGAACATCATCGCGGGATTTGGGTCGATGTCGGCACCCCGCAGCGGCTGGACGAACTCGACAAGCTGCTGCGCGCAAAGCAGAATGCCTGACATGACCGACTACGCCCGCTACGCCGAACGCCGCAAACGCCTGCAAACCGGGATGCAGCACGGCATTGCCGTCATTCCCACCGCGCCGGAAGTGGCGCGCAACGCGGACACGCACTACGACTATCGCCACGGTAGCCACTTTTACTACCTCACCGGTTTCACCGAGCCGGAAGCGGTCGTGGTGCTGGTGGCGGGCGACAAGATGCAATCCATCCTGTTTTGCCGCGAAAAGAATGCGGAACGGGAAGTATGGGACGGTTTTCGCTACGGTCCGGATGGGGCGGCAGAAAAATTCGGCTTCGATGCCGCCTATCCCATCGCACAACTGGATGAAAAGCTCGCCGAGCTGATGGGCAATCAGCCCGCACTGTTCTACCCGCTGGGAACCGATCCCGCCTGGGATGCGCGTCTGCTCGGGGTGCGTGAAGCGGTCAAGGCAAAAGCGCGCAGCGGCATCCACGCTCCCGGCGAACTGCGCGATGTGCGCGCCCTGCTCGACGAAATGCGCCTGATCAAGGACCCGCATGAGCAGGACATCATGCGCCGTGCCGCGAAGATATCCTGCGGCGCGCACCGCCGTGCCATGCGTTTCGCGCGTCCCGGCCAATTCGAATACGAAGTGGAAGCCGAATATCTCCACGAGTTCTGCCGCCACGGCGCGCGCCAACCCGCCTACACCAGCATCGTGGCGGGCGGAGCCAATGCCTGCACCCTGCATTACGTGGGCAACAACTCGCGCCTGAACGACGGCGACCTGCTGCTTATCGACGCGGGCTGCGAACTGGAAGGCTATGCTTCCGACATTACGCGCACCTTCCCGGTGAACGGCAAATTCAGCCCGGCACAAAAAGACGTATACGAGATCGTGCTGGCCGCACAGGCTGCCGCGATCTCCGTCGCCCAACCCGGCAAGCCGTGGAATGCGCCGCATGAGGCGGCTTTGCGCGTGTTGGCCCAGGGCTTCGTCGACCTCAAACTGTGCACGGGCACGGTGGAGTCGGTGCTGGAGACCGAAAGCTACAAACAGTTCTACATGCACCGCACCGGCCACTGGCTGGGCATGGACGTGCACGATGTGGGCGAATACAAGTCCGGCGAGCAATGGCGCCCGCTGCAACCCGGCATGATGCTGACCGTCGAACCCGGCTGCTACATACGCCCGGCCGACGGCGTACCGAAAGAGCTGTGGAACATCGGCATCCGCATCGAGGACGACGTGCTCATCACCGCGCAGGGCAACGAGGTGTTGACGCTGGATGCGCCAAAGTCGGTGGCTGAAATCGAAGAAACAATGAAAAACAATAATTAGCCACAAAGTACTCAGAGAAAAACTCCACCTCTCCGCGTTTTTTTCTGTGTACTCTATTGCAATAGCATTTAGGGGTTTTATGACTATTTCAAACTGCGACATCGCAATCATCGGCGGCGGCCCGGTTGGCGCCGCGCTGGCCGTTGCGCTGCAGGGCAATGATCTGAACGTGGTATTGCTCGAAGCGCGCGAATCCGAGATCAACACCACCGACCCGCGTTCGCTGGCCCTGGCCTACGGTACACGCCTGTTGCTGCAGCGCCTGCACGCGTGGGACACGATTCCCAACGTCAGCAACATCAAGACCATCGAAGTCACGCAGAAAAACACTTCCGGCCACGCGACGTTGCGCGCCGAAGAACTGGGCGTATCCGAAATGGGCTATGTGCTGCCCTACACCGCGCTGCATGCCGCATTGCAACAAAGCCTGCAGCGTTCCGATATCCATTGCCTGTACGGCGCTGCCGTCAGCGACCTGCGCAGTTCCGGCGATTGCACGACGCTCACCTACCGGCACGGAGGCAAAGAACATACGCTCAGCGCGCGGCTCGCCGTCGTGGCGGAGGGCGGCAAACTGCTCGAAGCATCGCATCCGCCCGAAATCACCGATTACGGACAAAGCGGCGTCATTGCCCATGTCACCAGTACGCAGCCGCCATCCGGCAAGGCGTTCGAACATTTCACCCCGCAGGGGCCAATGGCGCTGCTGCCTTATCTGGACGGTTACGAACTGGTGCTGACCGCGCCGCACGACACCGCGCAGGCCATGCTGGCATGGGACGACGCGACCTTCCTGCGCAATCTGCAGGAACATTTCGGCGACCGCGTAGGAACATTCACCGGCGTCGGTCCGCGCAACTGCTACCCGCTGCGTTTGAGACGCGCGCCCGACATCACCTTTCCGCATACCGTGCTCATCGGCAATGCCGCCCAGACGCTGCACCCCGTGGCCGGCCAGGGTTTCAACATGGGCGTCCGCGATGCGTGGGAACTGGCGCAGGCCATCCTCGACAGCGCACCGGACGGCATCGGCTCTGCCGCAATGTGCGCCGCCTACCGCAAATCGCGCCGCATCGACCGCAATGCGGGCATTCGCTTTACCGACGGCCTCGTGCGTCTTTTCTCTAACGACTTGCCGCTGCTGGGCCCGGTGCGCTCGGCCGCACTCACTCTGCTCGACCGCATCCCGCCCGCGAAAAAATTTGTGGCGCGAAGAATGATGTTCGGCGCGAACGGCTGATGAACGCAGAACAACAGCATGCCGCCATCCTGTTTGCCGATATCAGCGGCAGCACGGCGCTGTACGACAAGCTGGGCAACAATCAGGCATTGCAACTGGTCACCCACACGCTCGGCATACTTACGCGGGAAATGTCTGCGCATCGGGGCACACTGATCAAGACCATAGGCGACGAGATCATGTGCATCTTCCCGGACGCAGTCTCCGCGCTGGATGCGGCCTGTGCCATGCAGACGGCGATTGCCGTGCAGCGCCCGGGCGGCGACCAGCCGGTTTACGTGCGCATCGGCCTCCACTGCGGCGAGGTCATTCTTGAAGGGGGCGACGTGTTTGGCGATGCCGTAAACGTCGCTGCGCGCGTCACCGCCATCACGCGCGCCAGACAAATCATGACCACGCAAGCGGTCGTCGACTTGCTCCCCGAAAACATGCGCGCCATGACACAGCCGGTCATGCGCGCCGAGTTCCACGGTAAGGAGGGGACGATCAATGTCTTCCAGATATTGTGGGAGCGGGAAGACACCACGCGCACGCGCATCGGCATGTCGGCTTTCCGCAAGGCGGCTGAAACCAGAAACGAACTGGTGCTGCGCTACCACCAGCAGGTCATCACCCTGAGCGAAAAATTCAAGAGCATCGTGCTCGGCCGCGGCGACGATTGCGATCTGATGATCCGCAACAACCTGGCTTCGCGCCAGCATGCGCGCATCGAATACAACTTCGGCAAGTTCCTGCTCATCGACCACAGCGCGAACGGAACCTTTATCCGCTTCAGCGACAATCAGGTGATACAGCTCAGCCATCAGCAGATTGTGCTGCACGGTGCGGGAACGCTCAGTCTGGGCCAGCCGTTTTCAGAATCCCCCACTGAAGTAATCGATTACATTCTGCAGTAATCGGCGCCGCGAATGCTGTTTGGCACAGGCGAAAAATTGCAGTAACCTCGGCTCCGTCGTTCTCTCCCGCCTCCGGAAAGGGCTGTTATGTTTAAAAAAATGCTCAGTGCCTTCGGCTTGACCAAAGCCCAGCGCGAGGAAGTTCAGCGCGAAATCAACTTGTACGAAGCCTTGAAGGCGCATACGGACTGGAAGAAGCGCCTGATGGAATATCTCGACGGCCGTTCCGATGAAGTCCTGCATCCGCACGAAATCTGCGTGGACAACCGTTGCGCGCTCGGTAAATGGATACATGGCCCCGGCAAGGCCCGATTCGGCGAGCAGCCCCTGTTTCTCAACCTGGTGGAAGAACATGCCAAATTCCACTACCAGGCCTCCAAAGTGGTCGAAGCGCACCAAGCCGGAAAGGCCGCCTTGGCGCTGCAAATCCTGTCTCAGGATTTTGCGGAACAATCCCGGAAAACAGTGAGTTCCCTGTCAAAGCTCAATGCCATCGTTGAAGGCACCGAGCCGGAAGCCTGATTTCCTCGACTTATGCACGATCACCCCCTCGAATTGGCACTTCCGACAAACGGCACCCCGACGCTTTGCCCCGATAGTTGCCAAATGAATTGTTATTTATCATTTACTTAGCAAGTTCCGCCCCGAGCTTCATGCAGCAAAACGGTGCGTGGAGCGCTACCGGGTGATAGACGACAAATTTCATTTGCGTTATATCTTTGCCCATCCTTTAGAGGGAAGAAAAAGCATGTTCGAAAAATTCATCGCCGCACTTGGCCTGAAGAGCCAGCAGCAGGAAGAAATCACCCAGGTAATTAACCTGTACGACGCCGTCATGGCGCATACCGCCTGGAAAAGACGACTGTTTGAGTATCTTGAAGGACGCTCCAAGGAAGAGTTGCAGCCCAGCAAAATCTGTGTGGACTATCTGTGCGTGCTGGGCAAGTGGATACACAGCGACGGCAAGGTTCAGTTCGGGGATGACCCGGCGTTCATGAAGTTGGTGGATGAACATGCGAAATTCCATGTCCAAGCGGCCAAAGTCGTCGAAGCGCACCATGTCGGCGATACGAATCTCGCGATGGATATCCTAAAGGGAAGTTTCGACGAACAATCCAGAAAAACCGTGAATTGCCTGACCAGGCTCAATTCCGTGATGGAAGCCCGCGAACGGAAAACCTAAGATTTCTGCAGACGATCAAGCAGTTTTTCGTGAATCCCGCCAAATCCGCCGTTGCTCATCACCAGAATATGGTCGCCTGACTTCGCAACGGCGGCGATGGCCTCAACGAGTTCGTTCAGGTCGTCTTTCACCACCGCCTTCGCCCCCAGCGGCGCCAGCGCACCGCGCGCATCCCAGCCGAGATTTCCGGCATAGCAGAACGTCAGGTCGGCGTCTTTGAGGCTGCCCGGTAGCGCGTCTTTCATCACCCCCAGCTTCATGGTGTTGGAGCGCGGCTCCAGCACGGCCAGGATGCGTGCCTTGCCAACCTTGCGGCGCAGACCCGCAACGGTCGTGTCGATGGCGGTAGGGTGGTGCGCGAAGTCGTCGTACACCGTGATGCCGTTGACCGTGCCGCGCACTTCCATGCGGCGCTTCACGTTCTTGAATTCGGACAACGCCGCCAAGCCTTGCGACACCGGCACGCCGGCATGTCGCGCCGCGGCCAGTGCAGCCAGCGCGTTCAGGCGATTATGCTCGCCCATCAAGTCCCACTGCAGCTTACCCTGCACCTTGCCGTTGAGCGACACCTGCTCGTTGGCGTCGATATTCCAGCCGTCGTCAGAACCGAACTTCTCCACCGGCGTCCAGCAACCGCGCTTGATCACGCGTGCCAGCGACTCCTCGCGCCCGTTGCACACCACCAGCCCGTTTCCGGGTACGGTGCGCACCAAGTGATGGAACTGCGTCTCGATGGCCGCGAGGTCGGGGAAGATGTCGGCGTGGTCAAATTCGAGATTGTTCAGGACCGCTGTGCGCGGATGGTAGTGCACGAACTTGGAACGCTTGTCGAAGAAGGCGGTGTCGTATTCGTCCGCCTCGATGACAAAGAACGGCGACTCCGTAATGCGCGCGGAAATGCCAAAGTTCTGCGGCACGCCGCCGATCAGGAAGCCGGGGTTCAGCCCCGCATGTTCCAGTATCCACGCCAGCATCGACGAAGTCGTGGTTTTGCCATGCGTACCCGCCACGCCCAGCACCCACTTGTCGCGCAGCAGCGTATCCGCCAGCCATTGCGGGCCGGAGGCATAGGGCAGGTTGCGGTTCAATATCTCTTCCATCAGCGGATTGCCGCGCGACACCACATTGCCGATGACGAACACATCCGGCTTCAGGTCGAGCTGCTCCACACCAAAGCCCTCGATCAGCTCGATGCCCTGCGCTTCGAGTTGTGTGCTCATCGGCGGGTAGACGTTGGCGTCGCAACCGGTGACGCGATAGCCCGATTGTTTGGCAATTGCCGCGATGCCCCCCATGAAAGTGCCGCAGATGCCGAGGATGTGGATGTGATTTGGTTTGCTCATCGCCTTTTCCGTCATTCCGGCGAAGGCCGGAATCCAGTGTAGTTATCAATATGCCTTTTGGTTTTGTCCGCTACGCGGATTTTGTTACTTAGCTGGATCCCGGCCTGCGCCGGGATGACAAGCTACGTCCTGAAAATAAAATAAACCGCGCCCATCAGGCACAGCCCCGCCCACAGGTAATCCAGTTTCAGCGGCTGGTTCATGTACATCACCGCAAACGGTACGAAAATCGTCAGCGTGATGACTTCCTGCATGATCTTCAACTGGCCGAGGCTAAGCTGGGTATAGCCGATACGGTTCGCCGGCACCTGGATCAGATACTCGAACAGCGCAATGCCCCAGCTCAGCAGCGCCGCGATGTACCAGGGCGATGAAGAAAAATTCTTCAGGTGCCCGTACCATGCGAACGTCATGAAAAGATTGGACACCGCCAGCATCAGTGCCGTGACCAGAAGAGGGTTGGAGATCAGATTCATAACTTACCCCCTCTCCCTTGCAGGGAGAGGGTTGGGGTGAGGGTAGAAGCGTCCAACATCACCTGATCCTTGATTAATTCACGCCCAGCAGTTCAACATCAAACACCAGCGTCGCATTCGGCGGAATCACCCCGCCAGCGCCGCGTGCGCCGTAGCCGAGACCAGCCGGAATGAGCAGCGTGCGCTGACCGCCCACCTTCATGCCCTGTACGCCCTGATCCCAACCCTTGATGACATGGCCCGCGCCCAGCGGGAATTCGAATGGGGAGTTGCGGTCGCGCGAACTGTCGAATTTCTTGCCCTTGAGGTCAGGCGCAGCCGCGTCGTACAGCCAGCCGGTGTAATGCACGGACACATTCTGGCCGGCCTTGGCTTCTTTGCCCTCGCCCAGCTTGACATCGGTTTTGATGAGTTCGGTCACTTTGCTGCTCTCCTTGGTTGGCAAACCCTGCGCCGCGCAGGTGCCGGTTGAGAAAATGGCGATTGATAACAGCAAGGCCAGTGGCAAGAAAGATATGCGTTTCATTCGATTCCTCATGTGAGTATGTTGGGTGGGCACCTGGAACGTGCCCACCCCACCTGATTTAATTAACGCCCAGCAGTTCCACCTCGAACACCAGCGTCGCATTCGGCGGAATCACGCCGCCCGCACCGCGTTTGCCGTAGCCCATCTCTGGCGGGATAACCAGCGTGCGCTGACCGCCCACCTTCATGCCTTGTACTCCTTCGTCCCAGCCCGGGATCACTTGACCCATGCCGAGCGGAAAATCAAACGGCTCGTCGCGGTCGCGCGAGCTGTCGAACTTGGTGCCTTTGTTCTCCGGCGCGTTCTTGTCGAACAGCCAGCCGGTGTAATGCACGGTGACGTGTTGTCCTTCGTGCGCTTCCTCGCCGTCACCAACCTTGGTGTCGACCGTATCGGTCTTGATCACCTTGAGCAGCTTCACGTCAAACACCAGCGTCGCATTCGGCGGAATCACGCCGCCCGCACCGCGCGGACCGTAGCCCATCTCCGGCGGAATCACCAGCGTGCGAGATCCGCCTTCCTTCATCCCTTGCACGCCCTCGTCCCAACCCTTGATGACGCGCCCGCCGCCGAGCGGAAAATCGAACGGCTCGTTGCGATCAAGCGAACTGTCGAACTTCTTGCCCTTGTTCTCCGGTGCGCTCTCGTCGAAGAGCCAGCCGGTGTAATGCACGATGACGGTTTGTCTGGCTTGCGCTTCGGCGCCTTCGCCCAGTTTGGTGTCGGTTTTGATTAGAGTGGTCATGTTTCTCTTTCTGGTTGGTTAACTATGTTTGTCAGATGCCTGTAGGTTGGGTGGAGCGTAGCGATACCCAACAAACCAAACGATGGGTATCGCGTTGCTCAACCCATCCTACGCTTACTATCTTAAGTGTTCGGCAAGGAGTCATTACGCATCCAAGCATCGAATTCCTTATCAGTTAGCCCCATCCATTCTTGGATGCTTTTGCCCAAGCCATCCATTCCTTGTTGATATGCCAAGCGAAAAGCACCTTTGGCTTCATCTTCATTTCTGAAATGACCATTTTTATACCAATAGGCAACAGGACTTACCTGTGACATTTTGGGGCCGACATCATTACCGCTTCTTTTTGCTTTCTGGCTCATAGTTGCTCCCATTGCTTCATGGTTATAAGGCAAGTGTTAGTAACTCAACACCGGCGCTAACCACCGCTCCGTCTCTTCCACTGTCCAGCCCTTACGCTGTGCATAATCCGCGACCTGATCCTTATCCACCTTGCCGGTAGCGAAGTATTGCGCCTGCGGGTGCGAGAAGTAGAAGCCGCTCACGGCGGCGGTGGGCAGCATGGCGAAGCTCTCGGTCAGCGTGATGCCAGCATTCTTCGGCGCTTGCAGCAGGTCGAACAACGGACCTTTCTCGCTGTGCTCGGGGCAGGCGGGGTAGCCGGGGGCGGGACGGATGCCGCGATATTTCTCGGCGATGATGTCTTCGTTGCTCAACGCCTCATCTGAGGCGTAGCCCCAGAACTCGCGGCGCACGCGCAGGTGCAGGTGTTCGGCGAAGGCTTCGGCTAACCTGTCAGCCAGCGCCTTGAGCATGATGGCGCTGTAGTCGTCGTTCTGTTTTTCGAACTCAGCCACACGCGCGTCGATACCGATGCCGGTGGTGACGGCAAAGCCGCCGATGTAGTCCTTCACGCTGCTTGCCTTGGGCGCGATGAAGTCGGCCAGGCAGTAGTTGGGGATGTCGGCAGGCTTCTTGGTCTGCTGACGCAGGTTGTGCCAGGTCATCGCCACTTGTTTGCGCTTGTCGTCGGTATAGATCTCGATATCGTCGCTGTTCACTGTGTTGGCGGGGAACAGGCCGAACACGGCGTTGGCGGTGAGCCATTTTTCCTTGACGATCTTTTTCAGCATGGCCTGCGCGTCGGCGAACAACTTACGCGCTTCTTCACCGACCACTTTGTCGTCGAGTATCTTGGGGTAGCGTCCGGCGAGTTCCCAGGCCTGGAAGAATGGGGTCCAGTCGATGAAGTCGACGAGGATTTCCAGCGGGTAGTTTTCGAGTTTTTGGACGCCGAGGAGTTTGGGTTTGGGGGGGGTGTAAGGCGCAAACCCCTCCCCGGCCCTCCCCTTATCAAGGGAGGGAGCTGCCGTCACCTCCACTGACAAGGGGAGGCCGGGAGGGGTTTGTTTGGCCCAATTCGCCTTGAACCCATGCGCCCGCGCCTCTTGTAGCGAGACATAGTGCGCCTTGCTCTTCTTGCCTTCGTGCTGCTCGCGCGCCGCCTGGTAGTCGGCTTTAAGTTCGGCAATGTAGCTGTCGCGCGAGGTATTGCTCAGCAGGTTGCTGCACACGCCCACCGCACGCGAGGCATCGGTGACGTACACCGTAGTACCGCTCGGATAGTTGGGCTCGATTTTCACTGCGGTATGCACGCGCGAAGTGGTCGCACCGCCGATGAGCAGCGGGATCTTGAAGCCCTGGCGTTCCATCTCCTTCGCCACATGCGCCATCTCTTCCAGTGACGGAGTGATGAGACCTGAAAGACCGATCACATCGGCCTTGTGTTCGCGCGCAGTGTCGAGGATCTGCTGGCACGGCACCATCACGCCCATGTTCACCACTTCGAAGTTGTTGCACTGCAGCACCACGGTGACGATGTTCTTGCCGATGTCGTGCACATCGCCTTTCACCGTGGCCATGACGATCTTGCCCTTGGTGCTGGTGTCGCCGGAGCGCAGCTTTTCGGCTTCGATGTAGGGAATCATATGCGCCACGGCCTGCTTCATCACGCGCGCAGATTTAACCACCTGCGGCAGGAACATCTTGCCCGCGCCGAACAGGTCGCCGACCACGTTCATGCCGGTCATCAGTGGGCCTTCGATCACTTCGACA
>JAUSBC010000084.1 GCA_030652215.1 Sideroxyarcus sp.
GCTCAAAGGCCTGATCAAGCAAACCGGCAACGAACGTATCGCTAACGACACCTATCGCCGTTTCATCCAGCTTTTCTGCAAGATCGCGCTCGACCTCAGCGACGACCATTTCGACGAAAAGATGTCCGCGATCAAGCGCAAATACGGCGCGCCACAGGATCTGGACCTGAACGTCGACCACCTCAAGGAACTGGCCAAGGAATTCCTCGCCATCGTGGAACGCCATTGCGGCAAACCTTTCCCGCAAGACCCGTACGAACAACTGGAGATCGCCATCGGCGCGGTGTTCGGTTCGTGGATGGGTAAACGCGCGGTGGACTATCGCCGCCAATTCAAGATCACCAAGGATCAGGCCAGCGGCACCGCCGTGAACATCTGCACCATGGTATTCGGCAACATGGGCAACGATTCCGGCACCGGCGTGGGCTTCACGCGCAATCCCGGCACCGGCGAGAACCTGATCTACGGCGAATATCTCGTGAATGCGCAAGGCGAGGACGTGGTGGCGGGCATACGCACGCCCAAGGCCATCGCCGAGATGGAAAAGGAAATGCCGGAGATCTACCGCCAACTGATGACGCTGCACAACCGGCTGGAATCGCACTATCACGAAGTGCAGGATTTCGAATTCACCATCGAGAAAGGCGTGCTGTACTGCCTGCAAACGCGCAACGGCAAGATGAATGCGCGCGCCATGGTGCGCACCTCGGTGGAATTGTTCAACGAAGGCCTGATCACCAAGGAACGTTCGCTGCTGCGCATCGAGCCCGCGATTCTGGAACAACTGCTGGTGCCGCAACTGGCGCCGAATTTCCACGGCAAATCGCTGGCGCAAGGCCTGCCCGCCTCGCCCGGTGCTGCTTCCGGCAAAATCGTGTTCGATGCCGACACCGCCGAGTCGCGCGGCCGCGCCGGCGAGAAAATCATTCTGGTGCGCGAGGAAACCAAGCCCGAAGACATCCACGGCTTCTTCCAGGCACAGGGCATCTTGACCAGCCGCGGCGGCAAGACTTCGCACGCTGCCGTGGTGGCGCGCGGCATGGGCAAACCCTGCGTCTCCGGTTGCGAAGCCATCGTCATCAACGACGTGCAGCGCAGCGCGCAGATCGGCGATACCACGCTGCATGAAGGCGATGTCATCACCATCGACGGCGGCACCGGCCACGTCTATGCCGGCGAAGTGCCAACAGTGGAGCCGGAGTTTTCCGAGGAACTGGCCACGCTGCTGTCCTGGGCCGACGAAGTGTCCAGACTCAAGGTAATGGCAAATGCCGACACGCCCAACGACGCCTCGCGCGCGCGCGAATTCGGCGCCATGGGCATCGGCCTGTGCCGCACCGAACGCATGTTCAACAGCACCGACCGCCTGCCCATCGTGCAGGAGATGATCCTGGCCGAAACTTTGGAAGAGCGTCAGTCCGCACTGGACCGTTTGCTGCCGATTCAGCGCGCCGACTTCAAGGGCATCTTCAAGGCCATGAAAGGTCTGCCCGTCACCGTGCGCCTGCTCGATCCGCCGATGCACGAGTTCCTGCCCACCGCCGCGCAACTCGAACTGGAAATCGCGCACCTGCACCAGTTGCGCGACACCATCAAGGGCTTGGAAGAACTGCCGGACACGCTCAAGCTGCTCAACCCCAAGCTGTACCAGCAATACGCCGACGGCCTGACCAAGCTCATGGGCGGGCTGGGCGACTTCAAGGAATCGCACCTGGAAGAAGACGTGATCAGCAAGAAGGAAATCGTGCTCAAGAAAGTGCGCGCGCTGGCCGAGGTCAATCCTATGCTGGGTCACCGCGGCGTGCGTCTGGGCATCACGTATCCTGAAATCTACTCGATGCAGATACGCGCCGTGCTCGAAGCCGCCGCACTGTGCGCCAAGGAAGGCCTCGTTATTTACCCCGAGATCATGGTGCCGCAAGTGGCCACGGTGGAAGAGCTCAAGCGCATTCACAGCTATGTGAAACGCATCCATGCGGAAGTGAACGCGACCCACGGCATCGACGTGCAATTCAAGTTCGGCTCCATGCTGGAAGTGGTGCGGGCCTGCGTGCGCGCCGGGCGCATGGCGGAGATCGCCGAATTCTTCTCCTTCGGCACCAACGACCTCACCCAGGCCACCTTCTCCTTCAGCCGCGAAGATGCGGAAAACAAATTCCTGCCCGCCTACAACGAGACCGGAATTCTTGAAGACAACCCGTTCGAAGTGCTGGACATCAAAGGCGTGGGCCAGATCATGAAGATGGCGATCACCCGTGGCCGCGAAACCAACCCGGACCTGAAGATGGGCATCTGCGGCGAACACGGCGGACACCCAGCCTCCATCCATTTCTGCCACCACATCGGCCTCAACTACGTCTCCTGCTCCGGCCCGCGCGTGCCCATCGCACGTTTGGCTGCGGCGCAGGCGAAGTTAATGGAGAAGGAATACAAGGAACCGAACTAAGCTGAAGTAGATTGTTGAACACGCTCCCGATGGGAGCGTGTTTCATTTCAGGGTGCGGGATTCAGTCTTTGAAGTAGAGGTGAATTGCCGACTGCGATAGTGAGCAGGTGCTGTCGGTCGGCTCGTTAGCAATCGAAGTCTCCAACTCGGCCTTATGTGAAGCTTCACATAAGGCCAAACAGCAGCCATGCATCGCACGCGACTCGAACATCCCATATAAGGCGCAGACATAAAGCATCAATAACAAAGATCAAAACCTCCCGGTCTCACAAATCGAAACCCTGCTATCCTTAGCCACGATGACGACCAGCATCCGCTAATTGCAGTAACGAAATTTCGCCATCATCACCTCTTCGATTCCGCATACCGCTTCTCACCAAGTCTTGTGCCTGTTCGATCAGAACATTTAACCGCCGCACAATTCTTGATATGAAAAAACCACAAGCCCCACTCCCCGCTCCGCTTGAAACCGAAGATGCTGCCGCAGTGGCCCCGGCCGATCAGGACAACCACCTTTGGCTTAAATTCTGGCGTGATGAGCGCACGGACTTTCACCAGTCTGCGGTCAATCCGCTGTTGAGCAAATTCTGGTCCAGTCTTGAGCTGGTTCCAGCCAGTCGCGTGTTTGTCCCGCTATGCGGCAAGAGTCTGGACATGATCTGGCTGGCGCAACAGGGGCATGAAGTTATCGGGGTTGAGTTGAGTCCGGTTGCGGTGGCGGATTTTTTCCGGGAAAACGGTTTGCATCCGGTACTGCGGCAGATGGGAGCGTTCACGCTGTGGAGCGATGGCGGGCTCAGCATTTTGTGCGGGGATTACTTTGCGTTGACCAAGGCGGATCTCGGCCAGTTCGATACCGTCTACGACCGCGCTGCGCTGACGGCCTTGCCGGAGAACATCCGCGCTCAATATGTCGCGCAGTTAAGGCGGCTCGTGCCGGAAACTGCCAGGGTGTTTTTGCTGACCGTCGAGGATGCGGCGGAGCATGCAACCATGCAGCAGGCCAATGGCGTGGATGAAGAGATCAAGGGGCTGTATTCGGCGGGTTTCGAGATCGATCTGGCTTATGTCGAAAGCGTGTACGAGTGCGATCCTGAAGCGCCGGAACTGCCGGCTGTGCGGGCCGAGTACAAGGTGTATCGGTTGACCGTCAAATAGACCATGCCACTTCAGCCAAGGTGCTATGCAGGCACCATGGAGAAGAGTTGGGGTTGCATTCTTTTGTAACCGTTCAATTGTTGCAATGTCATTGGCGTGAGTTCTTTCACTGCCACCCATATCTTCAGCGGGTGTTGCGCAGGCTTGGCGAGGGCTACTTGCAGCGCAGCCCAAGCCGCCCAGTCGATCTCGGGCATGCGTTCGCGCACACCGGCGGGCAGATCGGCGGCGGTCCTGGTCATGCTGCGCAACAGTTTCAGGGTCTGGGCGCGGGTCAGGCGACTGGCGAAGAACTCGGTTTCGCTGAGTTCTTCCGTCAGCGTGACGATATCCAGTCCGAGCTGCTCCAGCAGTCCCAGCATGGCACCGGTCAGCATGGCTTGACCTCTGCGTTCAGCGCATCGCGCAGCAGCAACGCCACATGCACGGGCTGGCGGTCCACGCCTTCGCGAATCTGATGGCGGCAGGAAAATCCGTTGGCGAGGATGGTGGCATCGGGTGCGGCGCGCAGTGCGGGCAGCAGGTCGATCTCGGCCATTTGCATGGAGATGTCGGCGTGCTCCGCCTCCAGCCCGAAACTGCCCGCCATGCCGCAGCAACTGGCTTCGATGAATTCGAACTCGAACTCCGGGATCAGGCGCAGCACTTTGCGCAGCGACTTCATGGCGCCGACGGCTTTCTGGTGGCAGTGTCCGTGCACCAGCGTCTTGCCGCGCGGCAGCGGTTTGAATTCGAGGGTGAAGCGTTTGCGGTCGTGTTCGCGCGCGATGAATTCTTCGAGCAAGTAGACCTGCTTCGAGAGCGCCACTGCGTCTTCGCCCAGGCCGAGTTTCAGGTGGTCGTCGCGCAGGGACAGGATGCACGAAGGCTCCAGTCCGACCACGGGAATGCCCGCGGCCAGGGCCGGTCGCAATGCAGATTGCAGTCGGCGCGCTTCGCGGCGTGCCGCCTCGACCTGCCCCAGCGAGAGATAGGTACGACCGCAGCACAGGGGGCGCTCGGGTTCGTCTTCCGGCTGCGCTTGCAGGGTGATGACGTTATAGCCTGCGGCGGTGAGTACTTGATGCGCGGCGGCGGCGATCTCGGGTTCGAAGTGCAGGGCGAAGGTGTCGACGAAGAGGATGACGTCGCGGTCGTTGGATGGAGAGGAACAATCAGGGACTATGTAAGGTTCAACAGCCGGTTCCGGCAGCCTGCGCTTGGCAGAGATGCCAAACAGGAATTCGCCCAGCTTCGCCAGCCACGGCGCGCGATTGCGCCAACGGATCAAACCGCGCAGCAGACGCCGGTGACGCAACCACTTCGGCAAACCCGCCACCAACCGGTCCCGATACGACACGCCGCGCCGTTCGTTGGCCTGCGCCTGATACTCGATCTTGATGGCGGCCATGTCGACCTGGTTGGCGCATTCGCGCTTGCAGCCTTTGCAGCCGACGCAGAGTTCCATGGCGTCGGCCAATGCTTGTCCGGCGAAGGGGTCGTCGCCGAGTTCGCCGTTCAAGGCGGCTTTGAGCACCACCACCCTGCCGCCCGGCGAATGCGCGGGATCGTCGGTGGCGCGGAAGCTCGGGCACATCACGCCCTTGGGTGTGCGCTGGCAGAGTTTGTCGCTGATGCATACCGCTACCGCTTTGGCGAAATCGCCGCCGGTGGCGGGGATACCCGCATAGGCATCGCCCTGGCCGGCGGTTTCATAGGAGGACCAGTCGAGATGATGTTTCTTCATAGCCTATTGCATAGGCAATTACAGTGCCAACGTCAGACAGGCATGGCGGTTTTTGACTAACTCACTGACGCGATACGCGATTAAGTACTGCGCAAAATGCAATTCAAGCCCTACCTCTTACCTGCAAACATCGTGCACCGGGAATTTGTCGACTTCGCCACAAGCGCCAGAAATATCGTGTCCAGTTTGCAACAGCAAATTTCGCTTATTGACAATGGCCGCACTCGTACAAGGCGACAACAACGTGGACATCCACAATGCAAGCCACGGACAAGATTGAAATAGGGTCAAGAACCTGCCCGAATCCGCTCAGGTGTGAAATTTCTCACTTGTTAAACATCACACTAGAGAGCGCCCATAGCTCTTGGCAACATGTATCAACGTATACCCATACTTTCTTGTGCGCCTCTTCCTTGTCCAGTAGTATCGCCGGGTCTTTGGTTGCGACATAACTGGAGAAAGAAGAACGACGGGAAAGACGCTATTGATACCTGTGGAGAAGATGATACAAACATCCATCCACGCTCTAAACGGGGACAACATGAAAGTAAACAAAGTATTTATCGGAGTGATTGCCGGTTTCACACTAATCAGCAATGTCTACGCCGCAAACAAAACGCATCTCACTGATACACTCGGGGCAGGCAACAACAAGGTGGATATTTCTTTCGGGGTCAGTGGCGGCAGCGGAACGTCGTCTATTCTTTCTTCGGGAAGCACGACATCTTATGACTCAAAAATGACCGGCCACAGTCTTTCCGTCGACTATGCACGGGGAATTACAGACCGTCTGGACATCACTATTTCCGCTCCCCTTATTCTGAATTCGAATTCAACAAGCGAATATGTATTCGGCGGGAGTCAATACAAAACCACCAGCAAAACAGAAGGGCAGGGAGACTTGGCGCTGGGAGCACAGTACCTGATTCTGGACAAGCAGCAGAATCAAGTCGACTGGATCGTGCTAGGCCTCTATTCGCCTTCAACTGCCTCATCGGAAGACAGCACTTCGGAGACGTCGATCAACGGGAGCGTGACTACACCGGGGAAAACCGGGAAGCCCGGACGTGGTTATGCGACAACCGGTATAGCTACTGCATTAGCGATACCCTCAAGTGTCGGCGATGTTGTTTTGACTGCAAGTTATTTCAGCGGAGGAGAAACGACCTCGGGAGGCGTTGAGTACAGAGCTGGCGACAGCAAGGCATTGGGTCTGTATCTTGAAAGTATGATCAGCGAGAATACAACTCTCACGCCTTTTATTGGTTACTACATGTTCGGTTCTTATTCTTATGGAACACAAGACTATTCCTCGACCAGCGCCTACAGTCTCGGCATCAGCCTGACCCATGATGTATCCAAGGCTTTCTCCATAAAAGTTGACACTGGCTATATGAGGATGCCGGAGACTAGCTATACTGACGATTTCACATATTCCTATAAGAGTTATAGCCTCATGCTGTCTACGCTGTTCTTCTTCTGATTCTCAAGCTCGAAAGGGCTGACAAAACAGATCACAGTTGAAAACCGCTGGCGCGCGTAGCCCAGCGGTTTTTTTATGTAATATCATGATTGGCAACGTGCAATAACCCTGCAACAACTGTTTTGTCGCCTTCATCACAAGGCTCGTCGGATGTCATGTGCTGTTTGCAACAGTAGAGCCAAACGCATGACAGTCTGCACATAAAAACAACGAATTAGCCATCCCTTTCGACCGGGCACGCTGTTTGCTCATATCCAAGCAAACATCAGTCGGAGGACAGAACCGTGCAACTACCCGTCATCAACAATAAAACCAGCGAAGCCCCAAAGGGTGGATGTTCCGCAGGATCGTGCGGCAGCACCGACGACCAGATGACCCACCTGCCGGAGCATATCCGCCAGAAGGTGTTCAACCATCCCTGTTAGTCCGAAGAAGCGCACCACTATTTCGCGCGCATGCACGTGGCGGTCGCACCGGCCTGCAACATCCAGTGCAACTACTGCAACCGCAAATACGATTGCGCCAATGAATCTCGCCCCGGCGTGGTGTCCGAGTTGCACCATCCGGTACAGGCAGTCAAGAAGGTGCTTGCAGTCGCGGCGACCATTCCGCAGATGACGGTGCTGGGCATCGCGGGCCCCGGTGATCCTTTGGCCAACCCGGAGCGCACTTTCGAAACGTTCCGCATGTTGTCCGAGCAAGCGCCGGACATCAAGCTGTGCGTGTCGACCAACGGTTTGTCGCTGCCCGAGCAGGTGGAACAACTGTCGCAGTACAACATCGACCACGTGACCATCACCATCAACTGCGTCGATCCCGACGTGGGCGCGCAGATCTATCCGTGGATCTTCTGGAAGAACAAGCGCATCAAGGGGCGCGAAGCGGCCGAGATACTCATCGCGCAACAACAGAAGGGACTGGAGATGCTGGTCGCCAAGGGCATCCTGGTCAAGGTGAACTCGGTGATGATCCCCGGCGTGAACGACAAGCATCTGGAAGAGGTGTCGAAGATCGTGAAGGCCAAGGGGGCGTTCCTGCACAACGTGATGCCGCTAATCTCGGAAGCCGAGCACGGCACGTTCTACGGTCTCACCGGCCAGCGCGGCCCGACCAACGAAGAGTTGCAAGCCTTGCAGGATGCGTGCGAAGGCGACATGAACATGATGCGCCATTGCCGCCAGTGCCGTGCCGATGCGGTCGGTCTGCTGGGCGAAGATCGCGGTTCCGAGTTCACGATGGATAAGGTCGAGAAAATGGAGATCAACTATCCGGAAGCAATGAAGATGCGCGCCGAGGTGCATGCCGCCATCAATGAAGAACTGGAGAGCAAACGTCTCGCCAAGGAATCCAAGGTGCAGGTGATCAACATCCAGGGCATCAAACCCAAAGTCAAAACCCGCCCGGCCCTCATCGCGGTCGCCACCAAGGGCGGCGGCGTGATCAACGAACACTTCGGCCATGCGGGCGAGTTCCTGATCTACGAAGCCTCATCGGAAGGTGTGCGCTTCATCGGCCACCGCAAGACCACACCGTATTGCGAAGGCGACATCAGCTGCGGCGACGGCGAGAGCGTGCTGGACAAGACGCTTAAAGTACTGGCCGGTTGCGAAGCCGTGCTGTGCAGCAAGGTCGGTTACGAGCCCTGGGGGCCGCTGGAAGCGGCAGGCATTCAGCCCAACGGCGAGCATGCGATGGAGCCTATCGAGGATGCGGTGCTCAAGGTGTATGAGGAGATGCGTGTGGCTGGCAAGCTGGAAGCCAAAGTTGACGAGCAACAGAAGGTGGCTTGAAGTCAAAAGCGAATTAGCCACAGATGAACACGGATGAAACACGGATACAACAATGTGGTTTCAATCTGTGTTTCATCCGTGTCCATCCGTGGCTGAAATGTAGTTTGAAAGAGGAATAGATCATGGCACTCGAAATCATCGAACTTTGCACCAACTGCTGGGCCTGCGAACCGCTGTGCCCGAGCAAGGCGATCTACGAGGCGAAGCCGCACTTCATGATCGATCCGGACAAGTGCAACGAGTGTTCCGGCGATTTCGAGGATTCGCAGTGCGCCAGCATCTGCCCCATCGAGGGAGCGATCCTGAATGCGGACGGCGAGGCGATGAACCCACCCGGTTCACTGACCAATATCCCGCTGCAGAAACTGGCGGCGTGAGACGTCACATCATGGCGACCATCGTTTTTTACGAGAAGCCCGGCTGCGGCAACAACACCAAACAGAAGGTTTGGCTGGCCGCGTCGGGGCATACCGTACTGGCGAAGAACCTGCTCATTGAAAAATGGACCGCCGAACGCCTGCGTCCTTTCTTTGGCGAACTGCCTGTCGCCGAGTGGTTCAACCCGGCTGCCCCGCGAGTCAAATCCGGTGAGGTGAACCCTGCTGCATACGATGAGCAATCCGCCATCGAACTGATGCTCACAGAACCGCTGCTGATCCGCCGTCCGCTGATGGAAGTGGACGGCGAATTCCGCGCCGGTTTCGACACCGATGCGGTGAACGCCTGGATAGGCCTCAACGATGCCAAGCCCAAGGGTGACATCGAAGCATGCCCCAACCAGCATCACGCCAAATCCTGTCCATCTCCGGAAGCCGTCACATGAAACGCGCGCCGGACGCTGTCGAGATCGCACCAGGCACGCACTGGATAGGCGCGCTCGACCCCGGTTTGCGCGAATTCGACATCATCCTCAAGACGGCCAACGGCACGACTTACAATTCATATTGCGTACGCGGCACAAACGGCGTGGCGGTGATCGATACCGTCAAGGCCTCGCATGCCGACGAGTTCTTCACACGGCTGGAACAGGTCGCGCGTTACGACGAGATCAGCACCATCGTACTGAACCATCTGGAACCGGACCACAGCGGCGCCCTGCCCGAGCTGATGCGCCGTGCGCCGCAGGCCAAGCTGTACATCTCGGCCAAGGCGCAGCTGATGCTGAAGGCGCTGGTGAAAAGCGCCGATCTGGAATTCAACATCGTCAAGACCGGCGACTGCGTCGATCTCGGCGGGCGCACGCTGCGCTTCTTCAGCACACCTTTCCTGCACTGGCCCGACACGCAATGCACGCTGGTGGAAGAACAGGGCATCCTGTTCAGCGGCGATGTGTTCGGCTGCCACTTCTGCGACGGGCGTCTGTTCAACGACCAGGTCGGCGATTTCCGTTTCTCGTTCGAGTATTACTACCAGCACATCATGCGTCCGTTCCGCGAGCATGTACTCGATGCACTCGAATTACTGGAACCGCTTCCGCTGCAACTCATTGCTCCGGCGCACGGCCCCATCCTGCGCGAAGCGCCGCTGAGTTACATGCAGCGCTACCGGCAACTGGCTTCAC
>JAUSBC010000086.1 GCA_030652215.1 Sideroxyarcus sp.
TGGGCCAGCCATGTTGCGCACCACGCTGGACAGATCGAATTCCAGCACGCGCTCGTAATCGGCGGCAACCATCTGGTCCGCCCACAGGCCGGTGGTCCTGGCGTAGTTTTCCACGAGGGCGACCTGCTCGGGCTCGCGGCCGGTCAGCTTCAGGTAGGTGATGGTCTGCGCGTCGATGTAGAACATCGCCGCCGTCGCGCCGTATTCCGGGCACATGTTGGAGATGGTCGCGCGGTCGCCGATGCTGAGGCTGTCCGCGCCCGCGCCGAAGAATTCAACCCAGGCGCCCACCACTTTTTCCTTGCGCAGGAACTCGGTCAGCGCCAGCACGATGTCGGTGGCCGTGATGCCGGGCTGACGCTTGCCGACCAGCTTCACGCCGACGATGTCCGGCAGACGCATCATGGAAGGCAGGCCCAGCATGACGGTCTCTGCTTCCAGACCGCCGACACCGATGGCGATCACGCCGAGGGCATCGACGTGCGGGGTGTGCGAGTCCGTGCCCACGCAGGTATCGGGGAAGGCGACACCTTCACGCGCCTGGATCACCGGGGACATTTTTTCCAGATTGATCTGGTGCATGATCCCGTTACCGGCAGGGATCACGTCGACGTTCTTGAACGCAGTCTTGGTCCACTCGATGAAATGGAAGCGGTCTTCGTTGCGACGGTCTTCGATCTCGCGGTTCTTGCGGAATGCATCTTTATCGAAACCGGCGGCTTCCACGGCCAGCGAGTGATCGACGATGAGCTGGGTCGGCACGACCGGGTTGACCAGTGCAGGGTCGCCACCCTGCTCGGCGATTGCATCGCGCAGACCGGCGAGGTCCACCAAGGCGGTCTGGCCGAGAATGTCGTGGCACACCACACGGGCGGGATACCACGGGAAATCGAGGTCGCGCTTGCGTTCGATCAATTGTTTCAGCGCGTCGGTCAATTCTTCCGGTTCGCAGCGGCGCACCAGTTGTTCTGCCAGCACTTTGGACGTGTAGGGCAGTTTGGCATAAGCGCCGGGCTGGATGGCTTCGACGGCTGCACGGGTGTCGAAGTAATCGAGCTTGGTTCCGGCCAAAGGCTTACGGTATTGGGTGTTCATATTGTCCTTCTGAGAGAACGTGTGAGAAATTAAAGTCAAAACCTTTTTAGCCACAGAGCACACAGAGTACACAGAGCGCACAGAGAGAAAAGGTTAATTCCAGAAAGTCCACTAGCTACTCTGTTCCCTCCCCCATGCAGGGGGAGGGCTAGGGTGGGGGTAGAAACGTTGAGGTTCCACGAGTCTACCCCCATCCCAACCTTCCCCCTGCAAGGGGGAAGGAGTGGTTGCAGCGCTAATGAACAATTCACTTCAATGCGGCGCTCTGATTGTAAAAGTGACTTTCTCTGTGATCTCTGTGTCCTCTGTGGCTAAATTGTTTTCAGGGTTTAACGCTTCTCAATCGGCAACCAAGGCATATTGTCCGGCCCGACATAGTTTGCGCTCGGGCGGATGATCTTGCCGTCGGCACGTTGTTCGATCACGTGTGCGCCCCAGCCGGTGGTGCGCGCGATGACGAACAGCGGGGTGAACATATTGGTCGGAACGCCCATCATGTCGTACGACACGGCGGAGAACCAGTCCAGGTTCGGGAACATCTTCTTGGTTTCCCACATCACGCTTTCCAGGCGGGCCGCGATGTCGAACAGGCGCATGTCGCCTTTCTCTTCCGACAATTGCTTGGCCACGCGCTTGATCACTTCATTGCGCGGGTCGGAGATGGTGTAGACCGGGTGACCGAAACCGATCACGATTTCCTTGCGTTCAACACGGGCGCGGATGTCTGCCTCGGCCGCGTCGGCATTCTTGTAACGGTTCTGGATGCGGAATGCTTCTTCGTTTGCGCCGCCGTGCTTGGGGCCGCGCAAGGCGCCGATTGCACCGGTGATGCAGGAGTACAGATCGGAGTTGGTGCCCGCGATGACGCGTGCGGTGAAGGTGGAAGCGTTGAACTCATGCTCCGCGTACAGGATCAGCGAAGTGTGCATGGCGCGTACCCAGGACTCCTTGGGAGGCTTGCCGTGCAGCATGTGCAGGAAGTGACCGCCTATGGAGTCGTCATTCGTTTCCACGTCGATGCGCTTGCCGCTGTTGGCGAAATGGAACCAGTAAACCAGCATGGAGCCGAAGCTGGCCATCAGGCGGTCAAGCAGTTCGCGCGTTTTGGCCGCATCGTGTTTCTCGGGTTCCTGCTCGACGGTGCCGAGCACGGAGCAGCCGGTACGCAATACATCCATCGGGTGCGCGTTGACGGGGAGTGCTTCCAGCGCCTGCTTCACCGCGTGCGGCAGGCCGCGCAGCGACTTCAGCTTGGCCTTGTAGGCCTTGAGCTGGGCGGCAGTCGGGAGAGTTTCGTGGATCAGCAGGTGGGCGATCTCTTCGAATTCGGCCGTCTCGGCGAAGTCCAGGATGTCGTAGCCGCGATAGTGCAGGTCGTTGCCGGTGCGTCCGACCGTGCAGACTGCTGTGTTGCCGGCAACGGTGCCGGACAGGGCTACGGATTTCTTGGGCTTGGGCAATACGCTTGCTTCTGTCATGTTTCTCTCCTTGATGTTGATGACTAATTTATTCGGTTTGTTCTTGAATCAAAGTGTTTCAAACCCCCTCCAACTCCCCCTTGTGCGAGCATCCGCTGCGCGGATTGCCTGCTTACCCCGCTTCAGGGGGAGAGCCAATCTGCTCCTCCCCTGATAAGGGGTGGCTGGGAGGGGTTGGCGCTTGTATTCACTCCGCACCCTTTTCCGCAAACAGCCGATCCAGCTGCTGCTCGTACGCGTGATAGCCGAGATAATCGTAAAGCTCCATGCGCGGCTGCATGTCCCCGATGACTTGCTGTTGCGATCCATCCTTGAGGATGTGCTGGTACACGTTCAGCGCCGCCTTGCTCATCGCACGGTAGGCGGAGAGCGGGTACAGCACCAGCTTGACGCCCACACCGTTCAACTCTTCGGTGGTGAACAGCGGTGTGGCGCCGAATTCGGTGATGTTCGCCAGTACCGGCACATGCACGGCCCTGGTGAACTCGGTGTATTGCTCCAGCTTGGTCATCGCTTCCGGGAAGATCATGTCGGCACCGGCTTCCACGCAGGCTTGCGCGCGGTCGATGGCGGACTGCATACCTTCCACGGCCAGTGCATCGGTGCGCGCCATGATCACGAAGCTTGAATCGACGCGTGCGTCCACGGCGGCTTTCACGCGATCCACCATCTCGCTCTGGCTCACGATGGCCTTGTTCGGGCGGTGGCCGCAACGTTTCTGCATCACCTGATCTTCGATGTGGAAACCGGCAGCACCGGCCTGGGCGACTTCGCGCGTGGCGCGGGCGATGTTGAAAGCGCCGCCCCAGCCGGTGTCGATGTCCACCAGCAGCGGCAGGTCGCTCGCGGCGGTGATGCGGCGCGCGTCTTCGCACACGTCGTGCAAAGTGGTGATGCCCAGATCGGGAATGCCGAGCGAGGAAGCGGCCACGCCGCCGCCGGACAGGTACAGCGCCTTGTGCCCGGTCTTCTGCGCCAGGATGGCGCAGTAGGCTGTGACGGCACCGACGACTTGCAAGGGATGATTCTCTTCAACTGCCAGGCGCAATTTCTGCCCCGGCGTCAGGGTGACTTGCTTCATGCTGCTTCCTCCTCTTTATCAATCATTTCACTGATGCTGCTCCACGCCCCCTGAATGTGGCGACGCATCAGCAATTCGGCCAGTTCGCCGTCGCGGCGTGCCAGTGCATCGACGATCTGGCGGTGTTGGTTCAAAGCGGGCTTGGTACGTTGGGCATTGCGGCTGGTGCGGTAACGGCACATGCGCAGCAATTGGTATTGTTCGCTGCCGAGCAGATGCATGAGCATCTCGTTGCCGCTGCCGCGCACGATCTGCAGGTGGAAGTCGAGGTCGCCTTCGCTTTGCGAATAGACTTTTCCGCCTTGCTCCTTGATCTGTTCTTCGTGGCTGTCGAGCAGGGCGCTCAATTGGGCGATCTCGGCGTCGGTCATTCGCGCGGCGGCGAGGCGGCAGGCCATACCTTCCAGCGCTTCGCGCACCGCATACAGGTCCGACAGGGTTTTGCGGTCCAGCACCACTACGCGCGCACCGGCGTTGGGAATGCGTTTGACCAGTCGCATGCCTTCCAGATGGCGCAGGGCTTCGCGCAAGGGACCGCGTCCCATGCCGAAGCGCTCGGCCAGCTCCGCCTCGTTCAGCTTCTGGCCCTGGGCCAGCTCGCCGGTGACGATGCTGTGCGCCAGACGGTGCGCTGCAACGTCTGCGAGTGTGCCTTGTTCTGGAACCATGAGTTGCATCGAAAATCTCCGATTGTCGACAATCGGAGAGAATACTAGCATCCGGAGTAGCAAAAAGTCCAAGGAATTCTTGTTATGTCGACATAATGTCCGGACTTAGGGGGCGGGCCGGTCGCGAAAACTGACCGGGATACTTATATAAGGGCGAGGCGGCACGCATCCGGTACAGGGGCTCGTCTGGCTAAACCGGAGTGACTCCTGTACCTTAACCCCAACACCACCCGACACGGACCGCACATGAAAATCGGCATCCCCAAAGAGATCAAAACGAATGAAAACCGCGTTTCGCTGGTGCCGGCAGGCGCGGAAGCGCTGGTCGCGGCCGGGCATATGGTGCTTGTGGAAACGGGCGCGGGCCTGGGCAGCGGGTTCAGCGACGCGCAATATCTGGCAGCCGGTGCGCATATCGTCGCGGATGCCGATGCGGTCTGGGCTTCCGCCGACATGATTGTGAAAGTGAAAGAGCCCATCGCGCTGGAATGGAAGCGCATCCGGCAAGGCCAGGTCATTTTTACCTACTTTCATTTCGCCGCCAGCGAGCAGTTGGCCCGGGCGCACATGGCCTCCGGCGCGGTGTGCATTGCCTACGAAACGGTCGAACTGCCGTCGCGCGAATTGCCCCTGCTGACCCCGATGTCGGAAGTGGCCGGACGCATGGCCGTGCAGGAAGGCGCCAAATATCTGGAAATGCTGGACGGCGGGCGCGGCATTCTGCTGGGTGGCGTACCCGGCGTGCCGCCGGCCAAAGTGGTGATCCTGGGTGCGGGCGTGGTCGGTGTGAATGCGGCAAAAATCGCTGCGGGCATGGGCGCCAGCGTGGTCATCCTCGACGTCTCGCTGGAGCGCTTGCGCTACCTGAGCGACGTCATGCCGGCCAACGTGCAGTTGGTATTCTCGAACCGGCACAACTTGCTGGAGCAGATTGCCGGTGCGGACATGGTCATCGGCGCGGTGCTGATCCCCGGTGCCGTGGCGCCGAAACTGATCCGCCGCGAAGACCTCAAGACCATGCGTGCAGGCGCGGTGATCGTGGACGTCTCGGTCGACCAGGGCGGTTGCGTGGAAACCATACGCCCGACCACGCACGAAAAACCGACCTACATCGTGGACGGCGTGGTGCACTACGGCGTGGCCAACATGCCCGGCGGCGTGCCGATCACCTCGACGCTGGCGCTCACCAATGCCACGCTGCCCTATGTGCTGAAGCTGGCCAAGGAGGGTTACCGGCAGGCTCTCCGGGACACCCCGGCGCTGCTCAACGGTCTCAACATCATCGCCGGCAAGATCACGCACCGGAAAGTCGCGGAAGCGTTCGGCCTTGACTATCACCCGCCGGAATCCTTTCTCGAGTGATCGGTTGCCGCCCGCGAAACCGGACGGTTTCGGGGCGGGAAGTACGCCAATGCAGTAACAGCCGGAACCTGCAACGTCGCCGCGAGTCCACCTTATGCGGTCGGGCAAAGCGGCAAAACAACACAAGCAGTCTGCGCAAGGGGCGATCATGAAGAATTCGATTCCGGGTATGGGCGACGCGTTGCTGGTCGTCGATGTGCAGAACGATTTCCTGCCCGGCGGCAGTCTGGCCGTGCCGCACGGCGACGAGGTCGTGGCGCCGCTCAACCGCTGCCTTGCGCTGTTCGCCGGACTGCAGCTTCCCGTGTATGCCTCGCGCGACTGGCATCCCGCCGACCATTGTTCTTTCCGCGCGCAGGGCGGGCCGTGGCCGCCGCACTGCATCGCGGGCACGCCGGGCGCCGACTTCGCCGCCGCGCTGCAACTGCCCGCAACGGCCTGCATCGTTTCCAAGGCCGACAGTCCCGGAAAGGACGCCTATTCCGCGTTCGACGGCACCGATCTGCAGCGGCGCCTGCAGACTGACGGTGTACGGCGCCTGTACGTGGGCGGGTTGGCGACCGACTACTGCGTGCTGAGCACAGTGAAGGATGCGCTGCAACTGGGGTACCGGGTCGTGCTGCTCGGCGACGCGATACGCGCGGTCGAAGTCGTCCCCGGCGACGGCGAGCGTGCGGTGGCCGAGATGCGCGGACTGGGGGCGCAACCGGCCCTGGCGGCGGAGCTGGCGCCATGAACGGCGCCAGCCCGCTGCTGCTCACCGACCTCTATCAGCTCGCCATGCTGCAGGGCTATTTCGAGCGCGGCATGCACGAGACCGCCGTGTTCGAATTCTTCGTGCGCAAGCTGCGGCCGGGGCGCGGCTTCCTGCTGGCGGCAGGGCTGGAGCAGGTGCTGGACTTTCTCGAACAGGCGCGTTTCGCGCCGCAGGAACTGGAATGGCTGCGCGCCACCGGACGTTTTTCGGACGCGTTCATCGCCTGGCTCGCCGACTGGCGTTTCGAAGGCGACGTGCATGCGATGCCCGAGGGGACGGTGTGTTTTGCGGACGAACCGCTGCTGCGCGTGACCGCGCCGCTGCCGCAGGCGCAACTGATCGAGACCCGCCTCATCAACCTGCTGCATTTCCAGACGCTGATCGCCTCCAAGGCGGCGCGCTCGGTGCTGGCCGCACCGGACAAGCTGCTGGTGGATTTCGGTTTGCGCCGCGCGCACGGTGCCGAAGCCGGCTTGCTGGCGGCGCGCGCGGCCTACCTGGCCGGTTTTTCGGGCACGGCCACGGTCGAGGCCGGCATGCGTTTCGGCATCCCGCTGTTCGGCACCATGGCGCATTCCTTCGTGCAGGCGCACGATTCCGAAACGGCAGCCTTCCGCAATTTCGCTCACGCCCAGCGCGACAACACAGTGCTGCTGCTCGACACCTACGACACCGAGGCTGCGGCGCACAAGGTGGTGGCGCTGGCGCCCGAACTGGCCGCGCAGGGCATCGCCATCAAAGGTGTGCGCCTGGACAGCGGCGACCTCGACACGCTGGCGCGGCGCGTGCGGCGCATCCTCGACGACGGCGGCCTGCGCACCGTCACCGTGTTCGCCAGCGGCGATCTCGACGAATACCGCCTGCGCGACCTGCTCGCACAGGGCGCACCCATAGACGGTTTCGGCATCGGCTCGCGGCTCGACACCTCGGCCGACGTGCCCTTCCTCGATTGCGTCTACAAGCTGCAGGAATATGCGGGCAAACCGCGGCGCAAACGCTCCGTCGGCAAGGCCACCTGGCCGGGACGCAAACAGGTCTGGCGCTGCCACGACGGACAGGGGCGCATGGCCGGCGATGTGGTCGGCCTGGAGGGCGACGTACCGACGGGCGAAGCGCTGCTTGTGCCGGTGATGCGCGGCGGCCGGCGCCTGGCCGCACCCGTGCCGCTGTCCGACATACGCCGCCATGCGTCGGACGGGCTGGCGCAACTGCCGGTGCCGCTGCACGGATTGCAGGAGTCTTTCGATTACCCGGTGGAGATTTCCGTTGCGCTGCACGAACTTGCGCACCTCGCAGATGTCCAGATGTTGCAGGCGCCGGACGAATCCTGAGCCGCAACCCGGCCGCCGACGCTGCACAAATATCACGAAGGGAATTTCGATGCCGCTCTTGCCGTTGCGCATGCTGCTGTTCATCCTGCTCCTGACGCTGCTGGTTGTCTTCGTGCAGATCGGGTTGGTCAGCATCGCTTTCGACAAACTGGGACTTTCCGCAGAATCGGCCTATCTGCTGCTGCTGTGCACGCTGTCGGGCAGCATGCTCAACCTGCCGCTGTTCAGCCTCAAGGCCGATGCAGCGATGCCGCCCAGGATTCCGCCGGAACTGCTGCGATGGCCCCCCTTCAATTTGCCGCCTACCGCCGGCAAGGTCATGGTCACGATCAACGTCGGCGGTGCGGTGGTGCCGGCCGCCTTTTCGCTTTACCTGATCGCCAACAACCCCTTGCATCCTTTGCAACTGGCGGCCGCCGTGATCGCGGTTTCCGCTATTGCGCGCATGATCAGTTGGCCCATACCGGGCATCGGTATCGGTATACCCATGCTGATCATCCCTTTCATTGCCGCGCTGATTGCAACCGTGCTTGATCCCTCGCAGCGCGCACCGCTGGCTTATATCTGCGGCACGCTGGGGGTGCTGATAGGCGCCGACCTGCTGCGTCTGAACGACATCCGCAAGCTGGGCGTGCCTTTCGCTTCCATCGGTGGTGCGGGTTCGTTCGACGGGGTGTATATCAGCGGGCTGCTCGCGGTGCTGCTGGCATAAGCAAAGCGCGTTTCGACGCCAGCCGTTCCGCCCGCGGGCTATGTGAAATATACCCGCCGTCGGCATGCGTGATGCGTTGGAAAGCGTTACCGGCCGGTCGCCGCATCCGCTGTGCCCGCTTCATGTTTCTTGACTGCGCCGCGCAGCTTGCGCGCATAGTCTTCGAGCTGACGTTTGGCGGCGTCGAAGGCGTCGCGCAATGCAACATACACGTCTTCGGCATGGTCGCGATTCACCACGATTTCGCCGCCTGCCACGCCGAGGTCGATGCGCACCGTGAAGTGCTTGCCCTGGCGTTGGTGTTTGTGCGGCATTTCGACCACGACCCGGCACGACATGATGTGGTCGAAAAATTCATCCAGTTTGTTTGCTTTGTCGCGAATATGGGCTTCCAGCGTTTCCGAAGGTGTAATGTCGCGAACGGTGATTTGCAATGGGAGTTGCATGATTTTCTCCTCGCTTGGATAAGGGTTACCGGCGCATCGCGATTTCTTTTTTCTGCTCGTGACGCACCAGCTTGGCCAGTGTTGTCATCTCGTCTGCCAGCAACTCGATCAGGTCGTCCAGCGCAAGTATGCCGGACAGGGTGCCGCCTTCATCAACAACCGGCAAGCGTCGCACACCTTTGGCGTGCATCAATTCAATCGCCTCGTACAGGCCGGCGTTTTCCCTGATCGTGATCAGGTCGGACGCCATGATGTCGCGCATGGTGATCGTGGACGGATCGAGTTGCTGGGCCATGATTTCCACCACGAGATCGCGGTCGGTCGCGATTCCGATCGGGATGCACTTGCCGCCGCGCTCCTCGACCACCAGCACGTCGCCGACGTGATGCTGGCGCATGAGCTGGGAGGCTTCCTGGACGGTTACGTCGGGCTGCACGATGACCACTTGGCGGTTACAGATTTCACCGATTGGCATGATGACTCCTTACGGGTAGGGTTCCTGCATGTCAATTCGACAACGGCCCATGATGCGCCGTTCCGGTCTGTTTGGCTCAGTGCAGCCAGGTTACCCGCAGCAGAATCTGATCCGGGTTGTAGTGAAACTCCAGTTTTCCCCGGTAGGCATGGAGCAGTGCTTCGCCGATGCCGCGCGCCAGGTGGATATCGGTGGTGGTCACCAGGGTGCCGTGCGCCGTTTTCTCGATGTCGATGACGCGTTGCAGGGGATGTTCCTTCTTTTCCTTTGCTTCGAGGTTGCTTATCAACTGCAATATTTCCTGTTCATGCGCAGCGAAGAAATCGCCGCTCAAGGTGATGTAACCGGCCGGATAGTGATCGTGTATCCGCTGGCAGGCCGGGCAGCGGGCCAAATGCGCTTGCGACGGTTTGGCCAGCCATTGCCAGTGTCCGGCGTGGTACACGGCACCGCAATCCGTGCACAGCGTGGGCTCGGGAAGTTTGCCCTTGATTTGATAGCTGTCATGTACCGACTCCTGCAGCAATTGGTCGCGCCGGATGGGGTGAAACCCGGGCGGGTGCGAATGGTGGCTCATGTTGGTTCTCCTTGTCAGCGGTTTCAAAATCGTTCTGCGCAATTCAGCTGCGCGTATGCGCGCAGTCGTGCGGCGTTCAAATCTTCCTGCCGATGCGGGCGGCTTCGAAGCAGTCCTCACGCCAGCAGCAGCCAGACTGGTCGCATACGCCGTCGTAGGATCTGGCATAACAGTCGAAATTGCGTTCCTTGATCTGGATGTTCCTGATCAACTCGGTCTTGAACAGGTTGTTGGCCTTGATGCCGTGCGATTGGGCGATGCCCCTGATTTCCGCGATTGTCATAGGAGTGCTCCTTGTTGAATTACCGCTATGAAAGGTCGGCAGCCGGTAGATGCATGTGATCGGGTATTTGTTTGTTGGCGGTTGTTGCTTCGGTAGTGGAGCTTTACTGCAGTGAAACCCGCAGTTCCGGGCGGTGCTGGCGACGCTGTTTCGAATCTTTGCTATTCAAGGCAAAGCTACAGCAGAGCCGCCTTCAAACATATACGCAATAATACATAGGATGAATGTCGGCGAACGAAATCAGCTCTTGCTGAACGTGCGCATCTGTCTATAAGCTGAGCAACAAACCCGCGCAACGGGTGTCGAAAAATAGCAGTAGAATGACCACAGTGTGTCTGTAATCAACCGAAGGGGAACAGCCATGCAAAGAAAAATAACTCTCCCTCTCCCGCTGCAGCCGCAACAACTCTATCAAGCCTGCGATCTCGGGCAATTCGAATTTCAGACGACGGCCGAACTGGACGACATGACCGAGATCATCGGCCAGATGCGCGCCATGGACGCGATACGTTTCGGCACCGGCATCCGACACGACGGCTACAACCTGTTTGTGCTGGGCCCCTCGGGCAGCGGCAGGAACAGCATGGTGCGGCGCTTCCTCGAAAAGAAGGCGAGCGACGAGCGCAAGCCCGACGACTGGTGCTACATCAACAACTTCTCGCAGCACCATCAACCCCGCGCGCTCAGGCTGCCTTCCGGCAGGGGCGAAGAACTCCGCCAGCGCATGGACAAGCTGGTCGACTATTTGCGCAGCGCGATTCCGGCGTTGTTTGAGGGCGATGAGTATCGCGCCAAGGCGGGTGCGATACAGGAAGAATTCAACAGCAAGCAGGAACAGGCGTTCAATGCATTGGGCGACGCGGCGGCGGAACAGCAGATTGCGCTGCTGCGCACCTCCGATGGCTTTGCTTTCGCACCAATGAAAAACCGCGAAGTGATACCGCCGGACGAATACGAGAAGCTGCCGGAGGAAGAGCGCGCGCGCGTGGAAGCTGCGATCATCGGCTTGCAGGGGCGGCTGGAAATAGTCATGCGGCAGGTGCCGCAATGGCGCAGGGAGCGGCACGAACGTATCAAGCAACTCGACAGCGAAACCACGCGCACGGTGGTCGACCATTCGGTAAACGAAATCAGGGACGACTTTGCCGACCTGCCGGAGGTGCAGAAATACCTCGACCGCGTAAGCCGGGATATGGTCGACAACGCGGACGATTTCCGCAAGCAGGAGGAAACCTCAACCGTCGGCGGCATGACCGTGGTTACCCACCAGAGCTTTCACCAGTACAAAGTGAATGTGCTGGTGGGCAACGGCAAACAGCCGGGTGCGCCCATCGTCAGCGAGGACAATCCGACCTACACCAATCTGGTCGGGCGGGTCGAGCATGTCTCGCAGTTCGGCGCGCTGGTCACGGATTTCACCCTGATCAAACCGGGTGCGCTGCATCGTGCCAACGGGGGATATCTGCTGCTGGATATCCGCAAGGTGCTGACACAGCCGTTTGCCTGGGAGAGTCTCAAACGCGCGCTGCAGACGCGCGAAATCCGCATCGAGTCGCTGGGGCAGATGTACAGCCTGGTCAGCACCGTATCGCTGGAGCCCGAACCCATCCCGCTGGATACCAAGGTCATCCTGTTCGGTGACCGCATGTTCTATTACCTGCTGCAGGAATACGATGCGGAATTCGGCGAGCTGTTCAAGGTGGCGGCGGATTTTGAGGAACGCATCGTCCGTAACGCAGAATCCCACCAGCTTTATGCCCGTTTGATCTCCACGCTCGCGCGCAAGGAAGGCCTGCTGCCCTTCGACCGCAGCGCGGTGGCCAGGGTGATAGAGCACAGCGCGCGCCTGGTCGGGGATGCGGAAAGACTGACGACCCACATGCGCAGCGTGGCGGACTTGCTGCGCGAGTCCGACTACTGCTCGCGCGAGGCGGGAAACAAGGTGGTGGATGCGGCCAATGTGCAGTCCGCCATCGACGCGCAAATCAGAAGGCAGGACAGGTTGCGCGACAGGATGCACGAGGCGATCCTGCGCGACACCCTGGTGATCGACACGCAGGGCACTGTGACGGGACAGATCAACGCGCTCTCCGTGCTGTCGCTGGGCGACTTCTCCTTTGCCCAACCGACGCGTATCACCGCGACCACCCGGCTGGGCGACGGCGAGCTGGTCAACATCGAGCGCGAAGTCAAACTGTCCGGCGCCATCCATTCCAAAGGCGTGCTGATACTTTCTTCTTTCTTCGCGGCGCGCTATGCAAAGAACCAGCCCATGGCGTTTTCCGCCAGTCTGGTGTTCGAGCAGTCCTACGGCATGGTCGACGGCGACAGCGCGTCGCTGGCTGAGCTGTGCGCGGTACTCTCCCATCTGGCGAACGTGCCGATCAGGCAATCGCTGGCGATCACCGGTTCGGTGAACCAGCTTGGGCGTGCGCAGGCCATCGGCGCGGTCAACGAAAAAATCGAGGGTTTCTTCGATATCTGCCTTGCGCGCGGCCTGAGCGGCGAACAGGGCGTATTGATACCCGCAGCCAACATCAAACACCTGATGCTGCGCCACGATGTGGTGGCCGCCGCCGAAGCCGGCCGATTCAGGATATTCGCGGTGGAAAATGTCGATCAGGCCATCTCCATCCTGACCGGTTTGCCGGCCGGAGAGGTCGACGATAAAGGCGTATATCCGGAAGGCAGCGTCAATCGCAAGGTTGCGGCGCGGTTGGCCGAGTTGACCGAGATCCGGCTGTCGTTTGCGCGCAAGATCGGCAAGCCGGTTGGAACGAAGAAGAAAGTGGATTGAATCGAGAATAAGGAATGAAATCATGTTGAGAAAAACACATATCCGCCGTCCCATTGCAGTCCTGCTGATGTTGCTGGGTGCGGCCATGATCTATCTGGCTTCCGAAACCACCACGGGCATCGTGCTGCTGCTGCTCGGCGTGGGTGTCGAGTTGCTGGGCATCACCTACAAGCACAAGGAATGAGACGACGGCGCACACGGAGCGATCATGGACTTGTTCAAATTGCACGGTGCAGGCGACAAAAGCGATAGCGAAAAGCGCTATGCGCAGGCACGCCTGAAGCTGGTCAACGAAATCCGGGCCATGTCACGCGGGGCAAGCGACTACGTGCCCAGACCCGTTTCGGAAAGAGTGCTGGGCATTCTGGCCAAAGTGCCGCGCCACTGCTTCGTTCCCGAAGGCGAGCTTTGCGGTGCCTACGCCAATCATCCCTTGCCCATCGGGCACGGACAGACGATCTCGCAGCCTTACATCGTCGCGCTGATGACGGACCTGCTGGAACTGCACAAGCAGCACAGCGTGCTGGAGATCGGCACCGGCTCGGGTTATCAGGCGGCCGTGCTGTCCGAGTTGGCCGGCAAGGTTTACAGCATTGAAATCGTGGCACCGCTTGCCGTGCAGGCGGCAACGGTGCTGGGCGAACTGGGGTATGCGAATGTGGAAGTGAAGGCCGGGGACGGCTCTGCGGGCTGGCCCGAACACGCGCCCTATGACGGCATCATTGTCACCGCAGCGGCGGAGCACATACCGCAGCCCCTGCTGGACCAACTCAAACCGGGCGGACGGCTGGTGATTCCCGTGGGCGGCCGTTTCGATATCCAGGAACTGATGCTGATCACCAAAGATCGCGAGGGGCAAATCCACCGCATGAATATCGAGCCGGTGCGCTTCGTGCCGCTCACCGGCGGCGAATAGCGCAGCGCGCGTGCCACTTCGTGCCTATACTGCATTCAATACTGCTGCGAATGTCCATTCGTCCGCAAACATCAAGGAGGATTGCCATGAACAGCAGGATGCGCCAGATAATCGAACAGATCGGCGCGCTCGAAGCCGAGTTGAATGAGGCCGTGCAGGAGCAGGGCGGCCGACTGCTATACCAACTGGAAGGCCGGCGCGTCATATTCGAACAGGCCATCAAAGATACGCACCGGCGCGTCAAGCTGGGCGTGTTCCGCTGGTTCCTGACCGTTCGCCCGCAGAATTTCCTCACCATGCCCATCATTTACGGCATGGTTGTGCCGCTGCTCTTCATCGACCTGTTCGTCAGCTTCTATCAGTTGGTCTGCTTTCCCGTCTATGGCATCCCCAGACTGAAGCGCGCGGATTATTTCGTGCTGGATCACCAGCACCTGGCCTATCTGAATTTCTTCGAAAAAGGGCACTGCATGTATTGCTCGTACGCGGTCGGGCTGATGGCATACGCGAGCGAGATCATTGCGCGCACCGAGCAATATTTTTGCCCGATCAAGCATGCCCGCAAGATACTCAGTGCGCACGCGCGCTACGCCCGCTTCCTGGAATACGGCGATGCGGACGATTATCACCGCAACCTCGAAAGGTTGCGTCACGAGTTGGCCCGTGAAGCGGGCCCGGCAGATGAGCCTGCAGTGGCCATTGCAAAATCAAAGGGTTAAGCAAGCGTCCGCGAAGAAAGTACCGGCTAAATAACGGGTTATGAATTGTCCGGAAAACACGCAGCGGCACTGTTCAAAAACTGGCCGAATTCGTCCCGGTGGAAGTGCTAGAATTCTGGCAGGAAGAGAAGTATCGAATCTAACAACCTATCCAGTTAGTAGCACGGCAACAATTCTTGCGATGGGGGTACAGCATGTATAACTTAATTGGTCAGATTTCATTCCCGGTATTCATTGCCGGTGTATTTGTATTTTTCATTCTTGCCAGCATTTTTTCGTTCATTGTCGGCATTGGTCTCGCCACGCATAACGCCACCATGCTGCGGTTCTTCGAATTCATGAACAAGCGCGTTTCCACGCGCCAATTGATGAAACCGCTGGCCACGCCGCATTTCATCGAGCCCGTAGTACTCAAACGTCCCGGCATCCTCGGCGCCGCCATCATTGTGGGCGCACTTGCCGCCATCGGATTGCTCATAGAAGTGGACGACATCGTGTTCCAACCCTTGTACTCGGACTGGCTCCCCATCGTGACCGCCGACATCTTGTCGGACTACACGCACTCCTTCCTGCTGATCGGCAACGGGCTATGCGTGGTACTGGGGCTGGTGCTGGTGTTCTTCCCGGAAAAATTGCAGGCCATCGGGCGCTATACCGACAAATGGCTGACCTTCCGCCAACGCACGCGACCACTGCATATGACGTTCTTCGACACGGATAAATGGGCCTTGTCGAACGCCACGGCAGTAGGCGCCACGCTAAGCGTGATGTCGCTGGTGCTGGGTGTCTGGATGTACATACGGCTTTGATTTCGGCAGATGTGCAGATGCAGAAGGCCAAACCGCGAGGTTTGGCCTTTTGTTTTATGGAGAAAACGATGTTCTGGTTTACATTCTTCGTTGTGCCGACGACAGCTATTACACCGGGCACACAGCTTCGCAGGTTGGGCAGTGCGAATGGGTAACGGCGCAGCCGTTGGGTACCCATCGGCCTCCCCCTTGCGGGGGAAGCGCAGCTTCGTAGGTTGGGCAAAGCGCAGCGTGCCCAACATGAATTAACAATGCACGTGATCGTTGGGCACGCTGCGCTTTGCCCAACCTACGGACTGTTTCACCCCACCAGCCTCAATTCCATCATAAACAACGCCCCACCTCCCGGCGCATCAACCAAACTCACGCTGCCGCCGCCGTGCGCTTCGGTAACCGCATTGCACAAGGAAAGACCCAGGCCCGTTGAGTCGGGCTTTTTGGTCTCGGCATTTTCGGGGGAGGCTAGGCCGGCGCCGTCATCCTGCACGAAGAATTTCAGTCGATCCGCATCCTGCTCGAACCAGATGTCCACTTTGCCCGCGGC
>JAUSBC010000087.1 GCA_030652215.1 Sideroxyarcus sp.
GGGCGAGTTGCGCAGCCCCGCTTGTTGGCGAAATATCGAGGGAACCCCGAAGGGGCGGCGCGCTGGGGTCGCCTTTTCTTTGGTTACTTTCTTTTTGGCGAAGCAAAAGAAAGTAACTAGCTGTCGGGCTACCCCCGACGGTTTTCGATGAGCATCGCGATGCTCCATCCATCCTGCTGGTCAGCAAACAAGTTGGGCACGCTACGCTTTGCCCAACCTACGTCTGCTCCTCCGCTGACAAGGGGAGGCCGGGAGGAGTTTGAGTCCGCCGCAACCATCGCCCGCTCGCGGGTTCCAAGCCAACTTCAGCGCTACATGATCATGTGCGCAACAAATACCAAAAGCACCTGATACTAAAGCAACCAGTCGCTGCGTAACATCTGATCACGGGCAATTCGCGCCGCTATCACGGTGATTACGCAAGGAGACTGGCATGACTAGCGAACAGACAGATCAGATTATTTTCCGCCACTATCAATCGAACCCGCCGGAGCCGGAAAGCGACGACGCAACGCGCTGCGGTTCGGACGCGCGAATGCATCCGGTATTCCGGCTGCCCCGCAGCAAGCAGTGTGTCTACGACGATCAGTGCGCGTCGGCGCAATCCATTCTGTACGAAATCGAGGAATGCGCGACGCGTTTCGCCGAAACCGGAATGGAAGCCATGATCGACTTGCATTGTCTGCACGCCATGCCGGAAGAGCGCGGCATTCTCGGCATCCTGCTGGGGCTGGGCGAAGTGACGGCCATCGTGGAAGCACCCTGCAATGCCGAGGTGCACCAGACCTCGATACCTTGCGTGTGGCTGGTGCGACACCGCAACGACGACGAGGAAATCATCGGCGAGCGGATCGAGATTGCCAAAGTGCCGGATGTCATCGCGGGCGACCGCAATGCGGTCATGCCCAAGCTGGAAGCGTTGCGCAGCGCAAGGCAGCTCTTCATGTGAGCGGTGCCGGAAACAAACCGGTCGCGATGGCGCACCGGGCAATACGCAGGAGGGACTCATCATGAAAAACGTACTGGTATTGGGTGTGACGGCCGCAGTCATGTTCAGCGTATGCGGCGGCGCACTGGCAGAAAGTCAGTGGCGGCATGCGGCCTCGCTGGGTATGCGCCGCTTTGTGGTGGTGGAGCCCGGGGCGACGGGCACGACGGAAATATTCATGCAGGCAGCCAGGCAATTGTGTTTCCCCGGACAGGCCTGCGGTGTGGTGTTCATGCGTGACGACGCGGCAGTCCCGAAAAAGATGCCACTGACGCGCGCGCAACAACAATCCGTCATCGCGCAATTCTTCCGCAATCCGGTCGACGGCAACGAAGAATTGCTGCTCAAGTGCAAAGCGGACGAACCCATAGAACACAAGTGCCTGCGCTAGCACAGGCACCAGCGTAATCCGGGAATGTAGATGTGTAGGTTGGGCAAAGCGCAGCGTGCCCAACATTGGCAACGATGCCTGCATGAATACATGACCGCAGTTGGCAGCAACGGGGTCCGGATGCAGCACAGCGTAATCCGGGAGTGCCCTTTGGGGGCACAAACGCCCCCGCTGCAATCGCCTGCAACTTTAAGAAAATGGGAGCGCGATCCATGACCAATAAGAAAGATATGGTGCTCGGCATCGGCAACCCGCAGTTTGCGGATGACGGTTTCGGTGTGCGCGCGGTGCATGAACTGCATCGTCTGTGGCGCTTTTCAGATCAGGTTGAGCTGGTGGACGGCGGCACGCAGGGATTCCTTCTGCTGTCGCATGTGCTGTCGGCGCGGCGCCTGATCGTGTTCGATGTGGTCGACAACGGGCTGGAGCCGGGCACGCTGCTGGTGCTGGAGAACGAGCAGGTGCCGCGCTTGATGCTCGACAAGAAGCTGAGCCTGCACCAGAGCGGTTTGCAGGATGCGCTGATTGTGGCCGCATTGACCGGCAACTTTCCGGAAAGGCTGGTGCTGGTCGGCGTGCAGCCGGCGCATATCGCCGCAGAAGGCCGCATGAGCGAGGCGGTCACTGCACGGATATCGCGTGCGGTGCAGATCGCACTCTCCCATCTGGAGCACTGGGGCAACGCAGCCGAACTCCGTAATGAAAATGCCAACAGCCCGGAGGCATTCTTGACCGCCGACTTGATGGCGGCAGGAGCCGGCTCCGTCTGCACTTGGCAAGCCGTGGCCTGCTGAAGTGCCCGGGCCTGTTCCGGAAAACCTTCATGGCGAGAGCCGCGCGATAAAGAAAGGGACAGGTGGCCCATGCATGAGATGGCGATGACCGAGAAACTGATCGACGTGGTCGAGAACTTTGCCGACAGCGAGGGCTGCCAGCGCATCCGGGTCGTGCGCATCGAGATCGGCAAACTCTCCGGCGTGGAGCCGGCCATGATGCATTTCTGTTTCGACGCCGTCGCGCGCGGTACGGTGGCCGAAAACGCGGTGCTGGAAATATCCGAAGTGGAGGGCAACGCGTGGTGCTTCGATTGCAGGCGCCAGGTACCGCTGGCCGCGCGCTTCGAGCCCTGCCCGCGCTGCGGCGGTGTCAACCTGCAGCCCATGGACGGCACGCGCATGCGCGTGAAGGAAATGGAAGTCGAATAGCGGCGCGCCGACTTCCCCGAGAGGATAAAAATGAGCTTTTCGATTCCGGCCAAGGTGGTACGTATTCTGGACAACGAGCAGGCCCTGGTGGACATGGCGGGAGAGCGCAAAGTCATTTCCATGTCGCTGCTGGATGATGCGGGCGAGGGCGACTATGTGACCGTATATGCCGGCTTTGCGCTGAAAATACTAGATCCATTTGAGGCGCAACAGGCGCTGGCACAGCTTTCAGAACTGGACGATCCCGATGCGGGGCTGGTCTGATATGCGGGAATAAGTTCGTAGGGTGGGCAGAGCGCATGGGTAACGGCGCGGATACGTAGGTTGGGCAAAGCGAAGCGTGCCCAACAGGCATCGTTGTCAATGTTGGGCACGCTACGCTCTGCCCAACCTACGAATACATGGCCGCAGTTAGCAGCGTAATCCGGGAGTGTCCGACAGGGCACTGGTTTCAACATAGACCGAGGGTGCACAGGGAAGCCCCGGATTCCATTGCATTGCATCCGGGCTACGAAAGGCGGAGCGCTGCCAGTGAAGCGTCCTTAATCGTCTCCACTGCCGCAAGCAGGAGGTATTGCGTGCCAACAACGGAAAACAAATTGCTTCGCGAAAATATACGCAGAACGCTGGCCCTGCGCGCCGGAGTCGACCCCGATTCCAACGCGTTCGCGGAGGCCACGCTGGGCGTCTGGCACGAGGTGGAGGTAAGGCTGACGCCGGTGCTCGGCGCGGGCGGGATCGACGCGTTGTTCAGGCGTTCGCTGCACATCACGGGCGCCACCTATTCCTGGCTCGCGTTAACTACCGATGACGAAAACAGCGCCGTGCTGCGGGCGGACCTGAAGGCGCGTCTTGCGGGGCATGAAACGGCGGTTGCCTGCGAGGCGGGCTATACCCTGCTGGTGACCTTTTCCGGTTTGCTGGCGACTCTGATCGGGAACTCCCTGACCGAGCGCCTGCTGAATCCGGTCTGGGTTGCGCCGCTTACGCTGTCTGAAGAGGAGAAGTCGCCATGAACAACAGTGTGAATATGCGCAGGCTCGCCACCGGCGTGCCGGGACTCGACGACATATTGGGCGGCGGGCTGCCTGAGTATTCCTTTAATCTCATTTCCGGCCCGCCGGGTTCGGGCAAGACGACACTGGCGCACCAGATCATGTTTGCGCTGGCAACGCCGGAACAGCCGGCGCTGTTTTTCAGCATCCTCGGCGAACCGCCGTTGAAGATGCTGCGCTACCAGCAGCAGTTTTCATTTTTCGACATGGACAAGATCGACGCGTCGATACGCTTCGTCAATTTGGGAGAAGAAGTCGCCACGGGAAATTTCAAGCTGGTGCTGGCGCGCATCGCGCGCGAGGTCAATGCCGCGTCGCCGGCGCTGGTCTTTGTCGATTCGATCCAGTCGGTCATGCAGGATGTGCAATACCAGCCCGGCGGCATGATCAGCTTGCAGTTGTTCATCCAGAAACTCGGGATGCTGTTGAGCAGTTGCCAGGCCACCACGTTTCTGATCGGCGGGGAAGTCACGGAGAACGACAGGCATACCGTGTTCACAATGGCCGACGGCCTGCTTGCGCTGGATCAAAGCGTGTACCGCAATTCGATGGTGCGCATGCTGCGGGTCAGAAAAATGCGCGGCCAGGCGACGCGCCCGGGGATGCATACCTTCCGCATCACGAGTGACGGAATACAAGTCTTTCCCGCTGCACTCGTGCCCTTGGATACCGGGATATTGCTGGCTTCCGGACGCAAGATGCGCAGCGAAGAGCGCCTCTCCATGGGCATTCCGCGCCTTAACGAAATGCTGGGCGGCGGCCTGCCGTCGGGCTATTCGCTGCTGGTCGCCGGGCCGTCCGGATCGGGCAAGACCATTCTTGCCACGGCCTTCCTCGCGGAGGGGGTGCGCACGGGTGAGGCGGGCGTGATCGTCGCGTTCGAACAGACGCCCAGTCAGTCCTGGACGCGCACGCTGGACGACATGGTGCGGGCCGGGCAAATCGGCCTGATCAATACGCGCTCCCTGGATTTGTCGATGGACGAGATCGTGCAGGAGTTGACCGATCTCATCCACCGCATGAAAGCCACCCGCGTGGTGATCGATTCGCTGTCGGGTTTCGAACTGGCGGTGGCGCCGGTTTTTCGCGAGGACTTTCGCGAATCGCTGTTTCGCATGATCGCCGTGCTGTCCGGACTCGGCGTGACGGTGCTGATGACGTCCGAGCTGGAAGACCGCTACACGGATTTGCGCTTCAGCTCCTACGGCTCTGCCTTTCTCACCGACGCGATTATCGTGCAACGCTACATCGAGGTCGGGAGCAGCCTGAAGCGCGTCATGGCGGTGGTCAAGGTGCGCGCCAGCGAACATAGCAACGAAATCCGGCAATTCGAGATCAATGCCGATGGCATCGCGATCGGGGGCATCGTGCGCGATTTCGAGGGCTTGCTCGGCGGCCGGCCGACGCGGATGCCCGGCGGCGCCCGGCTGCGGGAGGCTCCGCGGCGCGCGACGGACAGGGATACCAATGCGGAATTCGGTCACTTGAGGAGGTTGTCATGAAACGAACCGGCGCTCACGGCAAAGGCATGGACGGCCGGCCGCACAAGAAAAACGGCAGCGCGCGATCTTTGACCGTGGATGCGTCGATTGACATCACGCAGCGGGAGACGGCGGTGCGCTTCGGAGAGCGGGCCGCCGACCTGCGCCAGGGATCTGCGGACCGGCGCCAGGTGGCTGCCGACAAGCGTGAAGGCACTGCGGATCTGCGCCAGGTGGCTGCCGACAAACGCGAAGGCACTGCGGACCTGCGTCAGGTGGATGCAGACAGGCGCGAAGGCACAGCAGACCTGCGTCAGGTGGATGCAGACAAGCGTGAAGGGACTGCTGATTTGCGCCAGGTGGCTGCCGACAAGCGCGAAGGCACAGCAGATCTGCGACAGGTTGCCGCCGATGAACGCGAAGGCACAGCAGACCTGCGCCAGGTTGACGCGGACAAACGCGAAGGCACGGCGGATCTGCGTCAGGATGTTGCCGACAAGCGCGAGGGCACTGCCGACTTGCGTCATGAGGCGGCCGACAAGAGAGAGGGAACAGCGGACCTGCGCCAGGAGGCCGCTGATGTCCGCGAAAATACTGCCGACAGGCGCGAGGGCACTGCCGATTTGCGTCATCAGGCGGCCGACAAGAGAGAGGGGACTGCGGACCTGCGCCAGGAAGCCGCCGACGTCCGCGAAAATACCGCCGACAAGCGCGAGGGCACAGCCGACCTGCGGCAGGAGGCTGCCGACAGGCGCGAAGATACTGCGGACCTGCGCCAGGGCGCCGCCAACCTGCGCCAGGGAACCGCCGATTTGCGGCAGGCAGCGGCCGACAAGCGCCAAGAGGCCGCCGATCTGCGCGAGGAGGCGGCCACGCTGCGCATGCGGGCCATGCTTGCCCAGGAAATTGCAGCGCGCGCCGATGCCGAGCTGGAAGAGCGTGTCGCGGCGCAGTTGCGCGAGGTGAACGAGCGCCTCATCCACGCGACGCTGCAGGCACAGGCCATGACCGAGGCCGCCGAGCTGGCCACCGCGCAGATGTCGCATATGGCCGAGCACGATTTTCTGACCGGACTGCCCAATCGTGCGTTGCTGACCGACCGCCTGATGCAGGCGATCGTGCTGGCGCAGCGCAACAACAAAAAAGTCGCCCTGATGTATCTGGATCTCGACCATTTCAAGCATATCAACGATTCGCTCGGGCATGCGGCCGGCGACCAGTTGCTGCAGTCGGTCACCAAACGTTTGCAGGCGAGCGTGCGTCTGTCGGATACCGTGAGCCGCCAGGGTGGGGACGAATTCGTGGTACTGCTGCACGAAATCGAGACGGAACAGGATGCGATTCTCGCCGCCGAAAAGCTGATCGCGGGCATGGCCGAACCGCATCTCATCGCGAGCCACAGGCTGCACATCACGCTGAGCATAGGCATAGGCGTGTATCCGGACGACGGCAAAGATGCGGAGACGGTGCTCAGGAATGCCGACACCGCGATGTATCACGCCAAGCGCAGCGGGCGGAACAATTACCAGTTGTTCACGCCGGATATGAATGCGCGCGCCGTCGAACGTCAATCGGTGGAGGAGGAGTTGCACCACGCGCTCGAACACGGGAAATTCGTGCTGCATTACCAGACCAAGGTGAACCTCGTGACGGGTACCATCACCGGCGCCGAAGCGCTGCTGCGTTTGCGGCACAACGGCCAGCCTCCCATGCAGCCGACGCAGTTCGTGGGCGTGGCCGAGGAATGCGGCCTGATCGTGCCCATTGGCAATTGGGTGTTGCGCGAAGCCTGCCGCCAGACCCGGGTATGGCAGCAGGCCGGTCTCGATATCGGCCAGATCGCGGTCAATGTCTCGGCCAAAGAATTCCACCACAAGGATTTTCTGAGCGGTGTGCGCAACGTGCTTCAGGAGACCGGGCTTGATCCGCACTGCCTTGAGCTCGAAATGACCGAAAGTGTGCTCATGCAGGACACGGAACAGACGGCGGCGATTTTGCGCGCGCTCAAGGAGATCGGTGTGCAAATCGCGGTCGACGATTTCGGCACGGGCTATTCAAGCCTGAGCTACCTGCGAAGTTTCCAGGTCGACACGCTCAAGATCGACCAGTCGTTCGTGATGAATATCGACGGCGACGGCAACGCAGAGGCCGACGCTGACAATGCGATCATCGTCAACGCCATCATCGGCATGGGCAGGAACCTCAACCAACGGGTGGTGGCCGAGGGAGTCGAAACGCAGCAACAACTCGACTTCCTGCTAGCCCATGCCTGCGCCGAAGGGCAGGGTTTCTATTTCGACCGGCCGGTGCCTGCCGACGAGTTCGCCGGCCTGCTGGCGACGGGCAAGCATTAGTGAGCCGTTAATGTTGGGCACGCTGCGCTTTGCCCAACCTACTCACTCGGCGATGCACGGTACGTTGGGTGCGTTCGCGTGCCGCAGGAATTGGTGCGCAAGCGCACCCAACAGCAAGCGCAGGATGGGTGGAGTAACGCGATATCCATCGAAAACCGTCGGGGACAGCACGCGTAGGTTGGGCAAAGCGCAGCGTGCCCAACAATAAAAATCATCCATCAAAAATGTTGGGCACTCACCACGCACCAATCCCCCGCCCGAAACAAGACCTCTGCGTGTCGGGTCATTAGCCCGCCGGAGTGAATCTTCGGCGCGGCTGAATGTCCCAGCATTTACATAGAAGACTCGCTTCGCACGAAGCGCGCCGGGGTAACACTTCCGGGGTGTCGGATATCATGAAAATCGAATCGCACAAACCGCTGATAGTGGATGACGCAAGTGAACTTGCAGGCAGGGCGGCTTTTGCGCGCGAGTTCGCCAACTTAAGGCGCGCAACAGATGTATTGCCCGAAAGCGAGTCGTTCATGAGAACGGTCGCGGATAACATTCCCGGCCTGGTGGGATACTGGAATACGGAATTGCGCTGCCAATTCGCCAACGCGGCATGCCGCAACTGGTTCGGCCGCACGGCGCAGGAAATGCAGGACATACGCCTGCAGGATTTGCTGGGCGAAGCGTTGTACACGCAAAACGAAACCTTTGTGAACGGCGTGCTGAAAGGAAAGGATCAGTCCTTCGAATGCACGCTGGTAAAACCTGGTGGCGAGATTGGCTACATGTACACTCAGTTCATCGCCCACAAAGCCGCCGGCAAAGTTAAAGGTTTCTTCGTCCTGGCGACCGACCTCACAAAAATCAAACAAGCGGAAGAGCGCTTGCGCCACGCGGAAAATGCGGCCATGGTGCAGGCGGGTATGGTCGAACAGCTCAGAAATCACTGCCGCGATCTGGACACCACCCTGAACACGCTGCTCAAACGCGAAGAAGCCGTGGCCCATGACGAGAAGATTGCCTTGTCGCAGGAACTCGAACGCATGATCGTGCCCTTCCTGCAGTTGCTGAAAAAAGACACCCAGGCAACCCGGCAACTGGAAGTGGTCAAGATCATCGAGAGCAACCTGCAGGAGTTGATTTCCAGCTATGGCCGCTCCGCCGCCTACACGACGGCAACGCGCACCTTGACGCCCAAGGAATTCCAGATTGCATCGCTGGTGCGGCAGGGTCTTTCATCCAAAGAAATCGCGCTGGCGATGTCCCTGTCTCCGGCCACCATCAGCAATCACCGCAAGCACATCCGCAAGAAACTCGGCTTCGAAACCCGGGCGGGCAACCTGCAGAGCAAACTGTCTTCGCTGCGCAGCTAGGGAAGCGCCGTTTTCTGCAATGGTCATTTACATGGCCATTCTTCAGCCATATTTCCATTATCAAAAAGCGGGCGGGAATGCCGGGAAAGCAACATGATTGCAGCCCCGCATGCTGTCCCCGGCATGCGGCAAGCGATTCACGCATCAGGATCTATCACGGAGGTGAAAACATGGCTGTTCATGCCGGTGCAATATCGGGTCTTGCCCAAGAAGATTACACGCTGATCGAGGCGGAGCATACGCGCCTGCGCGGCACCATCGACAATCTGCGCGACACCTGCCGCAATCTGGAGACAACGCGCGGTTGCTCGGAATGCTCCCGCGAAAAGCTGGGCACGTGCCGCGGGCGTCTGGTCTCTTTCTTTTACAACATCATGGATTTCTCCGCCAATCACTTCAAGCATGAGGAGTCCATCATGGGCAGGTGGTCGCAGATGAACGACGAATGCGCCGACTTGCACCGGCATCAGCAAGCCCACCGGGATATCCTGCTGGAGCTGGCGGCACTGGTCGGCGAGGGTGTCATGCTCGACTTGCAGGGCAGCACGGCGCATGCATACCGGCGCCTGTATCTTGGGGTGGGGGATTTGTTCGAGCAGCACGAGCGCCTGTTTGACGACCCGTTCATTCGTTCGACCAGCGGCGGGGCTTCGCGTTGATAATCAGGTAAGGTGAAGTTTGAAGTATGAACTTCAACCCCCTCCAGCTCCCCCTTATCAGGGGGAGAGCAGAGTCTGCTCCTCCCCTGATAAGGGGAGGCTGGGAGGGGTTGGTGTATCTGTGCTTCTAACTTCAAACATAATCTGGTCGAACCAATAATCCGGCAGCATCGTTGTCACTGTTGGGCACGCTACGCTTTGCCCAACCTACACATCTAATTCAGCGGAGTAGTTTCCGTCCAAGCGGGGTGCGCTTGCGCACCCCGCTTGCGTTCAGGCTTGCGATGGCATGGTGTACAGCAGCGGGCCCGGCTTCAGATCGAAGTGCGTGAAGCCGTTGCGTCCCGAGTTCTTGATGCGGTACATGGCCATGTCCGCGCGGTGCAGCAGGCTGTCCGCATCCTCGCCGTCGTTCGGGTAGACGCCGATGCCGATGCTGGCGGAAACCTGCAGTTCGTGGCCGTCGATATGCAGCGGCTGCGTGCAGACTTCCAGAAATTTCTGCGCGACATGGTTGGCCGCCTCGGGATGGGAAAGCGAGGGCAGGATGACGGTGAATTCGTCGCCGGCCAGCCGCGCCAGCGTGTCTTCTTCGCGCAGGCATGCTTTCATGCGTTGTGTCATGCCGACCAGTACGCGGTCGCCCATCTTGTGTCCCAGTGTGTCGTTGATCTGCTTGAAATGGTCGAGGTCGATGAACATCACGGCCAGCATCTGCTTGTCGCGGCGCGCATGGTTAATGGACATGTTCAGACGGTCCAGGAACAGCCGCTGGTTGGGCAGACCGGTGAGCCCGTCGTAGTAAGCCAGATACCGCAGGCGCTCGAGTATGGATTCCTGCGTGTGCGCGTCGGAGAAGATGCCCACATAGTGCGTCACCTGCTGGCGTTCGTCTTTCACGGCGTTGATGCTCAGCCATTCCGGGTAGATGTCGCCGCTTTTGTGCCGGTTCCAGATTTCCCCCTGCCATTGGCCGCAGCGGTTCAGCGTTTCCCACATTTCGCGGTAGAAAGCGATTCCGTGATGCCCGGATTTGAGCAGGGCGGGCGTTTTGCCCAGGGACTCGCCGGCCGAGTAGCCGGTGGTGATTTCGAAGGCCGGATTGACCGTGCGGATGACTTTGTTCGCATCGGTGATCATGATGCCTTCCGACATGCCGTTGATGATGCGCGCGGTCAGGCAGGAGGCTACACCCAACTGCCGTTGCATTTCGCCCATCTTGAGTTTGAGATCGTCCAGTTCGAGCAGGTGCTCGCGCAAGTCGCTTTGTTCCGTAACTTCATTCGTGGTCATAGTCTTACCCCGCTGTTCGCGCGGCGCTGTGCCGCGGCTGTGTGATGACTTCTGCGACAAGACTCTAGCGCGCACGGCCGGCCGCTGATATCAGCTAACGACTTCATTTTTATGCCGTCCATGCGGTAGTGGCGCCCTGCTGTGCGGAAGCAGTCAAGCGCCGCTTCCGGCGCGCCGCTGCACGATTGCTGCCGGCCTTCAAATGCAAAATACAGTGCTGTGCTTACGCGTAAATACAGTTCGCCGCCCAGAGCATGTTTGTGCAGACGACGTTAAGGTGATACCCGTCGAATTTCCTGCCACGGAGCATGCCGCAAATGAAAAATACGCATTCCAGTTGTGCTTTGCCTGGCTCACGTCCCCGCAGTCGCAAGGGGTTTACCCTGCTCGAACTGCTGGTGGTGATGGTGATCATCGGCCTGCTGGCGGGCTATGTGGGGCCGCGCTATTTCTCGCAGATCGGCAAGTCCGAAATCAAGGCGGCGCGCGCGCAGGCGGATGCGCTGGGCAAGGCGCTGGACCAGATGCGCCTGGATACGGGGCATTACCCGGGCACGGAAGACGGCCTGGCGGCACTGGTCACACAGCCGGCCAACGAACCCAGATGGGACGGTCCCTACCTGAGCAAGAACGTGCCGCCCGACCCTTGGGGCAATCCATACGTCTACAAGTTTCCCGGCGACAACGCGGAGTACGACCTGCTCTCGTACGGCAAGGACGGCAAGCCCGGCGGCGAGGGTGAGGCCGCGGATATCACCAATTGGTGAAGCGAGTGCGGTGCTGTCATGCAGGACGTAGGTTGGGCAAAGCGTAGCGTGCCCAACATTGTTCGTGGTGATTGAAGCCGTTGGGCACGCTACGCTTTGCCCAACCTACGAGAAGAGGCTTTGCAATTCTGGTTGCGGCTTGTCCGGCTTAGATAAATAAAACAGTAATCAACAGGAGGCGCAGTCATGCAGTACGAGCTTAAGGTGTTGCGCGGAAACGAAGGGCTGCTGGCGATCACGCTGGATGCGGCCGATGCGGCCGATGCCGAGGCGCATGCCCGGGCCCAGGGCTATACCGTCGTTGCGGCCACAGCCATGCGGCACTGGCGCGCCTGGCAACCGTGGCGGCAGTCCGGTTTTCCGCTGGCGATGTTCAGCCAGGAGCTGGTGGCGCTGCTGGAGGCGGGCCTGTCCCTGATCGAGGCGCTGGAGGCGCTGGCCGAGAAGGAAGCGCAGGCGGAGGTGCGCAAGACGCTGACGCAGATCATTGCAGCACTGTACGAGGGGCGCAGTTTCTCGTACGCGCTGGAGCAGCTGCCCGGGGATTTTCCCGCGCTGTATGTGGCCACCGTGCGCGCCAGCGAAAAGACCGGTTCGCTGGCCGAAGTGCTGTCGCGCTACATCGTGTACCAGACGCAGATGGACGGGATACGGCGCAAGGTGATCACTTATTCGATCTATCCCGTCATCCTGCTGGTGGTGGGCGGGCTGGTGATGCTGTTCCTGATGGCCTTCGTCGTGCCGCGTTTCAGCCATATTTACGCGGACATGGGCGGCGACCTGCCGTTCATGTCGCGCATGCTGATGCACTGGGGACAGTTGCTCGAAGCGCACGGGCGCCTGTTTGCAGTCGGGACGGCAGCATTGTGCGGCGGTCTGCTGTTCGCCGCCTCGCGGCCCGCATTCCGGCAGCAACTGGCGCGCAAGCTGTGGCAAATGCCCGCACTGGGCAAGCGCATGCAGGTGTACCAGATGGCGCGTTTCTACCGTTCGCTGGGCATGCTGTTGCAGGGCGGCATGCCGATTCTCGCGGCGCTGCAACTGGTGGGCGGTTTGCTGCAGGAGTCGATGCGCGAACAACTGGCGCTGGCCGCGACGGGCATCCGCGAAGGCTGCTCCATCTCGCAGGCAATGGATAAACACGGGCTGGTCACGCCGCTTGCTCTGCGCCTGCTGCGCGTGGGCGAGCGCACCGGGCAGATGGGTTCGATGATGGAACGCATCGCGGCCTTTTACGAGGAAGAAACCGCCCGCTGGGTGGAACGCTTCGTCAAGTTGCTGGAGCCGCTGCTGATGACGGCGGTGGGACTGGTGATCGGGATCGTCGTGGTGCTGATGTACTTTCCGATTTTCGAGCTTGCCGGGAGCATTCAATGAACATGGCGGCGACGGACCACATTCTCGCGGGACAGGCGATTTCGGCGCATCAGGTGCGGCTGGCCCGCATCATGGCCGCGCAGGCGAAACGCAGCGTGGTCGAGGTGCTGGAGGAACAACTGGCGCTGGGCAAGATTAAATTCGTCGATGCGCTGGGCCACATGTTCCACTTTCCGGTGTACGGCGTGGAGGAGTTGAACAAGCTGGTGCCCGCATTCGACGTGCTGTCCTTTGCCGAGGCACAGGAGCGGGAATGCGTCGCGTTGCGCGACGGCGACGGGCGGCTGTTCGTGATTATGGGCGACCCCTTTAATGCGGGCCTGCAGACATGGGCGGAGCTGCGCATCGTGGAGGATTTCGACTGGGGGCTGGCCCACAACGCGGATGTCGCCGCGTATCTGGCGCACCATGAGGAATCGCTGAGCGCCATGCAAAGCCTGCAGGTCGTGGCGGGCAAGCGCGCAACGCCGGATGAAAACGTCGAAGAATTGTCGCTGCGGACCATCAGCGGCGACATCAGCCCGGTGGTCAAGCTGGTGCACTCGACGCTGTACGACGCGCTCAAGTGCGAAGCCAGCGACATCCATTTCGAAACCGGCGCGTCCGGTCTGGAAATCAAATATCGCATCGACGGTGTGCTGACCGTGGCCGGTTCGGTGGCGGGACAGGACATGGCGGAGCAGGTGATCTCGCGCATCAAGGTGATCTCCGGCCTGGACATTGCCGAGCGGCGCATCCCTCAGGACGGCCGCTTCAAGGTGTCGATACAGCAGCACGAGGTGGATCTGCGCGTGTCCATCATGCCCAGCATCCTCGGCGAAGACGCGGTGCTGCGCATTCTCGACAAGCAGACGCTGTCCGACCAGATCAAGGGCCTGCGTCTTGATTACCTGGGCTTCGATGCGGCGTCCATCGCCACGCTGCGCCGTCTTTCGAGCGAACCCTACGGCATGGTGCTGGTCACCGGACCGACCGGTAGCGGCAAGACGACGACGCTGTATGCGGCCATCTCGGAAATTAATAACGGGCAGGACAAGATCATCACCATCGAGGACCCGGTCGAGTACCAGTTGCACGGCGTGCTGCAGATTCCCGTCAACGAGAAAAAGGGCCTCACCTTCGAACGCGGCCTGCGTTCCATCCTGCGCCACGACCCGGACAAGATCATGGTCGGGGAAATCCGCGATCCGGAAACCGCGCAGATCGCGGTGCAGTCCGCACTGACCGGCCACCTGGTGTTCACCACCGTGCACGCCAATAACGTGTTCGACGTCATCGGGCGTTTCATGCACATGGGCATTGATCCCTACAGTTTCGTTTCCGCGCTCAACGGCATTCTCGCGCAGCGCCTGATACGCGTGAACTGCACGCAATGCGCGGCCGACGTGCATCCCGGCGAGGCGCTGCTCAGGGAGTCGGGCATAGACGCGGCTGCGGCGGCCACGGCGAAATTCCGCGCCGGGCGCGGCTGCACTGCCTGTCGCGGCACCGGCTACAAGGGACGCAAGGCCATTGCCGAGATACTCAACATGAACGACGAAATCCGCGAACTCATCATCGCCCGGAAACCGCTGCGTCTGGTGCGCGAGGCGGCCAGGCGCGGCGGCACGCGCTTCCTGCGCGAAGGCGCGCTGGCCATGGCGTTTCGCGGCGAAACCACTTTACAGGAGATCAATCGTGTCACTTTCGTTGCGTGAGGAATTGCGGGTGGTGCTGTATCCGGAGCGCGTGCTGATGCTGCGCATCGGGCGCGAGTTGACGCGCCGCGGGATGGTGCGCAGGGTGATCGAGACGCGGACCGTCCCCTGTGCCGCTGCGGAAGGCGCAGATGCGGCATGGAGCGCCGCCATCGCCACACTGGCGGCGGAACTGCCGGCGCTGGCGTACAACACCGCGTTCGCGACCGTCATCCTGTCCAACCATTTCATGCGCTACGCGCTGGTGCCGTGGAGCGCCGCGCTGAAAAATGCGGCGGAAGAAGCGGTCTATACGCGGCATTTCTTCCGGCAGTTGTACGGCACCGCCGCCGAGTCGTGGGACTTGCGCCTGAACCCGGACCGTCCCGGCGCCGCGCAGTTGGCCAGCGCGCTGGACGGCAGGCTGGCGCAGGCCGTGCGCACCGCGTTCGACGATGCGGGGATACGTCTGCGCTCGATACAGCCCGGTCTGATGGCGGCCTACAACAGTTGCCGCGACAGGCTGCAGGCGGGTAGCGCGTGGTTCGTGCTGTTCGAGCCGGGCAATCTGTGCGTGGCCCTGTTGCAACAGGGAGCCTGGCGCAGCATCCGCACTTTGCGCGCGCGCGGTGATTGCTGCGCAAACCTGCCGCATATCCTGGAGCGGGAGTCTTGCCTGACGGAACACGAGGCGGGTACTGACGAAGTATTCCTGTGGGCGCCGGAGATCGAAAAGCCGGTGCTGCCGCAGGGCGGCAGGTGGAAGCTGCACGCGCTGCAGCCTGCGATACATCCCGGGCTGTTGCCGGATTACGACCGGCGCTTTGCCATGGCGATGGGGGGGTGATGCGATGAACGCGCTCTGGCTCGACTACCAACAGGACAGACCCGCGCACCGGGCGGGGTCGGCGCTGCTGGCGCTGGCATTGCTGCTGCTGATCTTGTCGCTTGCCCGTTACCAGAACCTGAACGCCGAGGCCGAGGACTGGGAACAGAAGCTGGCGCAGGCCGCGCCCGCGCAAGGGCTGCGGGCTGCCTCCGCCGGACGCGGCGAGCGCGAGGTCAAGGCGCTGGCGCTGGAGGTCAAGCGCGCCAACGAAGTGCTGCGCCAGCTCACGCTGCCGTGGGAGGAGTTGCTGCAGGGCGTGGAGGCGGCTGCCGACAAGCGCGTGGCTTTGCTGGCGGTGGAACCGGATTCGGAAAAACAGGTGGTCAGGATCAGCGGTGAGGCCAGGGATTTTACAGCGTTGATGAACTACATCGCGCGGCTGGACAAGCAGCCGGTGTTCGGCCCGGTCTATTTGCAAAGCCATCGCGTGATGCTGCGCGATCCCGAGCGGCCCGTGCGTTTTGCGCTGCAGGCCGTCTGGCGGAGTCAGCCATGAGACACCGCGCGCAGGCATGGTTGCAAACACTGTCCGCTCGCCTGGCGCAACGGCTCGGCGCGGCGCCCGAGCTGCCGCTGCGCTGGACAGCCCGGCGCTGGCTGCAGATGCTGGGCATTCGCGGCGCGGCGGGCATCGGCCTGTTGTTCGCTGTTTCGGTGTTTCATTTTTCGGCGGTTGCTCACGCGCAAGCGCGCCTGGACGAGGTGCAACGCAGCGCACTCGAATTGCGCGAATTGACCGGCCAATCGCAGCAAGGAGCGCCACGCTCGCCGGACGAGGAACTCGAACAGTATTACCGGATTTTTCCGGAAGAGCGCACCTCGCCGCAGTGGCTGGCGAAGCTGGCAAAGCTCGCGGAAAAAAACGGGCTCAGGCTGGATGAGGGCGAATACAAGGCGACGCAGGACAAGACGGGGCGGCTGATGCGCTTGCAGATTACGCTGCCGGTGAACGGCGAATACCGGCAGATACGCCGCTTTCTCGCCGCGCTGCCTGCGGAAATTCCCATCGTCGCGCTGGAGAACGTGCAGTTCAGTCGCCGCAAAGTGGCCGATTCGAACGTGGAGGCCAGAATCAGGCTGGCGCTTTTTATGGGGCAGTCATCATGAATAGCAGACGCAACGTGCTCAAGTGGATTGCGCTAGGCGCGATTTTTACGACCGTGATCGCGGCGACTTCGTCCGGAGAAGATGGCACGCCGAAAGCGGCGCGCGCTTCCGTGGAGTTGCAGGGCGGTGCGGTGTCACCGTTGCGTGCCGAAGCGCGACTGCCCGCACAGGCGCATGTGGAGCTGGAACGGTTGGCGCGGCCGCAGGCGGAACCGGCGGTGGTTGTCGCCAATGTATTCGGCTCGACCTCCTGGTATGTACCGCCGCCCCCGCCGCCGCCCGCACCGCCGCCGCCACCGCCGGTTCCGACCGCGCCGCCCATGCCGTTCTCCTATCTCGGGCGCTATGAGGATGCGCCGACGCGGCTGGCCATCCTGACCAGGGGCGAACGGATGTACACGGTTGCCGAGGGCGACGTGATCGATAACACGTATCGCATCGAGCGCGTGACATCCACCATGGTGGAGATGACTTACATGCCGTTGAACATCAGACAGACGCTGGGCACCGGCGAAGCGTTATGAATATATCTGACAACCATTATTCTCATTCGGGGGTGGGCAATATGCATTATTTCAGGCTCGACTTCAGGCGCACAGCGGCGTTGTTGCTGCTCGTGGCGTTCGCGCTGGCCGGTTGCGCCGGACAAAAACTGTACCGCGACGGCATGTCGCTGATGGAAGAGGGGCGGGCGGAAGAGGGGGTGGCGAAGCTGGAGCAGGCCAGCCAGGCCGAGCCGGACAATCTCTCCTACCGCAACGCGTGGCTGCGCAATCGCGAGCAGACGGCCGCCCGTTTGTGGGCGCTGGCGAACAGCGAACGTACCGCCGGGCACATGGATACGGCGCAGGCAATTTTCGAGCGCATGCTCAGGCTGGACCCGGAGAACAGCAGGGCGCGTATGGGGCTGCAGGAACTGGCGCAGGATAAACGCCACGACGAAATCCTGCAGGAGGCGCGCAGGCTGTTCAAGAAAGGCGACACGGAAGCCGCACAGTCCGCGCTCAAACCGGTGTTCCTCGAAAATCCCCGGCACGGCGAGGCCCTGAAACTGCAGCGCCAGATCGACGAGATGCTGGCCAGGGAACTGATGGCGGGGCCGGCCCTCAAGGCGAAATTCAAGAAGCCGGTCACGCTGCAGTTCCGCGATGCCAGCGTGAAGCTGGTGTTCGAAGCGCTGTCGCGCACCAGCGACATTAACGTGCTGCTGGACAAGGACGTGAGGCCGGACATCAAGACCTCGATCTTCGTCAAGGACGTGTCGGTGGAGGATGCGATCGACCTGATCCTGCTGCAGTGCCAGCTTGAGAAAAAGATCATCAGCGACAACACCGTGTTCATTTATCCGAACACGCCGGTCAAGATCAAGGATTACCAGGATCTCAAGGTCAGGAGCTTCCATCTCACCAACGCCGATCCCAAGCAGATGCAGACCATGCTCAAGACGCTGCTCAAGACCAAGGATATCTTTGTGCACGAGAAGACCAATTCGCTGGTGATGCGCGATACGCCGGAAGCGATCCGCCTCGCGGAAAAAATGGTGGCCGACCAGGATATCGCCGATCCGGAAGTGATGCTGGAAGTGGAGGTGCTTGAGATCAGCCGTTCGCGCCTGTCCGAAATCGGCCTCAAGTTTCCCGGCCAGTTGACGCTGACCGCGCAGAGCGCCACGCCCGACGCCGGCCTCACGCTGAACGAACTGAGACACTTCAAGGCCGGCAACCTCATGACCAGCCCGGCCATGGCGCTCACGCTCAACCTGCTGCTGCAGGACGGCGAGACCAACCTGCTGGCGAGCCCGCGCATACGCGCGCGCAACCGCGAGAAAGCCAAGATCATGATCGGCGACCGCGTGCCGGTGATCACCAATGCGGTGACGCCGGTGTCGACCGGGTCGCCGGTGATCACCGGCAACGTGCAGTACCTGGACGTGGGCCTGAAACTGGAGGTCGAACCGGAGATCCACATGGACAACGAAGTGTCCATCAAGGTCGGGCTGGAAGTCAGTTCGCTGGTGAAGGAGGTGACGAACACCGTGTCCGGCACGCTGGCCTACCAGGTCGGCACGCGCAACACGTCCACCGTGCTGCGCCTCAAGGACGGGGAGACGCAGATTCTGGCCGGCCTGATCAACGACGAAGACAGGAACACCGCCGACAAAGTGCCGGGACTGGGGCAACTGCCTGTGCTCGGGCACCTGTTTGCGAGCCACCGCGACAACGGCAGCAAGACCGAAATCGTGCTGTCCATCACGCCGCGTATCGTGAGCAACAACCGCTACCCCGATGCGCGCGAGGTGGAGTACTGGTCCGGCACCGAGGCCACATTGCGCGGCACGCCGCTCGCGATGAAGCCGCTGGGCGCCGTTGCGGTCAGCAACACCGGAGGAAGTTCACCTGCGGCGGCCGTGCCTGTGCCCGCGCCCGTGCAGCCAGCACCGCCTGCGGTGCAGGAGTTGCTTTTCTCATGGCAGGGACCGGGCGAGGCCAAAGCAGGCGACATGATCAGCGTCACGCTCGATGTGCAGGGGGCGCGGAAGATGAACAGCCTGGGTCTGCTGGTGGGATTCGATCCGGCGGTATTGAAAGCGGTTGATGTGGTTGCGGGCGATTTTGTGCAGCCGGGCGACCCGGCGTCGAACTTCGCCAATACGATAGACCAGGCCGGGGGCCAGATTCTGATCGACGTGAAGGAATCGGTAGCCGGTGGCGAGGGCAATGTCGTCACGCTGGTTTTCGAAGTGCTGGCCGCAGCGGCGCAGACGCAGATTGCCGTCACGCCGGTCAATCCGGTCGGCGCGGGTGAACGGGTGTTGCCGTTCAGGGCACCGCCACATGTGATCGCGGTGGCGCCATGAGAATCGGGCGCGGATTTACGCTGATCGAATTGGTCGTCTCGGTGTCCATCGTGGGCCTGCTGGCGTCGGTGGTGCTGCCGCTGTCCGAACTGGTCGTGCAGCGCAACAAGGAATACGAGCTGCGGCTGGCGCTGCGCGAAATACGCGGCGCGCTGGATGCGTACAAGCTGGCGGTGGAAGAGGGGCGCGTGGTGCACTCGACGGACAAGTCGGGTTATCCCGCGTCGCTGCGCGTGCTGGTGGAAGGCGAGCCGGATGCCGCCAATCCGGAAGCCAACCGCAAAATCTATTTCCTGCGGCGGGTTCCGCGCGATCCGTTCGAAACCGACACGGAACTGGCGGCCGAGGAAACCTGGGGCAAGCGCAGCTATGCCAGCAGCGCCGATTCGCCGCTGGAGGGCGAGGATGTTTTCGATGTGTATTCGCGTGCCGCCGGAGTCGGCTTGAACGGCGTTCCGTACCGGGAGTGGTGAAAGGACAGTGCATGAAACGGCTTGCCAAAAACGGTTTTACCCTGGTCGAGTTGCTGGTGGTGATGGCCATCATCGCCACGCTGCTGACGATAGTCGTGCCGCGTTATTTCCACAGTGTGGAAAACTCGGAGGAGGCCGTGCTGCGCCAGAATCTTTCGCTGACGCGCGAGGCGCTGGATAAATTTTACGGCGACAACGGACGGTATCCCGACAGACTGGAGGAACTGGTCGAGAAAAAATACCTGCGCAGCCTGCCTGCCGATCCTATCGCGGGCAATTCGGACTCGTGGCAGATTATTGCGCCCGACGAGGCCGAAAAAGGCGGCGTCTACGATATTAAAAGCAGCGCGCCCGGCAGCTCGCGGTCCGGCGCAGAGTACAAGGACTGGTGATGAATAGGGCCTTTTTCAACAAGGGTTTCTGCACGGCGCGCGGTGGCGGACGAGCCACCCGTATGGGTGGGTTTACCTATCTTGGATTGCTGGCTATGATGGCATCTCTTGGCGCAATGCTGCTCGTCACCGGGGAAGTCTGGCACACCGTGCAAAGGCGCGAGCAGGAGAAGGAGTTGCTGTTTGTCGGCAACCAGTTTCGCCAAGCCATCGAAAAATACTACACGCACTCGCAGGGCCGGATGCAACGCTATCCGTTGAGTCTGGACGACTTGCTGAGGGATTCGCGCTATCCCTCGGTGCAGCGTTATTTGCGCAGGATTTATCGCGATCCCGTCAGCGGCACCGGGGAATGGGGCTTGATGAAGGGACCGGAGGGTGAGATCTACGGGGTGTACAGCTTGTCGGAGCAGGAGCCGCTCAAGCAGGGCAATTTCAGCCCCGCAAACAAGAATTTTGAAGGCAAGACGAAATACGCCGACTGGGTGTTCATGCATATGCCCGCGCAGAAGGCGGCGAATTTATCGCTACAACCATGAGTTCCAACTTGAAATTAACCGAATGACTGGAGGCCAACATGTTAGATAAGAAACGCGTGGTGATCGTCGAAGATCACACATTGCTGCGGGCCGGTCTCAGGGCGCTGTTGGCCCAGGACAAAGATATCGAAATCGTGGGCGAGGCCGACAATGGCCACGACGCGGTGCAGATGATCGGCTCGCTGTCGCCGCATCTGGTCCTGACCGATCTGTCCATGCCGGGCATGAACGGGATAGAGGCCATCGTGGACATCAAGCGGCGCTATCCGGAAGTGCGCGTGCTGGTGCTCACGGTGCACAAGACCGACGAGTACATCCACGAAAGCCTGCGTGCCGGAGCGGACGGTTACATCCTCAAGGATGCGACGCACGACGAATTGCGCATCGCAATCCGCAGCGTGTTGAACGGCAAGACCTACCTGAGCCCGGACATCTCGTCGAAGGTGATCAACGGCTACCTGGGCACGGACAAGGCAAACACGCCCTCCAGCCCGTGGGACACGCTGACCCACCGCGAGCGCGAAGTGCTGAAGCTGGTGGCCGAAGGCCACCCGAACAAATACATCGCGGATTATTTCTGCCTGAGCATCAAGACGGTCGAGAAACACCGATCCAACCTGATGAAGAAACTCGACCTGCACAATGCGTCGACGCTCACCGCTTATGCCATCGAGCGCGGGTTGATCACGACTTAGTGTGTTTGGAGGGGCGGGAGTGGAGGCCCTCAGCATTCGATTGGCCTGGCCTGTGGTGTGCTTGCGCACTACAGGCTTTGGTGCGCGCACACCTTTGCCAAGTGAAACAGCCGGCGCGCTCGGCAACCCGAAAACAGCACGCGTAGGTTGGGCAAAGCGCAGCGTGCCCAACAATATAAAGACATCCGTCATAAATGTTGGGCACGCTACGCTTTGCCCAACCTACCAAGCTGCGGAACTCGCGCTACGTACTCAGACCTGTAGGGTGGGCACTTTGTTTGTGCCCACGCGGTAACGACATTCGCAAACCACCCTCCGGGATTTCGACAGCAAGCGTAGGATGGGTTGAGCGCAGCGATACCCATCAAATAGAATAAAAAACCGTCGGGGGTAGCAAGCGTAGGATGGATGGAGCATCGCGATGCTCATCGAAAACCGTCGGGGGTAGCCCGACAGCTATAACCAATGACTTACCCAGCGTCTTTTGCTGGGTTAGTCAGATGGCTAGAAGTTCCATCAGTCACTTTTTCTTGCTTCGCCAAAGAAAAAGTAACCAAAAAGAAGGCGACCCCAGCGCGCCGCCCCTGCGGGGTTCCCTCGATATTTCGCCAACAAGCGGGGCTGCGCAACTCGCCCTAGCAGGGCACACAAAACGTGCCCTGCCGCGGAGCTCAAACAGTGCTCGCCTAAATCCCCGCTTGTTGGCGAAATATCGAGGCGGCGCACAGGGGATGGAAAGTCAATTCCGGCTTTGTGTGGGCGTAGCCCACGCTTTTTCTTCTGGGTAGGTGGGCGCTTTGCGCCCACCTACGGGTTTGGAGGTGTTGTTTTTGAATCTGGTGTTTGATTTACCTTCCCCTGTGCGCCGCCGAGTAGCGCAGGCTGGTCAGGGGATTTCGGCGAGGACTGTCTGAGCGCGTAGCGCGAGTTCCGCAGCCGCCTGACCAGTCGAGCAACGCAGGGAACCCCGCAGGGGCGGCGCGCTGGGGTCGCCTTTTCTTTGGCTACTTTCTTTTTGGCGAAGCAAAAGAAAGTAGCTTGCTGTCGGGCAACCCCCGACGGTTTTCGATGGGTATCGCGTTGCTCCGCTTATCCTGCGTCTGCTTCAGAGGGCAGCTGCGTCTATCAGCCGACACCCTGCACGCAGGTACGCGCCTGCATAGCCGGTGCGGGCGATGTGCCGGCGCAAGGCCACGATGCGCGCAACGTGACCCCGCCCGATTTTTCCCGCGTATTTGAAAACACGCCTCCCGACAGCGCCGTGCGTTCCTGAATTTCCGCAAAACGGAATTGCGCATCGGCGTCGCTATCGGTTTGCGCCGTGCCGGTGCGCGTGGTCGGGGTGTCGCCTATGATCAGGTGGATCATGTCGTCGGACTGATGCAGCACCAGGCGGATCTGGTCGGTGTCCGAGTATTGCGCGATGTTGTTGAAGGCGGATTCGGTGATGCGGAAGATGACGATCTTCAGCGGCTCGGGGATCGTTCTCTCGGACAACGAAACGGCATTGCGTACGCGGATGTCCGGGTGCGCATTTTCGAATTCCCGGCAATACCAGTTGAGGGTCGGCAGCAGGCCGAGGTCTTCCAGGCTGGACGGGTGCAGTTCGGTCGCGATGCTGCGGACTTCCTGGATGGCCTGTTGCAGCACCGGTACGAGGGATTCCGTAGCCGGCGTTTTGCTACGGGATGATTGGGCGAGTTCGCTGCTCTCCACGTTGACTTTGATTGCGCTCAGCGTCTGCGCCAGGCCCTCGTGCAGTTCGGCCGCGATTTTCTTGCGCTTGACCTCGTCGCCTTTCAACAGCAGCGTGGACAGGATTTCCAGGCTGGTCGCACGTTCGCGCAGGGGTTTTTGCTGCTTCACGAGCGCATTGTCGGCATGCCGCACGACAAATACCAGCGCGGCATACAGCAGCGCCAGAATCAATTCGACGCCCGCCAGCATGAGCAGCAGCATGCGGTCGCTTTCCTCGATCAGGTGGCTCATGTCGCTGTGGATTCCGAATACGCCCATGACCGGTTCGGCCGGCGTACCGCGTATCGGTATATAAGTGTCCTGCATGTCCGAGGGCTCGGAAACATTGCCGCCGAGGGCGGCCTGGAAATCTGGAGTGCTGCCCGGGTCTGACGCGGGCGAACTCGCCCCGGACGGGAATACCCGCCGGCCGCTGCGGTCGTAGATTTCTATCCTGACCACGGGGGAGGTTTGCGTCATGCTGCGTATCTTCGCTTCCATTTCCCCGGACAGCACCGGCATGTCGGCGCGGCCGAGGTGGGCCGCGAGTTCGGGGCCGATGAAGTTCAACGCGGTCTGAGCCACGGTCAGGTTGTTTGCCTTCGCCAGATGGTCGATCCAGTGCAGGGTCACTTGCCGGTAAAACAGGGCCAGCAGCGCCGCAGTAATAAAAATGACGACAAAGCTGGCGATGGAATAGAAGCGAAGATATTTGAACATTGCGACCCCGTTGTCTTGTGTGGCGAGAGGACTTTGCCGCACATTTCAGTAGGAAACAACCCCGGAATTACTGTCTACACTGTATTGAAGCAATAAATTTTCCTGCTTAACCTGCGAGTCGTGTTCCGGAGAGTATCCAAACGCAAGGGGGAGCCATGAAAGCATTGGGAGGAATTTTATTGTGTTGGGCCTTGCCGCTCGCGATGGTGGCAGGGCTCTTGTCGCTGAATCCGGCTCTGGCCAGTGTCTATACCTATACGATGAACAACGGTACGGTAAATTTGAGCAATGTCCCCGTGGACAATCGCTACACCGTCCTGGTGCAGACACCGGCCATCGTGCAACCGGAGATTCGGCCGATTACGCAGCCGGTGATTGCGCAGCCTGTGATTGCGACGGCGATCCAGCCGACGACACAGGCAGCGCCGCAACCGGCGGCCGCGATGGCGACCGAACCCGTGGCGGAAGCAACTCCGCCGCCGCTGAGGATTGCGCAAAAGGTTCAGTACGACAAATTGGTCGAGAAGGTCGCGAGAACTTACGGTCTGGACAGCGCATTGCTGCATGCCGTGATTTCCGTGGAATCGCGCTACCGTTCGGATGCCGTTTCCCGACGGGGCGCGGTGGGTTTGATGCAGCTCATGCCGCGCACGGCCAAGCATTATGGCGTGGCCGACCCGCTGGACCCGTTGCAGAACCTGCACGGCGGTGCCAAGTACCTGCGCTATCTGCTGAAGACATACAACAACGATGTCAGCCTGGCACTGGCCGCCTACAACTCGGGCGAAACGGCAGTCGCAAAATACGGCAACCAGATTCCGCCGTATCGCGAGACCAAGCAATACGTGCCGCGCGTGCTGGGTTTCTACAACAAGTACCGGGCCGAGGTGCTCTAGGAGTCTCGGGAGCGCCGACGTCTCGTCGGCCGTTTCATACATGAAACATAGTGTGTAGGTTGGGCAAAGCGTAGCGTGCCCAACATTGACAACAATGCCTGTTGGGCACGCTACGCTTCCCCCGCAAGGGGGAGGCCGATGGGTCCCAACGGCTGCGCCGTTACCCATTCGCTCTGCCCAACCTACATGAACCTGATCGCAGTTAGCCGCCGGATACACGCCGCCCCGCTTTGGAGAACCGCGCCCGCGTTGTAACATCGCGTCTTGTCCGACAAGGCGCGAGGTGGGTATGAAGCTGTCCCTATTGTGGTTGATGCTGCTGGCGGCACTTTTGTTTGCGTTGACCGACAACCTTTGGTGGTTGATCGGCGCGCTGGCGTTGCTGTGGCTGTGGCGTTTCCTGTTCGGCACTTACATGCTGCGCGAGAAAGAGATTCCGCCGCCCGCGATGCTGTATCCGCTGGGCATGCCACCCGCGCACGACGAGCGCGCTCCGTTTCGCAATCTGCTGGGCGCGGTGGTGACGCAACGCCAGGGGTGCTACCCCGACGAGCGTCAGTTGGACAACATCCTGCACGATTTGGGCGAAGCACCTGCGGCATCTGTTCCCGTCGCATTGCCGGATACGCCGTCCGATCTGGTCGTCATTCTTGTTTCCGGCGTGTTGTGGGAATGCGTGTCCGATGTGGCGCTGCCGTTCGGGCGCGGCAAGTCGGCGGATATCGCCACCGAATACGATTACCTGCAACCGCGCTACGGCACCGTTGAAGTGGTGCATGTGCGCGGCATCGCCACATCCGAGCACAACGCCGCGATTGTCGAAGCCGCCATCCGCAAACACAAGGATGCCGCCAACGTGATCGTGGTGGCCTACTCCAAGGGTGTGCCCGATACGCTGGAGGCCTTGCGCCGCATGGGCAACGGCACGCCGCACAACCTGCGCGCGCTGGTCAGCGTGGCCGGTGTGGTCAGCGGCAGCCCGCTGGCCGACTGGCTCAACCGCTACAAGAAAATACTGGAACTGTTGCCCACGCCGGGCGCCTGCGCCCACGTCAACGAGAATTTCCTCAAGAGCATCTCGCGCGACCGCTGCCTGCACTGGCTGGCCAAGTACTGGCAGACGCTGCCGCAGGGCATACGCTATTACTCGCTGGTCACCTTTGTGAAGCCGAAGCGCATGCACTGGTTTCTGCGCCTGCTCTACGCCAAGCTGGCCGAAGTGGAACCGCGCAACGACAGCCACATGCTCATACACGACCAGGTGCTGCCGGGCGCCGCATTGCTGGGCTATATAAAGTCGGATCACTGGGCCGTGGCGCTGCCGTTCAACCGCTCCACGCGCTCTTTCTGGAACTACTTGCTGCGCAACAACAATGCGTTTCCGCGCGAAGTGCTGTTCGAGGCGATACTGCGCTATGTCGAGCATGATTTGAAACTGTAGTTTTTTGCGCCGCCACTACGAACACACACCATATGAAACAATCGACCTACCGGGAGCATCTGCAATGGCTCAAATCGAATCCTTCGCTGGATGAGCTGTGCGCCAAATACCCGGCGGAATGGGCTGCGGTGCAGGCGGAAATTTCCGCCATCGTCGAACGCGGCGCGGCGGAGGAATTGAAGGCGTACCTGGAGCGCCTGTCCGCCCCGGACAAATCCTCTGCAGCAAAGCAGCGCGACGAAGCGGTCGTGCTGTCGCATTTCGTGCGCAGCCGCATGGCGCACGAATCGGTCAAGAAACTGTGCCTGTCTACACTGGCGGCGGATACGGGCGTCACAAAGGGCAAGTTGCGCTTCAACCTGTTCAACGGCTTCATCGCGCAGAAACTGCTGTTTGCGCGGGCACTGGAGCGCAAGCCGGTTTCCCTGTTCTGGTTCCGCCTGCTGTGGCCGCTGGTCTGGCAGAGAAAACGTCTCATGCCCCTCGTGCAACCCAGGGGGATCTATTGCTTCTATTCGCGCGAATTGATACGGGCCCTGGCCGGCATGATCGCCGGCAGAAGCTGCGTGGAAATTGGCGCGGGAGACGGAACGCTCACGCGGTTTTTGCAGGAGCAGGGCGTCCGGCTCACCGCAACGGACAGCCACGCCTGGAGCACCGCCGTGCAATATCCGGAGTGGGTCGTCAAAATGGACGCGCGCGAGGCGCTGTCCGGCAGCAAGCCGGAAGTGGTGCTCTGTTCCTGGCCGCCGGCGCAGAACGATTTCGAGCGCGCTGTGTTCGATACGCCAAGCGTGCAACTCTATATCGTCATCGGTAGTCGCCACCGTTTCGCCTTTGGCAACTGGAACGAATATCTGCGGCAAACGGCATTCGAACTGCAAGAGGACAAAGCGCTGGGCGCTTTGCTGCTGCCGCCGGAACTGGAATCGGCGGTGTATGTGTTCAGGCGCAAGGGTCAGGCTGCATGACTGGAGTCAAAGGTAGGGCGCAATAACCGAAGGGCATTGCACCAAAGGCAGGCAATTCTCTAAGCTCTACGAGCTTGAGAAATTGGCACCGCCGTATGAGACATCCAAACATCCGGTGCAATGCGCTGCGCATATTGCACACTACCACTTTGCCTGATGACCGGGGCAAGCAAACGGCTGCGCCTCACACGTGATCCGGATTCATGTGAGGTCGCGGCGAAGCGGACTAGGCCGAGGCCAGTCCGTTTGGACTATTGACGAAAGCGGGTATTTTGCAGAGACTCGCGGCCGCTCAGATTTCATTCGTATTGATGCGATTAGCGATACGAATAACCGAATTATCCCGCACACTGCGCGTGGTTTCGTTTGTTGTTAACTTACAGGAGTTCTGGAATGAAGAAAATTGCATTGGCAGGCGCAATATTGGTATTGGCTATGGCGGCAGGCGGAGCTTCGGCAGCCGGGAACAAAGCAGACTTCGGCCCGAGCACGGGCACGTTTGGTTTCAATGTGGGCATTGGAACAATCGCCGATACCACGCAGGACTTCATGGTGGCCGGCAAATATTTCTTTGCCAAGGACATGGCGATATTGGCCGGTGCAGGTCTGCAATTTGTCGATAACGGCCAAGCGACCAATAACACCTCCACCAGCATCGGACTCATGGGCGGCTTCCGGAAATATCTGGTTACGGAGGGCTTGTCACCGTTCGTTGGCGGCCAGCTTCAATACAGCTCGACCGAACCCGGCGGCGCCAAGCTGACCAACTTTGCCCTTATCGCTGAAGCCGGCGCTGAATATTTCTTCAGCAAGCAATTCAGCGTCGAAGGTTCGGTGTTTGCGGGTTACCTGTCGAGCGACAACGACGCGACTGGAAACAAGGCTACGGTATTCGGAACAGCCAAGGGCAACCTGAGCGTCAACTTCTACTTCTAAGCGCGGTTCGTTCGGTTTGGCCCGCTTGAGTGCCGGGCACGATGTTCTGCAATAATGGAAGCCGGGATTGGAAAAATCCCGGCTTCTTTTTTTATGCGTGGAATATGAAAATGAATTTTGGATTGACCCGATATGGAAAATGAAACCGGCCGCAAATCGCGTGCGGCAAAATGGCGCGGTTATGCCTTCAACGTATTGCTGTTTGTAGTGGTCATCGTTGGGGTGCGTACCTGGCAGCAGCGCGACATGGTCAGCGGTGCGGCTCCCGAACTGCACGGCGTCACGCTTGCAGGTTTGCCCTACAAATTACCCGCCCGTCCGGCGCAGCCGGTACTCGTGCATTTCTGGGCGACCTGGTGTCCGGTCTGTCGCGCGGAACAGGGCTCCATCGCCGCCATCGCGCAGGACGATCCGAACGTGATCACGATTGCCATGCAAAGCGGCAAGCCGGAAGAGGTGGTTCGCTACATGAAAGAACAGGGCGTCGAATTTCCGGTTGTGAACGATCCGGATGGCGCCATATCGAGCGCGTGGGGCGTGCATGCCGTGCCCGCGAGTTTCATCATTGCGCCCGATGGAAATATCAGGTTTGTCGAGGTCGGCTATACCACGGGCATGGGGCTCAGGTTGCGGCTGTGGCTGGCCGGGCTTTGAACCTGGAAAATCCATCAGGTCGTCATTCCGGCGCATAACCAGCGTCTTGGCTGGCGTTGTTTGTCAGCTTAGTCGAATGGCTAGTAGTTCCATCAGGCCGGAATCCAGCGCTTAAAACATTCTGCGAAGCAGACAAAACCCAAGGTGCTGTCCCGCTTGCGCGGGAATTTGTTTATCAACTGGATTCCGGCCTTCGCCGGAATGACGGGGTTTTTCTAATAGATTTTCCGGGTTGAATCACAGTGTGTAGGATGGGTGGAGCATTGCGATACCCATCATTTTTCAACATTAGCGATGGGTATCGCTACGCTCCACCCATCCTACGTTTTTTCCCGGTTTGACCGGCTTAGGTTGAATCAGGAATTCCCGCGCCGGAAATCTTCCATGAACCCCGCCAACTGCTCAACCGCATCGAGTGTCAACCCGTTGTAGAGCGAGGCACGCACACCGCCAGTTGAGCGGTGACCGGCAAGACCGGAAAAGCCTGCGGCTTGCGCCTCTTCCAGAAAGCGTTTTTCGATCTCCGGATTGGACAGGTTGAAGGCAACGTTCATCAGCGAACGGTCTTTGACCTCGGCCCGCCCGCGGTAGAAGTCGTTGCTGCCGTCCAGCAGGCGATACAGCAATTCGGCTTTGCTCCGGTTGATTCCGGCCATGCGCTCCAGGCCGCCGATGTCGTCGAGCAGCCAGCGCGTGATCAGCAGCACGACATAGATCGCAAATACGGGCGGGGTGTTGTAAATGGAGTGCGCATTTATGTGGGTGCGGTAATCCAGGAATCCGGGCTGATCCGTGGGGGCATCCTTGAGCAATTCGTCGCGCACCAGCACCACGGTGACTCCGGCTGGGCCGATGTTCTTCTGGGCGTGGGCATAGATGAGCGAATAGCGTTCGGCTTCGCAGGGTTGCGACAGGAAGTCCGACGACATGTCGCACACGCGGGGAACATCGTCGCGGCCGAGCACGCGGTGAAACTGGAGTCCTTCTACCGTTTCGTTGGAGACGTAGTGCAGATACGACGCGTCCGGCGAAAAGATCAGCTCGTCATCACCGGGCAAGCGACGAAAACCGCCGGATTCTCCGCTCCACAGCACACGAACCGGGCCCTCGCGTCTCGCTTCGGCCAGCGCCTTGCCGCTCCAGTAGCCGGTGTGCAGATATTCGGCGGGCGCGGTCTTGCCGCGCAGCAATGTCATCGGGATCATCGAAAATTGCTGCGTGGCGCCGCCCTGTAAAAACAGAACATGGTAGTTCTGCGGCAATCCCAGCAGCTTGCGCATGTTGCCTTCCAGTTCGGCAACGACCCCGGCAAACCAGTCGGAGCGATGGCTGATGCCCAGCACGGACAGGCCGACTCCCGGCACTTCGATAATGGATTGCTGAACCTGCAGCAGCACGCTCTCGGGCAATGCGCCCGGCCCTCCGGAAAAATTCAGACTGTTGCGCGGGTTCATTTGTTTGTAAGACGGGTCAGAAAATTCCGAAATGCATATTTCACTTTTTGCATGTGGAATTGTTTGTAGGGGAATAGCTGCTCGGGGTCCATGGCGTGCACGACCATGGTGTGGTCGATCTCGAATATCAGCAGGTGGCCGTCCCGCGTTTCCGCGCAGTCGATGCACAGATAGTCGAGCTGCGTGCGTTTATAGATCGCCTCCAGCGCCGCACGGTGGCGTGCCGCGAAATCGTCGAAGTGCTCCATGAATGCGGCTTCTTCTTCGCGTTTTTTTGCGTCCTCGTACATGCCCGCATTCACGTAGTGGATCATCCAGTTCGACGAAACGCCCATGTGGCTCGCGTAAGGCTTGCCGTCGACCAGCACGACGCGGTATTTGCGGAATTGCCCGTCTTTTCCGCTGTAGTCGATGAAGGGCGATATGAAAAATTCTTCCTCCTGCACCTTGGCCAGATAGGCGGCGAGTACGTCGGCGCTTTCTATCCTGGCAAGATCGCGACCTGCATGCGAGCCGAGCGGCCGCACGATGATGGGAACGTCGCGGCCCGCGAATTGTTCCGCGAGTGCGACTTTGCCAGCGGCGATATCCAGCAGCAATGATCGCGGCACATGCAGCGTCGGCGGGATGAGCAGGCCCGGTGCGTCCTGGAGCAAACGGCTCGCGGCTTCGCGCCCCGTGGGCGGAATGTATTGCGGCCGGTTGATGACAGGTTTGGGCCAATCGGCCAATGCGCGCGTCAGCGCTGCCAGCACCTCGCGATTTTCGTCGGCTTCGCTGATGGCGACAAACACTGCATCGTGTTCGGGTACGGGCAATGCCAGCGGGTCGCCCGGGGAAACATAGTAGTAGATCAGCTCGACATCGCTGTCTTCAAGCAGACAATCCAGCGGCGTATTCGCCGCGATGTCGCCCGGCACCGACAACAACAGCAAGCGCACTTTGGCGGGTTGTGCTGCGGCGAGTCGGTATATGCGTTGCTGCTGCAGGGCCAGTTCCTGTATGGACACGCCCACATCGTGCTGTCCGAGACATTGCACGATGACGGACAGGTTCATCCACAGCGGGGCATCGCCGGGATTGCAGCCGGCCTGATCCAGCATTTCCTGGCAAAGGGGCTGGAAATCGGCACCTTCGATACTTGCGCGCAGAAAGGGAGCCAGTCCCAGAAAAGGAGTGGCTGCAATAGATTCGTTATCGGGTACGGAGGAATTCATTTATAGGATCGGCGCTGCATTTCATGGTTGTCGGGAAGGCTTCGATGCAGCCGGGTGTTTCTGCGTCCGGAATCGCATGGTCAATCCGGGGCGAAAATTGTTGATCCAAGAATAGTCCACCCGTGCTGTGCCGAAGCAGGGAATAGAAGCGGGGAAACAGTGCTAAACACCCGATTGCCGCAAAGAAAACTCGCCGGCGAAGAGGGGTAATGCGAAGGAACTGTCCGCTCCGTTACTTCCGGAGGCCGGCTTCCTGCGCTATTCGCCGGCGCATTTTGCTATTTCCACGTTGGTCTGCAACTCCAGGCAATAGCGCAAATCCAGCGATTTGGAACGATTCGTTTTTGTGGGTATGTCGCGTTGGGTGTCGGTGCTTGCCGTGGCAGTCTGGGGTTCCGGGGCGGCCGGGGATGCTGGCGATTCCGCGAACTCCTCCATGGGCGCGGCCATGGGTTCCGCTTCGTCGTAGGCGAACGCCGCTCCGCCGTATTGCAACACTGCCAGGGCAAGCAAGTTCAGAAATGCGCGTTTCATGCGTCGCTCCTTGAAAGATTGATGTCCAAATGTACCTGAATCTGCCGGAGTTGCCTATCGGTGCCCGTTAGTAAACGCGGCACGAAGCAGTGCTGTATGGGAGTTCTAGCCGGATCGGGGCGGTATGTGGACGTGCTGCTCGTTCTGTTTATTCTTCCGCTTTCGATCAGACCAGTCGCAACTACCGCAGTCACCACAACTTGCCAGATCGCCAATGAAACGGCACGAATTGGCACTCGGCAGATCGCAGTTGCCATCGCAGGGCAGATCACAGCCTATGTCGCAAAAACCGCTCTGGTTCAGCGGCGCGCGTCTGTATGGTGCCGAGCAGCGCCGGTGCGCGACACCGCAAAGATATAGCCGCTGCCGCAAGACGGCGAGACCGAGCCGTGCGCCATACCTGCGGACCGCGCGAAAGCCGAGCTGCGAGCAGCTTTGGCGTCCGGTGTGCGCGTGGTAGGCGCAACGGAAACCTTTGTGCGGGGAGATGAAGCGCTGGTAGAGGCGGATGGCGGCGAGGAGGGGTTGCATGACAGGTTCAAGCTTTGCCAGCTTTATTCAAATCTGCGAACTTTGACAACAAACTTCAGAATGACTTTTCATAGACTATGAGTTTGATTGCTGACTCGGGATGCTGACTAACTTTGCCGTCCATCCCAAGAAAAAAGTAGAAACTATCAATTTTTCCGATGAGTCGAGTTCGTATAGGTGTTCCATCAACAGTAGCTTGTATGTTGGGCTCTTTGCCTTGAGCTAAAGCCTGAGCCTTCATGCGACCAAAACCGAAACTGCCGCACAGTAAATAGGTGGTTATCAAGATAATTACAAATTGTTTCGGTGATTCCTTAATTTGGACACGAAGAAACTCATTCTCTAACACGTGAAGAGTGAGCAAGAAAGTAAGGCCTAGCGGTACGAATACCCATTTTTCAGGTCTGTTAAAGTAGAGTAAAAGCGCTGAAATTGCCGCAAATGCGAGAAGATCCAGCCAGTCGCGTAACTTGCTTGATACTTTCCGATCTTTTGAAAACGCATTAAACGCATTAATAGTACCGAAAAGCATGCCGACAAAGAAGGCGAATAGAAAACCAAACAGAGGAGCGGCTGCATAGGCCACCATTTCATTGAAAGAAAGATAAGGAAAAATCAATAAATCGTAGTACCCCCAATAACCTTGGAGGTAGGCAACGGCTACGATCAGCGCAACTATTGGCGCAATGGCGAAGATGGATTTTGAGTTTTCCATTTGTGTTGGGGGGCTATTGTGGATGGCGATAATGTAACTGAGCTAAATTGCTTTGCCTATCAGTGTATAGAACTTCGCCTGCACCGCCGTCGGCGGCGACGTCTTCAGAATGTGTTTCTTCATCTTCCCCACCACATGCATCTCGCACTTCCTGCAGTCGAATTCCAGCCGCAATTTTTCGCTGCCGTTGATCAGCGTCATGGGTTCGGCGCGCACCTGGCCTTGCACGCCAATCACGCCTTTGGCCTGTTTCGGGCACAGGCTCAGTGAGTAGCGGATGCAGTGGCGCGTGATCATCAGCGGGACTTCGCCTGCTTCCTTGTGCGCTTCGTAGGCGGCGGCGATGAGTTTTACACCGTGTTTGGCGTAGAAGCTGCGCGCGGCGGAGTTGTAGACGTTGGCGAGGAAGGAGAGAGATTCTTCCGGGTATTGCGCGGGCGGCTCCACGGCGGCTTTGCGTGGCAGGCGGGTGTAGGCATTAATGCGGGCGGCTTCGAGTTTTTCTACGGCTTCGCGGCGGAGTTTGTTGAGGATCGAACTTGGGGCGAACAGCGGTTGCGACCAATTGATGGTGATGGCGCTCATCTCGCTCCCTCCCCCTTGCAGGGGGACAACCAGCGACTTGCCCGCTTGCGGGCTTAGTCGAATGGCTGGTAGTTCCATCAGGGCTGGGGTGGGGGTAGAAGCGTGTGTGCTTAACTTTTCTACCCCCATCCTAACCTTCCCCCTGCAAGAGGGAAGGGATGAGTCGCTGCGCAACTCAAAATCCGTATTGCCGAAGCGTGCCAGTTGCTCGCGTACGCTGCTTTCCGCTTCCGCCGGATTCTTCGCGGCTTGTTTTTCGAATGCCGCGCTGGCGGTGGCGCTGATGCCGTCTTCGTCCTGCAGCGTGAGCGAGAATCCGTCTGGAGTTTCGGCAAAGTCAGCAGTCACGACTATGCGGCGTTCGGCGGATTTCTTGTTGAGTGACAACTCCCACGCATGGTCGCGGTTGCGGCTGATGGCGAGACCGACGCGCAAGCCTTGCAGGGTGTGCATGGGCTCGTTCGGGAAAACGCGCCATACTTTGCCTTTGCGCTCGACCACGTTCGCCTGCAGGCCGACGACTTCGCGCTTGTGCAGGTAATTCAGTCCGTCGCTGTTCGCCAGGTCCTCGTTCGCTTCCATCTCGAACCACTTGTCGCCGACCTGCGTCACCGTGCCCAGTTCCAGACCGACGAAAGTGGGGGTGTCGAAGGCGCCGATGTCGGCTTTGCGTCCGCGCGAGAAATAATCCGTTGCGCCTCGGTGGAAGGTCTTGTCCGGGTTGGGGGCGAACAGCAGCTTGGTTTTGCCGCTGGAGGCGGCGTGCAGTTCCGGGCGTTCGTTCAGGATTTCGTCGAGCAGCAGGCGGTAGTGGCCGGTGATGTTCTTTACGTAGGGCGCATCTTTGTAGCGCCCCTCGATCTTGAAGCTGCGCACGCCCGCTTCTATCAGTGCGCGCAGATTGGCGCTCTGGTTGTTGTCCTTCACCGACAGCAGGTGTTTCTCGTACGCGACGATCTGGCCTTTTGCATCCTGCAGCGTGTAGGGCAGGCGGCAGGCTTGCGAGCAGTCGCCACGGTTGGCGCTGCGTCCGGTGTGCGCGTGGCTTATGTTGCACTGGCCCGAGTAAGCCACGCACAGCGCGCCGTGGATGAAATGTTCGATCACGGTGTCGTCGGGCACGGCGGCGCGCACCGTTTTGATTTCGTCTATCGTCAGTTCGCGAGCGAGCACCAGTTGCGAAAAGCCGACGTCGGCCAGGAAGCGCGCCTTCTCCGGCGTGCGGATGTCGCACTGGGTGGAGGCATGAAGGTCTATGGGCGGCAGATCGAGTTCGAGCAGTCCCATATCCTGCACGATCAGCGCATCCACACCTGCGTCGTGGCAATCCCAGGCCAGTTTGCGCGCGGCTTCCAGTTCGGCGTCGTGCAGGATAGTGTTGAGCGTGACATAGATTTTTGCGCGAAAACGATGTGCGTAGCTCACCAGCGCGGCGATGTCCTGCAGCGAATTGCCCGCCTTGTCGCGCGCGCCAAAAGCGGGGCCGCCGATATAGACAGCATCGGCGCCGTGCAGGATGGCATCGCGGCCTATGGCGGCGGATTTGGCGGGGGCGAGGAGTTCGAGAAAACGGGAGGGTTCGGACATGGCCGGATTATACCGGAGGGGGAGACGATGTCCGTTCGGGACCCGAACATCGCCAATGCCCAGATAGTGCGGAAGGGTATTGCGGGCTAAGGAATTACTTGGGCCTGCGCGGGCATTTCGGCTTGGTGCAGTCCGCGTAGATGTGCAGCGAGTGGTCGTGGACTTCGAAGCCGAGGTCTGAGGCAACTTTTTTCTGGCGCGTTTCGATGGCGGCGTCGTAGAACTCTTCGACATGACCGCATTGCATGCACACGATATGGTCGTGGTGTTTGCCCTGATTCAGCTCGAACACCGATTTGCCGCCCTCGAAATTCTGGCGTACCAGCAGCCCGGCCTGCTCGAACTGGGTCAGCACGCGGTAGACCGTGGCCAGCCCGACATCGTCGCCCGTGGAGAGCAATTGCTTGTAAACGTCTTCCGCGCTCATGTGGCGCTCTTGGCCGGATTCGAACAGGCTCAGAATCTTGAGTCGTGGCAGGGTGGATTTGAGTCCGGCGTTTTTCAGGTGTTGTGGCTGGGTGATGTCCATGAATCGGGCGCTCCGTAAGTTTTCGGCATCATGCCTGAAAGCCCTTCCATTCGCAATTGAGAACGATTATCGGGCATGCGGAGCGCCGGATTTCACTTCGACCTGAATATAATTTCCTTCATGCGCTCCAGTTTCGGCGCCACCGCCGGCACGCTGAGCATGGTGCTGGCGACGGCCATTAGCAGCAGCGCGGTGAAGGTTTCGCTGGTGATGATCATCTTGTCCAGCAGGATATTGGCGAAAATGATCATGATGAGTGCCTTGGTCTGCAGCAGCCAGCCGATGATGGAGGCTTCGCCCGGTTGCCATTTGAGTATCCTGCCGGCGGCATGGGTGCCGAGCAATTTCCCCGCGACGGAGGCGATCAGCAGCACGCCGGCAGCGATGAATACGGCACTGCCGCCCATCTCCCAGTTGGTGCGCAGGCCGGTGCTGAGGAAAAACACGGGCATGATCACCAGCAGCACATGGTGGCGCATCAGGTCCATCTTCTTCTGGTCGAACCAGTGGCTGTCGGTGACCGCGCCGGCCAGGAAGGCGCCAACCATGAAGTGCAGACCCGCCCAGTCGGCGCCGAGGCCGCACACGGCCAGCCAGATCAGGCCGACATACCAGCGGTCGCGCTCTTCCAGTCGCAGCATGAGTTTGCGGAACAGCCAGGCGGCAACTGTGAAGAGAGCCAGGAAGCCCATCTGTTTGCCGACACGTTCCCAGTCCATCAGGATCAGCGCGAGCACGCCCCAGATGGCGATATCGTCCATGCTGGCGTAGCGCAGGATGCGCTGGCCGATGGGTTGACGCAGGATATGCAATTTTTCCATGAACAGGATGAGGATGGGCAGCGCGGTGACGGCGCAGGCCATGCCCACGCCCATCACGAATTGCCACGAGTCTGCTTTCGGCCCGATCCAGCCCTCGTACATCAGCATGCCCGCCGCCGCGACGCAGCCGAACAGCAGCGGCGTGCCAAGTGCGAGTCCGGCGGTGATGCCGCTCTCGCGCCGGTACTTCCAGGCCTGACGCAGGTCAAGCTCGATGCCCGCGATCCACACGAAAACCATCACCGCCCACCACGCGATGCCGTTGAGCGACTGGATGACCGCGGGGTTAAAGACAAAGTGGTAGTAATTCGGGAAAGCCGCGCCCAGGATGCCGGGGCCAAGCAGGATGCCAGTGATGATCTGCACCACCACCAGCGGTGCATAGTATTCAGTTCGACCCACCCGCCAGATGAGGTAGGGGATGGTGAAAATCAGCGTCATCGCGACGAGAAATACTTCGGTGATACTCATGCTGGTTTGCATTATTGCTGCTCCGGGAGGTTTAAATTCTGTGCGGCAGTGCGGCCCACCGTTCGTCCCGGTTTGTCGAAGGGTGAACAAGCAGGGGGCGCTTGCGCACCCCGCCTCGGCGTTTCTTTAAATCAATCCCATCACCACCAGCATGATGAACGCCGCAAACAGCACGAAGTGGCTGATGCCTTCAATAGCATTCGTTTCGCCGTCGTGCAGGTTGTTCATCACGGTGAGGAAGGTGAGCAGCAGCATGCCGCCCTGCACCGGTGTGAGCGCCATGACGATGCGTTCGCCCGTGAACAGGGCGATGAATTCGATCACCGGCAGCGTGAGCAGCACGGTGGCGAGCGAGGCGCCCAGCGCGATGTTGACCGTGGTCTGCATGCGGTTCTGCTGCGCGGCCTTGAGCGCGGTGAGGATTTCGGGGCTGGCGGAGATCAGCGCGACCAGCACGGCGGGAATGGCCTTGGGCAGACTGCTGCCGGAAAGCCCGGCATCCAGCAGCACCGACAACACTTCCGACAGCAGACCGACCAGCACGATGGCGGCGAGCATGATGCCCACATGCAGTGCATTCGGGCTGTGCGATTCGTCGTGCGCTTCCTCGTCGGTCGCGCTGGAATATTCGAAGAACTTGCGGTGTTCCACCGTCTGCAGGCGCAAAAATGCCATGTACATGACGACCATGATGGTGATGGAGAACACGGAGTAGATGTGCCACTGCGTATCCGGCACGAAATCGGGAATGAACATGCCGACGCCGATGGCGACCAGCAGCATGGCGACGAAGGAATTGGCCGAGGAGATGTTGTACTTGGTCTGCCCGTGCTTGATGCCGCCGACGATGGCGGCGAGGCCGAGGATGCCGTTGATGTCGAACATCACCGCGGCGAACACGGTGTCGCGCGCCAGCGTCGGGTTTGGTTCACCCATCAGCAGCACCACCAGGATCACCACCTCCACCGACACGGCGGCCAGCGTGAGGATAAGCGTGCCGTAGGGCTCGCCGAAACGCACCGCCAGCACTTCGGCATGGTGCGCGATGCGGAAGGCGACGCCGATGATGGCAGCCAGGATCACCAGCAGCAGGCCCCACAGCGTGACGCCGCCGTGTTCGACGGCACCGTGTTCGAGCGCAAAGCCCAGTCCGAGGACAATGAGCGCGATGGCGATGGGGAGTTCGGACTTCAGATATTTCATGGGATAGCCTTGATGGATACGTTATTTCCGCAATCAGTGCGCGGACATGCAGCGCGGAATTATACCGGATGAGACAATGCGGACTGAAACTGTACGGGTGCGGGTCGGATGAAATCGAGATTGAGCAGGGCGGTAATACTATATATATGGCTGTTGATCGGCAGTTTGCCGACCGGCGCGCACGGCGAAGGCTGGTCATTGCGCGAGGCGGACTGGGGCAGTCTGACGCTGGGTATCGTCTCCGGCATCGTCGCACACGAGGCCGGCCACCTCGTCGTGGCAAAGAGCAAGGGATATACGGTCAGCCACGACGGGCTTTCCATCACCTATCCGGGAACCGACTTCACCCGGGCCGGCCAGTTGCAATTAGCGTCCGCCGGATTCCAGACGCAATGGGTGTTGTCGGAACTGGTGTTACGCGACAAAAACGGTCGGGAAAATACCAAGCCGCCCACCGACTTCGGCGCCGGGGTGGTGATTTCCTACGTGGGGGTTTCTGCCGCTTACCTGACTTTCCTGAAAAACCAATACAACGGCGATATCTACGGCATGTCCCGCGCAACCGGCATGTCGCATGACCGGCTCGCCCTGATGATGGCTATCCCCGCAATGCTGGATGCCTGGCGTCTGTTCGGCAACGACGTGCCGACATGGGTGCCTGCCGTGTCGGTGATGAGCAAGGGCGTAGGGGCGGCCTGGATTTGGACTTATTAGTTGCGGGATCGCCGACGGGACGTCGGCGCTCATGGCTTATTTCCTGCGGTAAGTCACGAAGTGGTATTCCAGCGGCTGCGGCGTTTCCTGTGAGCGTACTTCGCGCGCGGTTTCCAGCCATTCTGCTTTGTCCAACTTGGGGAAATGCGCATCGCCTTCCACGGCCTGCTGGATTTCGGTGATATACAACGTGTCCACCAGCCCGATGGCCTGCCGGTAAAGCTCGGCACCGCCCACGACAAAGATATTATCGTCCGTGCCGCAAGCGGCAATCGCCTCGTTCAGTGAATACGCCATGACACAGCCCTCTATCATCAGGTCGACATTGCGCGTTACCACCACCGTGGTACGTCCCGGCAAAGGCTTGCCGATGGAATCGAACGTCTTGCGCCCCATGATCATGTGATGGCCCATGGTGAGCGCCTTGAAGTGTTTGAGGTCCTCCGGGCAACGCCAGGGCAGTGTGTTGTTCACGCCGATGGTGCGGTTCTTTGCCATGGCAACGATGATGGAAAGGCGAAATGCAACCCTCCCCATCCCTCCCTTGTCAGGGAGGGAGCTGCTCTGCTCTCCCCCTGATAAGGGGGAGCTGGAGGGGGTTGGGGTTTGATTCACTAGGTGACTCCTAGATCGCCACGGGGGCTTTGATTGCAGGGTGAGGGTCATAACCCTCTAAGGTGAAATCTTCGAACTTGAATTCAAATATGTCTTTGACAGCAGGGTTGATGCGCATAGCAGGCAACGCACGCGGTACCCGTGACAGTTGCAGCGCGGTCTGCTCCATATGGTTGGAATACAAATGCGCGTCACCAAAGGTATGCACGAAGTCGCCATATTCCAGTCCGCACACTTGCGCCATCATCATGGTCAGCAGCGCGTAACTGGCGATGTTGAACGGTACGCCCAGGAAGATATCCGCGCTGCGCTGGTACAGTTGGCAGGACAGCTTGCCGTCTGCCACATAGAACTGGAAGAAGGCATGGCAGGGCGCCAGCGCCATCTTGTCCAGCTCGCCCACGTTCCATGCCGAGACGATGATGCGGCGCGAATCCGGATTGGTCTTGATCTGTTCGACGGCAACCTTGATCTGGTCGATCACGCGCCCGTCGATGGTTTCCCACGAACGCCACTGCTTGCCGTACACCGGGCCGAGGTTGCCGTTCTCGTCCGCCCACTCGTCCCAGATGCTGACCCCGTTGTCCTTGAGGTATTTGGTGTTAGTGCTGCCCTGCAAAAACCACAGCAGTTCGTGCACGATGGATTTCAGGTGGCACTTCTTGGTGGTGACCAGAGGGAAGCCCTTGGAAAGATCGAAACGCATCTGGTAGCCGAACACGCTGGTAGTGCCGGTGCCGGTGCGGTCGGATTTATAGGTGCCGTGGTCCTGCACGTGTTGCATCAGGTCTAGGTAGTTGCGCATGGTGTCGTTCTTGGTGTTGCGGCGTCGGGCGACGCTCTCTTCGGGGATGTAATGCTAGCACAGGGAGGCGGGCAATCTGTCAGCCCCGCCGGCTGGTTATACTGATTTTTAACAAAGATAGTATTACTACCCCGCTATAGGTACTCGCAGATTCGATGTTTACCCTTGCGGTTGTGCTGATTCCCCTGTGTGCGTTGTTCAAGCGCAACTCCGATTGACGCGGCGAGGGCGAGAAGGTGCCGCATCGGAATGCGTTCCGCGCAAGAACACAGCCCCTTGCCGGTGATCCGGCAAGGGGCTGCGGTTCGGACTACGGGACTATGGCAGGGATCAGCGCTTCTTCAGCTCGATGTTGTTGATTACCCCGGAGGTTGCCGATTTCACTTCGATATTGCCCCGCGCGGCTCCCGGCGTGAACGTGGACTTGGCCGATCCGCGCCACTTCCCGTTCGGTTGCACGGTGGTGGTGAAGAGCGTATCGCGCTTGATCTGTCCGCGGATTTCGCCGGCCGGTTTGAGCGGGGTATGCACGTTGGCGTAAGTGTCGCCCGCCGGAATGGCGGCAAGCAACTGGTCGAACGTGGTGACCGCGCCGCCCGCAATGAAGTTCGCCGCCGTCAGGGTGCCGCTGACCGTCCCGCCAGTCGCGGGGCAGGTCGGCGGAACCGGGAGTCCGGCCGGCGGGGCCAGGTTGGAACACAGGAAGGCATTGGCCGGGCCGTTCACGCCAATGGCACCGCTGTGGATATGCGCCTGGGTCACATCGGTCAGTCCGCTGTAGCTCAAGGTGTAGTCGATGGCAGTGCCGCCCGCGTTCACCTTGAAGAGGGCGGTGCCGCTGCCATCGGAGACCACTGCCGGAACTTCCTGGTCGCCGCTCAGGATAGCTCTGGGGCCGACCGAGGCCGTGATGGTGTCGCCGATGGTGGAACTGGTGCCGCTTATCGTCCACCTGCCTTGCTTGGTCCGGTAACGGGCATCCAGCGCCTTGACGTCGTCGACCGCGACGGTGACCGTGGCCGGCGCCGAAGTCAGGCCGCAGAAGTCCTGCACCGTATAGGTAAACGTGAGGTTGCCCGATATGCCCGGCACGGAGGTGAAGGTGACGGTGCCGTCGGGATTGGTGACGATGTCCGCGGTCGGAAGGTTGGAGGCATCGAGCGGCTGCGAGACGATGGTCAGCGTATTCTTGTTAATGCCGGCGTCGTCCGTGTCGTTGGCCGTGACGCGCAACTTCATCGGCGTCGCCGCTGCGGCTACCACCTGGTCGTTTCCGGCGACCGGGGCCAGGTTGGCCGCGGTACATCCGGAAACCTTGCCCATCAGGATGAACTGGTTTGTTGTGGCCGTGCCTGCGGGGCCGACGACGCTGAACAGGTTGTTGCCCGTCGGGCTGCCGGTGACGGCAGTCGGCGTGTTCGGATTGCTGATGTAGGTATTGCCGCTGATCGGTTCGACGAAGACCTGGTTGTCGGTACGGGTCAGGAACGGTCCGATAGCGCCGCCCAAGGCGGTGACGAAGTCTCGGGGGGCTGGGGCTGGGGCGATGGCGCCGAAATCCACGGTTTCGTTGATCTCGGCAGCGGGACCCACCGCCGCGACATTGTAGGTCTGCGAGCCGAAGGGATGGGTCACGGTGTAGGCGCCGGGGGTGGGAACGTCAACGCGGAGGCGGATGCGGTTGAAGACGATCTGCTCTCCCACAGCCGCGTCTCCGCTGGCGCTGGAGAAAGCCGCCTCGGTAGCCAGGACCAAGAGGCCGGTGATGCCGTTGCCGTTGTCGGCCAGCGAGGTTTCGGCGGCCCACCAGAATGCCTCGGGACCGAAATTGCCCGGGAAAGCGATGGGCAGGGCAGGATTGGGCTCTGCCGTGAGGCAAAAGCCGTTCTGGTCGAGACACAGATCAAGGCGCAGAGCGTTGGCGTCCTCGTACCAGATCGGGAAGCCGTTGTCGACGCTGACCGGGCCGACCGCCTGCAGCGCGGCGTTGGCCGGCTGACACAGTCCCAGCGCCATGGCTGTCGCCAGCGTTACGGCCGACAGGGCAAATTTGCTTGTTTTGGTTCTCATGTGATATCTCCTTGTGAGTAAAGACGGTGCGGCCGTTACTGCGGCTTGGCGACAAAGGCGCGGTTATCCCTGACGCCGACGATGATCGAGGCGCTGTTGACGCCATGGGCCTGACTGACCGGGGTGAGCGCTTTCGTGTCGGTGACGGCGGTGCGATTCCAGATCGCGGCGCGTTCGGCATTGCTCAGGGCATCCACATAGCCGACGACGCGGTCGGCATTGCTGATCGCCTGTGCCGACGTGGAGGCGCCCAGATCGCTGACCACGGCTCCCGTTGAGCTCCACACCACGCCATGTACGTTTCCGTTGGCGAACTCGGCTTCGCCGACGACATTGCCCGCGTTGTCGATACCCGTCGCAGTGGATCCAACCTGGCCCTGCACGGCGACCATGACGACCGGCGCGCCATATACGCCGTTGACCGGTTTCCATGCCACCGCGCGCAATTGGCCCACGCTGTCTAACGACTCACCCGCGATCACGCCGTCCTCGTTGATGGAGAAGGCGGAAGAACCGGGGTTGGCAGGGGCGAGATGCGGGAGCACGACCGGCGCGTCGCTGAGCGACGGCCAGTACACCGCCTGGATGACGCCCGTGCCGTCATCCGCTTCGCCCGCCGCAATGCCGGTCGAATTGACGGCGTAAGCGGCGTGGTAGCCCGGCAAGGTGCCCGGGTTCATGGCGACGGCGGCGGTCGAATTGGCGGGCCAGTTGACCGCCACGATGGTGCCGCCGGCATTGCTCGACTCGCCTACCGCGACGCCGGCATCGTTGACGGCGAAGGCGGCGCTGTGGCTTCCGCCGCCCAGTGGCGCCAGCTCAACCAGCGCGGCCTGGGGATTTGAAGCATTCCATTTGGCGGCCACGACGGTGCCGGTGCCGTGGCTGCCGACAATCATGCCGCTGCTGTTCACCGCGACGGCTGCGCTGAATTCAGCGGCCGCTCCTGTCGGGAGGGTGGCGGGGCCGCCCAGGTCGAGGGCGGCGAAAGTGGTTCCGGCGACTGTGGCGGCGGGGCTGGCTCCGGCTCCAGACGAGCTTCCGCCGCAACCGGCAATGACCGTACTCATTGCCAGCAGGGCACCCAGAACTGCTTGATGACTTATCTTCTGTCTTTGCATGATGATCTCTCCTTCTGTTGAGGTTGGTGGTGCTTGCGCACCGGATGATTCACTGCGGCTGAGTGCTCGCTGAACTCGCGGTTAACCTGATTGGCCTTGCATTGGTCGGGCAAGTTGCCGGGGCGGGCAGGCTAATTTCCTTTGTGCATGGGGGCTACCCGCTGCGCCGGTTGCCTTCCCCGGACACTTGCCGATACGCATTCGCATTCATGTCGGCTTGGCGCAAGGTTACGTAGTGCGACCCCGGATACAAATAAGGCGTCGACACCAATTTCGGGGGGCGAAGCCTGTAGCCAACCTGCTATCGGAGTAGAGGCGGGGTAGCACAACACCGGAGTGGCGAAACGGAAATCGCGCGGCGGGAACAATGCCGCGAAGGAACCCAATGGGCTGCTTGCCGCTTTGGAAAGGAAAACTGAAGAAAGGTAGGGTGTAGCGTGCGGCTACAGGGAGCTACCCGGTATCGCCATGGGGGTAGCTGCCCCTGCAAAGCCTGGCAATCCGGTTTTCACCACAGGAAGAACATGAATGTCCACGGCAGCACGATGCCGGCGATGGCGGCGGCAAGACAGGTCAACGCTGCCCCTGCGCCAACTGCGGAAATGCCGGGCAGGGCGAACGTCATGCGCCATCCCAGCCGCAGGCTCCACAGTGCCGCCAGCGCCAGCAGTGCACCGCGTACTTCGGGCAGCCACGGCATGGCGACGCCTTCGGCCTTGAGCAGCGTGACGGTGAGCGCGGACAAACCCAGAAACACGCCCAGGCCGCCCATCGGGATGAGGGCATAGGCGAGCCAGCGTCCGTTCTGTTTCGCGTTGCCCGGCACCAGCGAACCGGCGAGCCGCAGGCAGAGGGTGACCCAGCCGCCCAGCACGAGCGCCGTGGCCGCGATGTAAGCGAGTACACCGAGTCCGTCCAGCCAGGTGAACACATCGTTGGCTTCGGGGTAATGCGTCAGCAGCCACCAGGGTGCGTTGTCCTGCAGCAGGAGGTAAGAGTCGCGCTCGATCAGCCAGGTGGCGACTTGCGTCTTGACCGTCACGAACCAGGGCGAGGCCGACCACTGGAATGCGCCCACTGCCGTGCCGATGATGCCGAACACCAGCAGCCGGGCTTCCCACGCTTTGGCGTCGGCGGGCTGCAGGCTGGCGACTTCGGAACCGGGCAGGCGCGCCGCCAGCTTCACGGCATCGCGGTGTCCGCTGCATCGCCCGCACATATGGCATTCGGAAGCGCTCTTCATGCGCCGCATGTCGATCAGCGGTGCGCAGTTAACGCGCTGCCGATGAGGGGAAGGGGCGGCATCCCATGCGTCGCGGTCGACGCGAAAATGCACGGGCGCGAGTCGCGCGAGCAGGCCGAACACACCCGAGACCGGGCACAGGTGGCGGCACCACACGCGCGTGCCGCGGCCGTAGACCAGTCCGATGGCGACTGCGGCGACGGTGGAGCCGCCCAGTATCAGCAGCACGGCCTTGGGATATTCGTACACGCTCACCAGTTGGCCATAGACCGTGGTGAGCACGAAAGCCACGAAGGGCCAGCCGCCCCACTTCAGCCAGCGCGGCACCGCACGGCCCATGCCGTGGCGGCTCGCGAGTTCGGTGAGCGTGCCTTCCGGACAAAACACGCCGCACCACACGCGGCCGAATGCGAACATGGAAAGAATAACGAACGGCCACCAGATGCCCCAGAACAGAAACTGCGCGAGCAGCGTGAGATTGTTCAGTATGCTGGCATCGATATCCGGCAACGGCAGGAACGCGGGCACCGTCACCAGCAGCAGATAGAAAACCACCACCGCCCACTGGATGCCGATGATGAAATGCTTGTGCCGCTGCATGGCATCGCCCAGACGCTGCAGGCGCGTGGCGGGCAGCGCGGGGGCGGGTTGCAGGAAGATCGGTTGTTCCATTTTCATGATAATAAAAAACCTGTTTAAGCCACAGAGATCACAGAGCAAAGCTGCGTAGGTTGGGCAGGTGAATTTCATACGGCGCAATGCCCACCCTACGTCAGCTTTTGTTATGACGCCCGCCTCTGCAACCGCAGCCACCCCAGCACCACCTGCGTAGGTTGGGTAAAGCGCAGCGTGCCCAACACCAATAAGCATGCCCTCATTTGTTGGGCACGCTACGCTTTGCCCAACCTACTATTGTTCGGCAGGTGAATTTCATACGGCGCAATGCCCACCCTACGTCAGCTTTTGTTATGACATCCGCCTCTGCAACCGCGGCCACCCCAGCACCAGCGCCCAGTACGCGCCATACACCAGCAGCAAGGTCAGCGCTGGTTGCGCGCGGTAGCCGGTGAGGGCGGCGATCAGGTTGCCGGCGGCGGCGTTGTCGTCGAGGAGGAAAGAACTGTCCCACACCGGATCGACCAGTGCCGGAACCCAGTCGTAGCCAATCATCTTCTCCACCCCGCCGACCAGCAGTCCGGCGGCGAGCAACAGCAGCAGGGTTTCGCTGACGACGAAGAAGTGTTTCCACGATAGCGTGCGTCCGCCGCGCACCAGCAGCCAGAAGGTGACCAGCGCGAGCGCGAAGCCGGCTGCACCGGCCGCGAGGAATTGCACGAAATCCATGCCGTGTTGCGACATGCCGGTGCCGTAAAGGAAGATCACCGTCTCCGCGCCTTCGCGCGCGACCGCGAGCATGGCGATGACTGTGACGCCCATCCAGTTGGCGTTTTCAGTTGCGCGCTGCAGACCGGTTTCCATTTCCTTTTTCAACGTGCGCCCGTGCCGGCGCATCCAGAACACCATCTGCGTGATCAGCGCGGCCGCGACCAGCATCATGCCGAGCTGGAAATAATCCACGGCGTCGCCGTCCAGGCTGCTGTACACGCCCATCATCGCCAGCGCGAGCAGGCCGGCCAGCGCCAGCCCCGCAACCACGCCGCCCCACAGGTAATGCATGCCGCGCGCGCCTTCGGGCTGCGCTTTGAGCCACGCATAGAGGATGCCCACGACCAGGATGCCTTCGACGCTCTCGCGCCACACGATGAAAAAAGTATTGCCCACGGCGTTCTCCTATTTGGCGATGATCTGGCCTTTGGCGGTATCCAGATGGAATTCGCCAAAGAATTTATAAGTGCCCGGTTTCATCGGGGCGAACACCAGCGTGCGCGTCACTCCTTCCGCAAGCACGGTCTCCTTGCGCAGTTCCAGGCTTTCGAATTCTTCCGGGCCGGGACCTTCGTTCTTGATGGTGAGCCTGAACTTCTGCCCGGCCGGCACTTCTATGGTTTCCGGATAAAAACGTCCGTCTTTCGCCGTGAGCAGGAAGGTGGGCAGTTCGTCTGCCGCGACAAAAGACGGTTGTGCAGACGCCGTCGCAACGCAAAACGCAATGGCCGCACGCATTAAATTCCAGTTACGCATCAACATTTCTCCCTGGCGCGGGTCGCAAGCGCCCGCGAAAAAATTAACAACTTACAAGCTGTCCGCACCCGGCATGCCGACTGCGGGCAGGATATGCATCAGACCGAGAATGTTTCGGTGGAGCCGGGCTTGCGCAGCATCTTGTCCACTTCGCCGAAGTGCAGTTCTTCCTCGCTGATCAGTTCGCGCGCGTAGTCCTCAAGCAGGACGGAACGGTCGCGCGCCACTTCCAGCAATGCGTAGTAGGCATTTTTGGCTTCGGTTTCATGCGCCATCGACTCGCGCAGGATGTCGCCGACATCGTGCTGGTGGCTTTCCAGCAGCGGCCCGATGGCCAGCGAGGGGTGTCCGCCCAGATGCGTGATCAACTCGCCCGCGCGCCGCGCATGCACCAGACCTTCGTCGGCTTGGGCCTGCAGCCAGGACACGACGGGAATGCGGTTATAGCCGAACACCATCAACGCGTAGTGGGTGTAGCGCACGACGCCTGCCAGTTCCAGCTCCATGATCTTGTTGAGCAGATCAATCGCCTTGTTTTTGTCGAGTTCCATTTTGATCTCTCCTGTTGGTTGGTTGACGGCGGCGGGCCGCTGCCGTCCTAGAAGCTGGTCTTGGCCCGCAAGCCGATAATGGTCGCGTTCGCTGCGGTGTTGTCACCGCCCGGGCGACGTAGCAATTGGACATCCGGAGACAACTCCAGTTGCCCGTTGATGCGCATGCGGTAGTAGATCTCCAGCAGTTGTTCGGCGCCCGTTGCCGCATAGCCGAAATCCGGATTGCCGTCGGCATCGGCATCCAGCGTTGCGGAGCCGGCGCGGAAGCCGTCGCTGGTGCGCACCCAGCCCAGCGCGATGCCCAGTGCGTCGCCGCTGCGGTTCCAGTAGGTGCCTCCGAACTCCGAGCCCAGCGTCAGCGCCTGGTCGAAGCGTACGTTTCCGCTCAGGTTGTTGCCGTAGCGCCCGAATACGGTCAGCGCATCGCCGACGCGCTGGTCGACGCTCGCACCCCAGCCGGAATGGCGTTCGACGGCCGTATCGAATTCGTTCTGGTAAGCCGTGGTCTGGCCGTTGCGCCAGACATAGAGACGGTAGGTGCCGTCCAGTCCCTCGAACAACTTGGTGCCGAATTCCAGTTGGCCGATGACGAAAGGCGAACTGAAAGTGCGCTCGTATCCCGCACCGCTGCCCGCGCCGAACACGCCCAGCGAGACGCTCCAGCGCACCGGTTTGTCGGTTTCGTTGACGTAGGCGACGCGAATGCCCGGCGTGAAGCCGTAGGCATCCACGCCCGCATCGCCGCCCGAATCCAGCAGCGGGTTGTGCACGAATACGTTGTTGAGGAATTTGGCCGACTCGTCGTCCGCCGCCGCGTTCTGGTCGAAGAACACGAACGGGTCTATTTTGCCGACGTTGATTTCCAGGTGTTCGCGCGAATGCGGTTTGAAGCCGCCGAACGGCAGCGGCATATCCAGCTGGTACCAGGCCTGGGCCAGCAGCGCGCTGGAGTCGTCCGGGTTGGTGAGCTGGAAGGCGGTGGAATTGGGCGTGCCGGTCAGTGTGTTGTTCAATGCCAGCCCGGCGCCCTGGCCGAGGCGGAACTGGGTGAAGATGGCGCCTTCGGCATTGCCGATCTCGCCGCCCGGCAGCGTGACCGACACATCGCCGCGGTAGTTGAGCGCGCTGGCTTGCGTGCCCGCGGCCACCGCCGACTTGCCGGCGCTTTGCGCCACCATGACGAGACTCGCGCCAACGGTGATGCCTTCCAGCGATTCGATGGTGCGCGCCTGCTTCTGCATAGACAGCGTGCGGAATTCGATGTCCTTCAGGCGCATGACGACTTCCGGGTCCTTGTCGCTGATGCGGTCGCTCTCGAGTGCGGCATTCATGTCGGCATCGTTTTGTTCCAGTGCCTTGATGCGCTGCTCCAACGCCCTGATCTGCTCACTCTGGTCGGCGCCAATCGCGGGGGCCGCGCCCAGCAGCATCGCGCCGGCCAGCGCGATGGCCAGATGGTTTTGTCGGAACGGAGGCATCTCAATAGCCTCCTTTTTTGCCGATGCCGACATAAGTGAATTCATATTCCGCGTCGAAGGTCTTGAACCAAGGGCGCACGCCGGTCAGGCGGTCGGTGTGGCGGCCGAAGTGGCTGTGGTGATCCGATCCCGGCGGGGAGATGGTGTACTTGACCGTGTATTTGCCCGGACCCATGAGCTTGATGTTGTCGCCGTAGTGCGGGCCGTCGTTGGCCACCATCGGCATGAAGTCGCCGCTGATCTTCTCGCTGCTGCCCTGCTTGGTGACTTCATATTTGATCGTCAGGTAGGGTATCCATGCGCCCTCCTCGAAGCCGTTGGCATTGCTGGACAGCGCGTGGATGTCCGCTTCCATGTGCACGTCGGACTCTTCGGCCTTGCGCATCATGCCGTCCGGCTCCATGGTCACCGGCTGCAGATAAACGGCGGCGATTTCCATGCCGTTGCGTTGCTGCGGTGTGCCGATGGGGTATTCCAGGGCTTGGGCCGGGAAGGACAGGGTGGCGCTTATGCAAGCCAGCAAGCCGGCTAATTCGAGGGTTTGGCGATTCATGTTGTCTCCTTGGAAGAGTTATGGAAGTGAGAATGATTCGCATCCTACATGATAATGATTCTCATGTGCAAGGAATTTTTCGGGAGGCAATAGAACGCGATAAAGGGGCGCGCTGCGGCTCGGCAGCGGAAATCACGGCATCGGGCACAGTTGACGTAGGTTGGGCAAAACGAAGTGTGCCCAACGTTTTGAGGGAAACCCGGATACGGGCGAGACAGGCGATATTGAAGCGGGGGAATGACGGTGGGTGTTGTTTATGACGGTATTGTTGGGCACGCTACGCTTCCCCCGCAAGGGGGAGGCCGATGGGTCCCAACGGCTGCGCCGTTACCCATTCGCTCTGCCCAACCTACATGGCTATTTAATACATTGGGGGAAAGCGCAGGAGAGAGCGGTGCGGCAGGGTGCCGCAGTTATTCCGTGAAATCGAATTCGGCAATCAGGATGTGGTGATCGGATGCGTCGGTGGGTTTTACGTTGTAGCGCACTGGGCGCAGATGCCGGTTGTGGAAGATGTGGTCGAGTACATAGGGGCGCTGGCGCCAGGTGACTTCCGCTTCCTGCACGGTTTTGTAACCCGCCTCGGTAAACTGGCGCACCAGTGAATCGCGGTTGCTGACGTTGAAATCCCCGGCGATCAGCGCGGGGCCGCTCACGTTGCGTAACTGGTCGACCACGAGACGGCGTTGTTCGGGGTTAACTTCGCTCGAAGATTTGAGCATGAAGTACGCCAGCAGGTGCGTGTTGAACAGGTGCACCTCGCGCCCGTGCAGCGTGGTCTTGGCGCCGATTAGCAGGCGGTCGGTGGGGGTTTTCTTTTCGCCGTCGAATTCGAATTCGATGGGCGGCGAAGGCAGGTCGAGGCGGAAGGTGTCGCGCAACGGCGTTTTGGAGAAAATGGCCAGGCCGATGCCGAACGGCAGCTCGCGCGCATCGGCTTTCGGGTAGGAAAAATAGCTGTGGTAACCGGCGAGTGCCGCCTTCAAGCGGGTGTAATTGGGCGGCGGGTCGATTTGCACACCGCCGCTCTGCGCATGCTCCACTTCCTGCAGCATGATGATGTCGGCATTGCGTCTGTGTATTTCTTCGATGGTCAGATCGAGATCGATGGGAGCCTGTTCGCCTTCGTCCTCAACCCATATCTGGCCGAACTGCATATTGAACTGCATGACTTTGAACAGGCTCATGGGCGGGGCTGGGTCGGGTTGTTCATGCCCATATAATGCCATTGCGGGCGCGTTGTGCAAACCATTGTGAGAGGAATATTGTGCGGGGTCGTCGGCCGGACGGCAGGGTTGGCACGGGTTTTCACTTCAATAGTTTTGCAAATTCTGCGGCCGACACGGGCGGGCTGGTGAGATAACCCTGGTAAAGGTCGCAGCCTTTGGACTGCAGGAAGGCGAGTTGCTCGGCGGTTTCCACGCCCTCGGCCAGCACCTTGAAGCCCAGTATGTGTCCCATCGCGATGATGGTGGAAGCGATTTCCATGTCGTCTTTATGGAATGGGATGTCGTCCACGAAGCTCTTGTCGATCTTCAGGATGTCGAGCGGAAAGCGTTTGAGGTAGGACAGCGAGGAATAACCGGTGCCGAAATCGTCGATGGCCAGACGGATATCCTGCGCGCGCAGCATATGCAGCATTTTTACCGCAGTTTCCTCCTGCTCCATCAGTGCGCTCTCCGTCAGTTCCAGTTCCAGCCGGTCTGCGGGGAAGCCGGTTTCCGCCAGCACTTTTGCGACCAGTTCCGCGATGTCGCCGCGCAGGAACTGGTGCGGCGAAAGATTGACGGCCAGCGTCAGGAACGGCAAGCCGTCCTGTATCCAGCGCACGCCCTGCATGCAGGTTTCCTTCAACACGAACTCGCCGATAGCGTCGATCAGGCCGGTTTCCTCGGCCAGCGGAATGAAGTAGAAAGGCTGGATCAGGCCGCGTTCGGGGTCTAGCCAGCGCACCAGCGCTTCGGCGCCGACGATGCGGCCGCTGGCGATGTCCACCTGCGGCTGGTAATAGACCTGCAACTGGTGGGCAGCTATCGCGTGGCGCAGCCGGGTTTCCAGTTCCAGGTGCTCGCCGGCGGCGCGCGTGAGCGAGTCGATGTAGAAACGGTAGGTGTTGCGCCCCTGCTTTTTCGCCTGGTGCATGGCGGCATCGGCGTGCTGGATCAACTGGTCGGCAGTGTCGCCGTCATCCGGGAACACGCTGATGCCGATGCTGGCGCCGAGAAACACTTCCTGTGCGCCGGACAACACGAAAGGCTGCGTCAGCAATTCCAGCAACGCGCGCGCCTTGATGGCCGCATCCTCCGGGCCGTTCATGTGCTCCAGCACCAGCAGGAATTCGTCGCCGCCGATGCGGGCGAGCATGTCTTCGGCCTGTAAATTGGAAGACAGGCGCGAGGTCAGCGCAACCAGCAACTCGTTGCCGACCGGATAGCCCATGCTGTCGTTGATGTTCTTGAAGCGGTCCAGGTCGAAGTACAACACGCCGACTTTGCGGTGGTGCCGCTGCGAATGCGTCAGGGAATGAGTCAGGTGCGATTGCAGCAACAGGCGGTTGGGCAGGTTGGTGAGCGGGTCGTAGTGCGCCAGATGCTCCGCGCGTTCCTCGAATTGTTTGATCTGGCTGAGGTCGGAGAAGGTGCCCACGTAATGAGTGGTTACACCGCTCGAATTTCTTACGGCACTGATGGTCAGCCACTCGGGGAAAATTTCGCCGTTCTTGCGCCGGTTCCAGATCTCGCCCTGCCAGTATCCGGTTTCCCGGATGGCAGCCCACATCTTCTGGTAGAAATCCCTGTCCTGGCGGCCGGAATGGAGGATGCTCTGATTCTGTCCCAGCACCTCGGCTTCGCTGTAGCCGGAGATTTTCAGGAACGCGCGGTTCGCCGCCAGGATGCGTCCGTCCAGGTCTGTGATGGTTACGCCGTCGTGGCTGTTCTCGAACACCGTGGCGGACTGGCGCAATGCATCTTCCGTCTTCTTGCGTTCGGTAATGTCGCGGAAGGTCGACATCATGTAGCTCCGGCCTTCGATGGTCATGGGGCCGGCATTGATGTTGGCGTAGAAGACGGAGCCGTCGCGGCGCTTCATGGGTAAATCCAGCAAAGGCATGTCAGCGCCGGACAACCGATCGTTGAATCCCTCTTGGACCTCGGGTAGTACTTCCTCAGGATGAATGTCGGAGATGCCAATGCTGCCAAGTTCCTCATGGTCGTAGCCCAGCATGTGTTCCAACGCCGGATTGGTCATGGCGAACTTTCTGGTTTCGGCATCGATCAGCGCGATTCCGTCCAGGGAGTTTGCAAAGATGCTGCGGAAGCGGTCCTCGCTTTCGCGCAACGCCTGCTGCGCAGTCTTGCGTTCGCTGATGTCGCGGAAAACGCCCATCAAATAAGTCTTGCCGTCGATGGTGACCGGCGAAGCGTTAACGTCGGCGTAAAACACCGAACCGTCCTTGCGCTTTACCGGCAACTCGGGAGCGAGCGTCATCTCGCCGGCGAATTGTTTTCTGAATCCATCGAGGATGTCGAGCAGCTTTTCCGTGGGATGGATGTCTTCCACTCCGATGGAGAGTATCTCGTCGTGGCCGTAGCCCAGCATGCGCTCGATGGCCGGATTTGCCATCACGAACTTCCGGGTCTCGGGGTCCGCAAGCAGTATTCCGTCGATTGCATTGGCAAAGATGTTGCGGAAGCGGTCCTCGCTTTCGCGCAATGCCCGCTCGGTGCGCTTGCGCTCGGTGATGTCTTCTATCATTGCGACGATATGGCTCACGCTGCCGTCGGTCCCGCGTGTGCACTTGATGTCGAGATTGACGGTGATAGGCGTGCCGTCCTTGCGCAGAAAACGTTTTTCCAGCGTGTAGCCGTCGATCTCGCCCGTCTTCATGCGCTCGAATTCTCTTACGTTTAAAGCAAGGTCGTCCGGGTGGGTGATGTCTGCCCAGGTGGTCTTGAGCAATTCTTCATGCGTATATCCCAGCATGTTGCACAAATGGTCGTTGGCATAGAGCCAGGCTTTACTGGTGGGGGAGCTGATCGCCATGCCGATGAAGGGCAGGTCGTAAAATAATTTTAGTTGCCTGTCCTTGTCGGCCGTCCGGGCATCCATCTCCATCAAGTGCAGGCGCTGCTGCTGGCGCCACAGCATCAGTACGGCACTTGCCACCACCATGACGGCAATGATCGCCACCAGGCTTACCCAGAACAGCATCTCGCTGAGCAGCGCCATTACCTCGTCCCGATCCACCTTGGATACCAGATGCCAGTCGGTACCCACGATCTGGCGTGTGGCCGCCAGTACGCGGACGTGGCGATAGTCGACGGCGTCCAGCGTGAGCGGCGCGTTTGCCACCATGGAGGCGGCGCCGGGCATTCCTGAACCCGCCAGCGGCAACCGCAGAGACAGTGCCGTACCCTTGCGATGGCGCAATTCGTTCAGGAATAGTATGTGGTCGCCGTCCCTGCGCACGAGCACTGTCTCGGCGCTGGGGCTCGCGGTGGGCCAGGATTGAATCAGCGGAAACAGGAATTGCTCGACCGGCGCGCGCAACACAACGAAACCCAACGTACGTTGCGGCCCGGACAGGCGCAGGGGCACGACGTAATCCAGGCGGATTTTGCCGCTGCCGTCGCGGTACAAATCGCTACGCTGCGTCGCTCCGCTGCTCAGCGCAAGCGACAGCAGTTGCCGCCAGACCTTTTCCGCGACAGGGTCGGGTGCGACGCCGGCGGACATCACGCGGCGCCCGTCCGTATACAGCAACACGGGGTCGTTGTGCCGTGTACGGGAAAGCGTTTCGATGCGTGAAAGCATGAAAGACCGGGCCTGCATGTCCCCGTGCTTCAACCATTGTTCGAGCCTGTCCTTGAAGCCGGCATTCTCGGCGAGCTCGTCCGCATCGTTGCGTCGTTCCTGCAGCCAGGTCTCCACCTGGGCCGCTTTCAACTGCGCGACGGCGGAAAGATCGTCGATTGCGGTTTGCTGTATGCGCGGGCCATATATTCTGGAAATGCCGTAGCCGAACAGCGGCACGATCAACGCCAGGCACAAGAAGATGGCAATCAGGTTGCGTGTCTTGAGTGCGCCGTTGCCCGCCGCGTTAGTCGCGTAGGCGTGGGCCGTCTGGATGACCAACGTTTGCAGCAGCAGATAAAGCAGCAGCGTCGTAACGAGAACAAAAGCCAGGCCTTTGTACATGCCGATCTGCACCAGCAAGGCAGGGTCGGGCACGGCAAGCAGCAACAATTTGTCGGATGCAAAAATCCAGAGGCTGGCAAAGGCAGCGTACAACAGGGCGATTCTGGCAGGCGTCAGGCGCTTATCCATAGAACACGACTCTGATGGTCAGGTAGCGAATGTATTATGTATAACCTGCGGACGCAATGGGGAAAACGACGGGGAAAGTGCGCTTCCGGCGTGCCGGATTAACTCTGGATGGCGGCCGCGATCACCCAATAGCGCGCAAATTTGCCGACCGCCATGAACAGCGCAGCCTGCCACCAGTTAAGGCGTAACCAGCCGGCGGAGAGACACAGTGCATCGCCTATGAGCGGCGCCCACGCAAACAACAGCGAAAACACACCGTACTTCCTGACCTGCGCCACATGTTTGAGTTGCCGCCTCTGCCCTTGCGCGGGGACCACATCGCTGCCGTCCAGCGGCAACGGCAACATACGCCCCATGCCGAACGTAATCATCCCGCCCAAGGTGTTGCCAAACGAGCTGACCAGCAGCGCCGGCCAGAACGCTTCAGGATGAAGTGTCAGCACCCCGGCCAGCACGAATTCCGAACCGCCCGGTAGCAGCGTGGCGCCGAGCAGACTGGAAATGAACAATCCCCACAGGCTGAGATCGTTGGTTAGGTAGGTTTGCAGCGTTTCAAACATTATGCGGAATCAGATTTGGCCGCGAAACGCAAAGCGGGGTGGGCCGAAGTTGTGCCGGAAGATATGTGCAGTGGCCGAGCTTGTGCAGAGCCTATGGTAGTTGGCCTGCGGCGACCATGCGGTTGAACAGGATGTTAGGCGAGATCCAGATCACCTGATCATCGAAACCGGATGTGATGTCATGGCTGACAAATTTGACGTCGCTATTGGCGTTCTCAAGCTCATCTCCTAATGGTGGAGTTGACCAATTGGCGCCACGCGAAACAATAACGGCTACGGCTGTTTCGGTTAGCGCCGTGGCGCCTGAGCAAGAAAGAGAAGTAGTGCAAATCTTGATTGCGCCTGGTGTGGCCAGCGTAAATGGTGTACCACTGTCGGCGAATGCATTGGTAACGCCATACTCCAGTGTCGCCCCGTGTGCATCTTTGGCTGTCACTCCTAAATCCTTGTATGGCAATTTGCCGATGGCAGGTGTAGCGCAGGCGTTTGCATATCCGTCATTGTCGGTGTCCGGGCAGGGAAGAAATTTGTTTGCGAGGGCGTAGCCAACAAGCGCATCGCGAACTTCATTCATGTATTTGCCGGCTTCATTTCTGCGGCCTTGCTCGATCTGGCTAGATATGGATGGGACCAAGCCGGTCATCAACAATGTGACGATCAGCAGGACGATGGCGATCTCGACCAAAGTGAAACCGGCAGCGCGGTTTTGAGTCGGTTTGATGTATTTCATGGCAGGCACCTTAACAGGTCGGCACTCGGATTGATTGCGCTAAAGTTCAATGTGCCAATAAAGTCGCTTGAACTGGCGGTTGGTATGGCAAAGGAAGTCAGATTTACGCCTTCAAGATAGTTATCTGGATTACCCTTGTCGGTAATGGATATGCGAGCTTGCCATGCGGCCTTTTGCCCACCAAACACGAGCACCCGGTTACAGGCGGCGGTTGACGCACTATTGATTGTGATGGGTGCAGGAGTTGAAAGTTGAGTGAGGAGCAACATCTCTTTCCAGTTGTTGCAGAACCTTTGGTTGGCTGCATTGCTGATGGCAGCACAATTCAGGTTGTCAGTACCTTTGGTGCCTGCGATAGTAATAGTTTCTACATGACCTGTTTCTACTTGCAGACGAAAATGGACATCGTCCAACAGTAAGCCGATTTGGGCCGCAAAATCACTGCGCTTTTGCAGTGCCGACCAAATATCCTGACGAGTTATGTAAATGAACTGATCGTTGATTGAGAGGGTGACGTTGTCGTTGGCATCACGGTGTTGGTGCGGCAGAATGAACTTTCCAACTGAGATGTCGGCGTTATTGATGTTATGTACGGTGTCATTATCCAGATAGGCTGAAGGAGTGAAATTGCCGCCGCAGATAGGTGCGCCAGTGCCAGAGCGGTCTTGGGTGGCTGTATAAGAAACGGCGCCAGGTGCCATGATCATGGCAACAATCTCATTTGGTGCGATTTCATTTCCATCAGTCGCGTAAAGCCTGAGTTTTCCTAAATTGTCCCAATTCATTGTTGCGGTTTTTGGGTTGTTTTTATAATTACCGGAAACGGCATACCACAGGCATTCATTCGCGCCATCACGTAGCGCAGGTAGTTCCAAAGATTTCCAGGGCAGTCGACCCACCGTGTTCGCATCAGTCAAGCCGCAAGTACCATGTTCAATGCCGTCCCCCGTAATACCTGTTGCGTCTATATCCGGGCAAGGCAAAAAGGTGTGGTAGGTGAGTGCTGGATGGATATCACCATAAGTGACGGCAAAAGCAATCAAGGCATCTTTTGCTTGCGCCATTGCAATCGCAGACGATTCTTGACGTGCCGATTGAATAGCCGAGGAACTGAGCGAGTTAACCAATGCGGTGGTAATCCCCAGGATAAGGATCACCAGCATCACCATCAACGCAGCGCCATGCTGGCGTTGCTTCTTGGGAGGGATTGCGCGCAGGAGATTCACGGTGCGCCGCCGGCCTACTGGTTTTCTTCTGGTGCGGCGGGCGCGATCAGCAGTCGTTGGCCGACCTTGAGCCGCACCGAATTCGGTTTGCCCGGCGGGGTCACGCTGGCGCTTGCCGGGTTCTTGCCGTTGCTGCGCCCGTCTTCCTGCGCGGTGCCGTTGACCCACACTGTGCGCTTGCCGCCTTGTTTCTGGACCACGCCGTTGACGATGATGTAATTGCGGGTGGTTTCGTCTGTCGAGTCGCCGCTGCCATTGGTTGTCTGGTACTCCAACTGTTGGCGTTGTTGCGGGGTAAAGAATAAGCGTCCCAGTTCGTCCGCCTGGGCGGCGGGGAGCAGGCATGCGAGCAGTAGCGGGATCAGGTATTTGCTCATGGCGCGTTCCTGTTCTTCAGGGTGAACCAGCCGCCGCTGCATTCCGCCTTGAGCGGGGCGAGACCGCCGAGGGGATCGGTTCTGGAGAGTGAGCAGCCGTCCAGCATGAACCAGCCGTTCATTTGCTTGCGCATTTCGGCGAGGAGGCGCAGCAGTTGTTCTTCGTGCAGCAAGTCGATTTGCAGCGACATGCTGCTGCGGCTCAGTTGAAAGTTGCCTGCATCGACGGGCGGGTTGGGGGCGTAGGCTTGTTGCGGAGCGATGGTGTATTTGAAATCGAGCACGGCGCCTTGCTGGCGCAGTGCTTCCAGGCCTTCCATCCAGTCCAGCCGCTGTTCGTTGCCGATTACTTTTTGTGCCAGCAGCGCGTTGTATTCCAGCGCATACGAGGACATGTTCTCCTGGTCGTTCTGCATGGCAAGGAGGTGCGTGCGCGATTCGCTGAGCTGGTTTTGCGCGGCTTGCCGGTCTTTGAGCGATTGCTCCAGATAATTTCCGCTCAGATAGATGATCGCGCCGCTCAGCGCGATGCTGAGCAGCAGGGTGCCCAAGCTCCATTTCATGTCTGCGAGGTCGGCTTTGGAGAAGCTCATTCGGTCTGCCTCCAGATGATCTTCAGCGTGAATTGCGCGCCGCCGCTACCGGCGATACTGGCGTCGCCGCTCAGGCTGCCTTTGGAACTGACATCCAGCGGCAGTTTTTGCGCGATGACAGTATATCCCTGTTGGGTGAGCGCTTGCTGGAAGCGCTCAAGGTAGTTGAGCGCCCTGCGATGCTCGGCGCCGAAGTCGGCAAGACTGCCTTCCAGTGTGATGACTTGTGCCGGATAGGCGGAGGGGGGCGCATCCGCCGCGCTGGCTTGCCAGGCGAGCTTGGCGACTTTGACCTGCGAAAATTTGTCCAGCACGAGCGTCAGTTCGCGCAGGATTTCTTCCGCGGGCGGCGTGTACTGGCTCAGCTTGCGCGAGAGCAGCACGGCTGTTTTCATATCGGCGGCCGGAACGGTGGTGTTGGCAAAGCCTTGCTGAATTTGCTGCGCTTGCTGATTGTTGCGTTCCGTTTCCACCAGCAGCGGTTCGGTTTCTTCGTCGTAAATTTCGCCCTGCCAGAATGCCATGCCGCTCCATAGTATGCCGGCGAGAGCGGTTGCGGCCGCGAGCAGGAACAGGAGACGGCGCAATTGCCACAGCATGTAGAAATGGGTGTGGTCTGAATTTGCGTAGTGGCTGCCCGGCGCCTTGCTGGCAAGCAGGTGCAGGAGCAGCGGGGTGGCATCCGAATCGGAGAAGTTGTTCTTCGATTTGACGCGTTTGCCCTGTTCCTGAATGTCCAGGTAGGTGTAGCGCAGTTCGCTGTTGCTTTCCAGGCTGGCTTGCAGCGCGCTCCGGTCCCGGGCATGGCAGATGATGTACACGTCCAGTACTTCGCCGGGCGGGGGCAGGCTCAGGCTTTTCAGGTACTGTTGCGTGCGCGGCGTTTCGGTGGCCACGGATTCGGTGAACGATCCGTTGCCGTTGACCGGGATCAGGCGCGAGAAATGCAGTCGCTTGTTGTTGAAATAGGTCTGGCGCAAGCCCGCATCTTTTTCCCAGGACAGCAGCAGGATGTGATCCGAAGGGGTGTCCTTGATCAGGGGGGTGCTGATGTTGGGCAGCGAGTAGATGCCGATGAGCGGGATGCGGTTGACGAGCAGGGCATCCAGCCAGGGGGAAATGCGCTGCGGGTTGGTCAGCGCGGAAAACAGCATTTCGTCGTCGCGGCGCCCTTCCGTCTGACGCTGCAGCAGGAGCGCCTGGCGGAACGGTGTGCCTCGGTAGAACTGTTCAAACTTGCGCGCAAACAGATCCTTGCGGGCGGAGCCGGAAAGGTGCGGCACGGTTTCCAGCCGGAAGTCTTCCTCGATGACGTCAACCAGCATGTAGGCCGGGTCGCGATGGTGTTTCAGGAATGCGGAGAAATTTTCGCGGCCGTTGGCATCATTGCTGAATGTCTGCGTCGTGCCCAGCATGCCGCCATTCCAGATGGTGGCGTGGAAAGCGTCGGCGCTGATGAAGAGTAGAGTGCGAGCCATTTACATTTTCACCTTGCTGATGATGTCGTAGATGGGCGACAGTACCGACAGCATCACCCAGCCCAGCAATGCCCCGAGAATGATGGTCATGGTCGGTTCGATCAATGCTTGCACCTTCTTAATCGAGTCTTTCACGTCGCGGTCGTAAAAATAGCTGACATTGAGCAGGGCCTGGTCCAGTTGCCCGGTCGCTTCGCCCACTTTGAGCATGCGCACCACCAGCGGCGGGAAGATGCCGGTCTGCTGGAAACTCTGCGTCAGATTTTTACCAGATTCGATTTCGTGCATCACGTTTTGCAGGCTACGGGCGATGACCTGGTTGTTGACCAGGTCGCGCGAGTTTGCAATGCAATCCAGAATGGTGATGCCGGAACTGTACATCATCGCGAAGGTGTTGGCGAAACGCGCCAGGATGATTTTGCGCAGGATGGGGCCGGTCGGCCACACGTGCAGCTTGAAATTGTCCAGATGGTATTGCAAGCCTGGGTTGCTAATGAGGGCAATCTTGTAGATGGCGATCAGGGCCGGCGGGGTCAGCAGGAGGACATACCAGTAATCGACGAAGAAGGCGGAAGTTGCCAGCAGCATGCGCGTCTGCAGCGGAATTTCGTGCCCCATGCCCTTGATGAAGCCGACCAGTTGCGGCACCAGATAGATCATCAGGAAGAAGGTGATGGCCAACACGATGGTGCCGACGAAAGCCGGATAAATCATCATGGTCTTGGTTTGCGAGGCCATTTCGTCCTGCCACTTGAGCGAGTCGGTGAGATGCTGAAAAACATCCACCAGACGTCCGCTTTCCTCGCCCGCGCTGGTCAGGCTGACGGTGATCTTGTCGAAAGCGTTGGGGTGTTCCGCCATTGCCTGAGAAAGTTTTTTACCGCTTTCGATGGATTCGATCAGGCTGGCGATGATTTCGCGAAAGGCCGGCTCTTCCATGCTGTCGCGCAGGTCGCCCAGGCACTCCAGCAAGGGCACGCCGGCGCGCACGAGTTGTTCGAGATTGAAGAAGAAAGTGATGAGGTCGGGGCGCTTGATCCTGCCGCCGCCGAAACTGACCTTGTTTTCTTCTTCCTTGGCGCTGATGAGGTCGATGCCCGTTCGTTTCAAACGCTGTTCGAGGTCGATCAGGTTGGCCGCATCCTGCAGTCCCTTGACGGATTTGCCGGCGCTGTCGATTGCCTTGTAGGAGTAGAGCGCCATGGGGTCGGATTACATCCGGTCGCTCAGGTCGACCACGCGCGAGACTTCGGCGATGGAAGTCACACCCTGCAGGATGCGGCGGATGCCGTCCTGCGCCAGCGGGCGGAAGCCGTGCTCCAGCGCGTTGTTTTTCAAATCGCGGATGCTGGCGCGGCGTGCGATCAGGTCGTCCATATCGCCGTCCAGCTTGAGGATTTCCATGATTGCCTGCCGTCCCGAATAGCCCTGATGGTGGCAGGCATCGCAGCCGGCGGCGCGGTAAATGGTGATGTTTTCGTCGTGGCGCACACCGAGCATCTTGCACTCCGTGTGATCCGGGTGGTACGGGTACTTGCAGTGGCGGCACAGTATGCGCACCAGTCGCTGGGCGACGATGCCGATGATGTTGCCGGCCATGATGTCGGGCAGGATGCCGATGTCGAGCAGACGCGGAATCGCGCCGATGGCGGAGTTGGTGTGCAGCGTCGAATACACCTGATGGCCGGTCATGGCGGCGCGGAACGCCATTTCGGCGGTCGGGTGGTCGCGGATTTCGCCGACCAGGATGATGTCCGGGTCTTGCCGCATCAGGGAGCGGATGCCGGTGACGAAGTCCAGTTTAGCCGCCTCGTTCACCGAGCTCTGGCGGATCAGCGGAATGGGGTATTCCACCGGATCTTCCAGGGTCATGATGTTCACCGACTCGGTGTTGACGTGGTTCAGCACCGAATACAGCGTGGTTGTTTTGCCTGAACCGGTCGGGCCGGTCACCAGCACAATGCCTTCCGGCTTGGCGATGATGGCTTTGAGCGTGTTCAGCGCCGCATCGTCCAGGCCGAGCTGGTTGATTTGTACCAGGCCTTTCTGGCGATCCAGAATACGCAGCACCAGGTTCTCGCCGTGCGAGGTGGGATGCGAAGCGACCCGGAAATCGATGGGGCGGCCGGACAGACGCAACGAAATGCGGCCGTCCTGCGGCGCGCGCGTCTCGGCGATTTTCATCCCGGACAGCACTTTGAGCCGCACCAGGATGCCGGGCCAGTAGGTCTTGTGCAGGCTGCGGATCTGCTCCAGCACGCCGTCGATGCG
>JAUSBC010000089.1 GCA_030652215.1 Sideroxyarcus sp.
ACTCAAAACACGTCAGCCAGCGTAGGGTGGGCACGTTTTTTGCCCACGCAGTGGGTTGTTTCCGCGTGGGCACAAAAACGTGCCCACCCTACCGAAACCGGATACAACAGGAAGGAGGCCGACATGCAATTGAACCCGAAACAATTGGCGGTGCTCGCAATCGGCATGGTCGGCCTGGTGGCGGGTGCCTATCTGCTGGGCACGCAGCAGGCGGGCGCGCCGCAGGTGTCTGCACCGGATGCGGGCGAACCGCTGAAGCTGCTGCCGGGGCGGCAACTCCCGGCCGATCATCCGCCTACGCAGGAACCGCAGCGCGAAGGCAGGGTGCAGGTCGATCCGGAGGCAAAGTTCACGCATTTCCGCGTGGGCGAGCGCAACGTGAAGGCGTTGTTGCTGGACGGCAAAGTGCTGTGGGCCGGCACGTCCGGCGGGGCGATCCGTTACGACACCGGCACCGACGAATTCAAGCTGTACGACACGCGCAACGCGCTGCTTTCCAACGGCGTGTTCCATCTCGGCAAGCTGGACGGGCGCATTCTGGTGGGAACCTACGGCGGCGGCATGTCGCTGTTCGACCCGGTCGCCGACAAGTGGGAGAACTTCAACATCAACCACGGCCTCGGCGATGCCTTCGTATATGGCGTGCTGAAGGCGTCCAACGGCGACGTGTGGATCGCGACCTGGTCGGGTGCGAACCGGGTGCGCGGGGGCGCGCTGAAGGATCGTTCGAAATGGGAGCTGTACACCGTGGAGAATACCAAAGGCGGTTTGCCCAACGATTGGGTCTACGGACTGGCGGAGGGCAAGCACGGCGAGATATGGATGGCGACGGAAGGCGGGCTGGCGCGCTTCAGGGATGGAAAATGGGACAACTGGAACCACGAGCGCGGACTGGGCGCACCGTACGAGAAGGTGAAGAACGACATCAGCTACAAGGAAGATCCCGCTGCAGTCTCGCAGCATCACGCGCGCCAGAAAGAGGAGATGGGCCTGCAGGGCATCGGCGTGGCCTACAACCCGAATTACATCATCTCCATACAGGTGGACCGCGACGGCGTGGTCTGGTGCGGCACCTGGGGCGGCGGACTGGCGCGTTTCGACGGCAGCAAGTGGCGCAACTACACGGTGGCCGACGGCCTGCCGGGCAACCATGTATTCATGCTGCATCAGGACGCTCACGGACGGCTGTGGATAGGCACCAACAACGGACTGGCGCGGCGCGACGGGGACAAGTTCGTCGTCATGACGACCGCCGACGGCTTGTATTCCAACAATGTGTTTGCGATGGCGACGGGAGCGGCAGGCGATTTGTGGGTGGGGAGTTATGGCGGGGTTGCGCATCTGTCTGCGGCACCGAAATAGATTCCGTTGATTCCGTAGGTTGGGCAGAGCGCAGCGTGCCCAACACGATCAATAGTGCATCATTCGTTGGGCACGCTGCGCTTTGCCCAACCTACGAACTGCTCCTCCCCTGAAAAGGGGAGGTTGGGTGGGGTTGGTGTTGCTCTCGTCTCAGCCTGCTAAAGCACGCGGTTGCGCCCCATGCGCTTGGATTCCAGCATGGCCTGGTCGGCGCGTTCCAGCGCTTCCTCGATGGACTTGTCCTCGTCCTTCACCATGCCGCAGCCGATGCAGACGGTGATGCCGATGTGCTCTTCATTGCAGGGGATGTCGACTTTCGCGATGTGATCGCACAGGCGCTGGGCGAGGATGCGCGCGAATTTCTCGTCCGTTTCCGGCAGCAGGATGACGAACTCGTCGCCGCCTATGCGCGCGACCATGTCGTTGTCGCGCATGAGTTCGTGGAAGGCACTGGTGACGGACCGCAATGTCTGGTCGCCGATGGCGTGCCCGTAGGTGTCGTTGACGTCCTTGAAACGGTCGATGTCGATGAGCAACAGCGAGAGCGGGTGGTGGTAGCGTCGGCTGCGCTGCAGTTCCAGTTCGACGATGTCGAGAAAACGGCGGCGATTGGCGATCCCGGTGAGCGGGTCTGTCATGGCCATATTGTGCATTTGCTCGTACACGCGCTTGCGGTCGGTAATGTCGCGGATGATCGCCGTGAACACGACGCCCTCCGGCGACAACAGTTTGGAGATGGAAATCTCCGCCGGAAACATTTCGCCGTTGCGGCGCATGCCGGTCAGTTCCTTGCGTTCGTTCATGCGCCGCGCGGCGGATGCTTCCTTCGCGAAGCTCTCGATATGCTCTTCATGGATGGCGCGGTACTGTTCCGGCAGCAAAATTCCAAGCGGCAGGCCCAGTACCTCGAAGGCGGTGTAGCCGAACATCTCCTCCGCTGCCAGATTAAACAGTGTGATGCAATGCTCCGCATCGATGGACACGATGGCATCGGCAGACAGGTTGATGATGCCGACGAGTTGCTTCAGCGGCTTGCGCGTACTCTCGAACAGGTGTTTGCGGTGGATCGCGTAATTGATGGCGCGCCGCATCCAGCCGATGGTGAGTTGGCCTTTCAGCAGATATTCAACGGCACCGGCGTCGAAAACATCACCAGCCAATTGGTCGTTGTCTTCGGTCGCCAGCACGATGACCGAGGCCTGCGGCTGTTTTTCGGTGAGGCGAGCGAGCGCATCGCGCCACGGATCGTCGGATGATTGCAGCCCCAGCAGGATCACATCGGCCTGCGCCCCCTGCAGCGCATCGTCCATTTCATCCACGGAACCGGCCGGCAGGATGTCGGCATCGCCCTGGAATACCTTTTCCAGCAGTGCTGAGATCAGGGCGGCATCGGTTTGATCGCTTTCGATCAGCAGGATTTTCACATTGGCCGTCCGGGAGAGTGTGTTTGTGGGATTTTCCCGCGCCTGCGGATTTACACATATAGGCGTTGCCGGCAATGTCTCCTCGGTCTTTGTCCTATGCTGGCGGGAAGTTCAGCCTGCAGGGGATCTGGAGCGCACAATGAAAGAGGCGCGTCTCCGCATTTCGATACTCCGCTCATTGTGCGAGCGCGCAATGAACTGTAGGAGCCAGCTTGCTGGCGAGAATGTTCTCAACTATCGCCGGCAAGCCGGCTCCTACATAAGGCCGATGGTTAACCTTTCGTCAATTGGCAACGAAGCAGTAGAACAGGCCTGCGCCGCCGCTGCTTTGCAATGCTGCCTGGCTGCAACCGCGAGAGCCGTGCGACGAGTTCCACGACTTCATATGACGGGTATCCTTGAGACCGATGCGGTCGTGGTGGCCGACGATTGCCGAGCCCTCACCGCTGCTGGTCCAGTTGTAGCAGGTGGTATCGCCGCCGGCCGTTGAGAACATACCCTTGGGGTCCGAGCCTGTCAGGATATCGTGCATGTTGACGGGGTCGCCGCGCCCGGGGACAACATATCCCTTCTCGGTCAGCGCCGTCTCCTTGTTAATGTTGTTTTCGGGAGAGTGCAGATCCTTGACGTCCTTCGCGATCCTCACGCCCTTGGCGTTGTACCACGGCCCTTTGCCGATGCGGTCACGCGCATTGACACCCTCGTCGCCGCCCGGCAGGGTGGTGCTCAGATAAGCGCGCCAGTAGGTGTGCGGTGAACCGGCCGCCATCGCCAGCGCCGCGCAGTGCGCATCGGCGCCTTCCAGTCCGCCCAGATCGGCCCCGTAGCCCTTGCCCATGCTGGTCACGAAAAACGTCATCGTGGCAGGGTCCGCCTGTGCGACATTGGCGCCGCACAACAGCGCCAGCAGGGAGCCGAGCGCCGCGACCTTTTTGAAGTTGGTGTTTTTCATTTTATGTACCTCCGTTGGTTGGAAAAATATTGCACTAAATGCAATAAAACCAATTACGGCGAATTCGCACCGAGAGTATCGGCTTTCGCATCGACGATGGCACTCGGGCATATCCTCCAATTTGCCGATGGCGGGGCTGTAATTCAGTGTTCGGGGTAGGTAGGTGTACTTCTGCAGGGAACGGTAATGCGACGCGCGGATGGCTTACGGCTGCTGGGCCATGCGCACCCAGGTCGCGTTGTAGGTGGGAGGAATGGCCCCTAGGTTCATTTCCGGACGGCTACCGATCAGGCAACCTGCGCCGTACACCTGATAGAACCACTGCCGGAAGCGGAGCATGCTGGCGGGGTTCATCACGCAGGCCTTCTGGCCGAAGGGGTGTCCCAGTTGCAGCAGCAAGTGACCGATCTCATGCGCCAGATAGGCGCCCGACAATTCGGCGGCATCCGTTTCGGAATAATCGTCGTCGCCGCGCATGCGCCGGCTGAGTTCGGAATTGTCCGTGAACGGAAAAGTGCTCCAGAAAACATACGAGCCGTATTTGCCGGTGCGGTTGTACGAAGTGGTGCCCACCGTAACGCCGCCGCGAATCGCGGAATGGATATCGACGCCGTAATATTCTGCGCTCGCAATGAACTGGTTGGTGATCACCACATCGTAGGGCAGGTTGCCGTAACCCAGCGTGTCCCAATACACCCATTCGTTGTACGGCGAGGCATCCAGCACGGGCGCGCCGTCGGCAGCGTTGATGTGGCGCCACGCTTCCAGCCGCTCCAGCATGGTATTCGCCAGCAAATCGGAAAACGATGCGAGATCCGTTGGCGGGTTGCCTTCCGGCAGATAGGGCTTGGCAAAAGCCAGCGCGCTTTCGAATTTTGTCCCGTGCTCGGCGAGCGTCGCGCGTATGCCCTCGGCAAGCTTGCGCTTGTCGCCGTTGCCGGATTTGAAATCGTAGATTGAATCTTTGCGCACTTCTTTGACGGGCGGCGGAATGAGCGCGAACAGGCGATCAATCCCGATTTCCGGCGCTTCCGTGAATTCGACATAGACCCCGAAGTTCTTCCAGACAGTCAACTGCGCGGAGGCCAGCATGATCTGAACCTGGCCGGGAGACATGCGCGGCAGCCGGTCGTTGTTGGCTTGCACGACGCGTATCTGGACGACGGAGCCCGGCACGACGGGTGCAACAGACGTTTTTTTCCAGTCGTCGACCTCTTCCTCGCAACCGAGCAGCAGGACGACCAACACGATGCAGATGCGTTTAATAAACAAGTAATCTCCGGTGCTTTGTGGGGACTTGGCATTGAACAATGAACGTCCCGGAGCAAGGGTAGCAGAATTCGGGACCGGTTTGCGCTGCCGATCCCGGATTGCCTGGGCGCTTCGGCCTACAGACCCAGCAAGAGCAACACCCCGGAAGCGGTCGCCAGGATCGCCATCACCGTGCCCATGCCCGAAAAACTCAAGTGCAGAATATGCGCCAGACCTGTGATGATGAGCCAGGTGGCCAATAACAAAACGCCGATGCTTCTTTTCATTGTGAAACTCCTTTTGGATTGAAATTTAAGAGGAAGGATGGATTCGGCATCGCATTTCGTGGCGGAGACGTAACTCGATTGTATTTGAGTGGTAAAAAGGCGGACTCTGCATCTTCGTCAAAATCGAACAGCAGCTTCATGGAACCGAGAACAGCCTTTGCTCGCGCTGGGCTGCAAATGCAAGCGTGGCCAGAATATCCTCGTGCAGCAGATTGGGGAAGTCGGCAAGAATCTCTTCCTCGGTCATTCCGCTGGCTAGGTATTCCAGAATGTCGGAAACGGTAATGCGCGTTCCGCAAATGATGGGCTTACCACTGCGGACTGCCGGGTTGATTGTGATTCGGTCTAATAGCTCGGACATTGCGGACTCCTTGGATACCTGCTCTGGGAAGAAGTATAAGCCCAGAAAACCCATTAAGCCCAAACCCCCTCCAACTCCCCCTTCTCAGGGGGAGAGTCAAGCCTGCTCATCCCCTGAAAAGGGGAGGCCGGGAGGGGTTTGAGTCTTATAAACAATCCGGGAAAAGCGCAGCTCCATACATGAGCAAACATGCCTGACGATTGCAGCGTCATGTCGGGAATCGCGGAATTCGTTCGGTCTGTGCGGCTAAGCCCATTTGGAAAGTGCTTTATTAACTTTCGCCGAAAAGCGCCTGACCTGCGCGTCATCTAGGCGCTCGCTCTTGTAAAGCGAGAGCATTTCAAACCGGCAGTTGGGTGCGCAGGTCCCAAGAATCGCACGCTTCAGCACGCGCCTTACCGGCCGGTGCAGCACCAGCCAGTCTACCCACCAGGGCGAACCGAGCGTGGTGACGACGAGCACTCTGCGCAGTTTGTGCAACCTCGGCTTGACGGGGCCGAGATCGGTCGCGTGATCGTAGGCGATTCCGGGTCCCCACACGCGGTCAAACCAGCCCTTGAGAATGGCAGGAAAGCCGAACCACCAGGTTGGAAAGCACAGCACCAGGGCATCCGCCGCAAGTAGGCGATCCGCTTCGGGCTGGATTGCGCCCGCGTCGTAGCATTGGGTATAGCAACTCGACCGCTCAGCATCCGTCATGGCGGCGGCGAAATTGTTGCGGTAGAGATCCTCGATCAACACCTCGTGCCCTGCGGCGCGCAGCGTTTCAATTGCCTGCGCAGCCAGCGAGTTGCACAGGCTTTCCTGCAGGGGATGGGCGATGACGACGAGGCATTTCATGGAGGCGGTTTCCTCTCAATGATCGAATGGGGACTTGGCGTTACCAATTGTCGTGGCGTTCGCGGCGCTCTAGCCGGTAGTTGGTCACTTCCAGACGAATGCCATCCGGGTCGGAGAAAAACGTCGCCCAGTAATCGGGCGCGTACTCGGGGTAATTCTTTGCCTCGGAGGCGTCAATGCCGGCACCGCGCAGTTGCGCGGATGCGGCGACAACATCCTCAATCGAATCCACCCGCAGACAAAAGTGATGCAAGCCCGGCGAATAGGGATCGTGCGGGTAAGACGTGCGCGCAGGACGCAATACATAGCCGAAATGGCGGTTGAAATACTGCACATGCGGGTCGCCGTCCAGTGTGAACTTGTTCTTTCTGAATCCGAGGGTATTCATCAACACCCGGTCGTAAAAGACTTCCGACCGGGCAAGGTCGGAGATGGCGATGTAGATATGGTCGATTCCGGTGACTTCGGGCATGGCAACCGTCCGTGCGTCAATTCGCGCCCGAGTCGTTCAATTCGTTCTTTGCCTGCGGCGGCAACTGGATTTCCATTTCCAGCGCGGCGATTCCGATGTTCACCGTTGCCTTGAGCGAAACCGGCTGCGCCGACAGCGGACGCGACTTCAATTCATCCAGTGCGATTTCGAGGATGGTGCACATCTGGGCCGTCGAGGCGCGCACGGCCTTTTCATTCAATGTGTCGGTCATGTCGGAGGCCGTATGCGCCAGCGACTCGACCCCGCCCTTGACCGTAGTGGCCACGCCCTCCACGGCATCGTTCGCCCGCGTTGCCACTTGCGCGCCGATATCTTTGATTTTTTCGAACATGGAAGATGCTCCTTATATAGGTTGCAATTAGTAGGGCGGAATAGCGTAGCGTATTCCGCCGGATGTGTTGATTTCAATTATGGCGCTGTTCGTTGCCCTTCGATGGCTATGGAAATTGCTCACAAGCGGACGTAGGTGACAGGCAGAAACTAACCCATAAGAGACATGCCGCCTGTCCCCTTTAACTCTTATTCTGTATTTCGTTTAATTACAGCCTCGTCAAAAAACATATCCCCTTCGACAACGTTTTCCGTGCAAGGCATATCAGCCACTTTTTTATTATTCTTTGTAACAAAAACGCCATTAGGTAAATCTGATCCTATACCTTGAGTACTATACGCCGTATAAGCAAACAGTCCTTTTTTGATTGTTAAAGTAGCGGACTGTATTCGCATTTCTTTATCGTTTGTCTGCGTAAATAATTTTGATGGGTGCTCTAGGGTTTCAGGTAGCGCCAACTCGATGGCGCCCCTTTTTCCAAAACGATACTGCAGATAGCCGCGTGATTCATTGATGATCCTTGATCCGCAGACGGAAACGGTTTTACCGCCCTTCACAGAACACGAAAAATAAGTTCTTTCATTAAATCGGCATAAGGAAGGATTCCGATGACCATACTCATCGGGTTTTCCGGCGAAAACTGATATTTTTTCTGTAGGCGAAATTTTGTATATGGTTTGAGTTCCTATATCTGCCAGATAAATGTTACCGGTCTGATCCAGTGCAAGATCAACTGGTTGCCCCAGCGCCTCCGCTGTACCCGCCAAGGTAGATACCGTACCAGCAGGAGTAATCCGCCGGATGGAACCATTTCTGGTGTCGGCCACATAAACATTTCCTGTGCTATCTGTGGCAACACCCCAAGGACCATTAAAACGCGCTTCACCACCAGCGCCATCCGCATCCCCAATTTGCCCAGTAGCTCCAGCCAAGGTTGTCATTGCTCCGGCAGGCGTAATCTTGTGGATGGTATGGTTGTATTCATCGGCAAAATAGATGTTGTTTACACCATCGACAGCAATCCCCCTGAAAGTATGAGACTGGGATCTTGGCGCAACTATCAGGGTTAACATCTTTCCTGATGGAGATATTTTGCTGACAGTATCGACATCGGTCACATAAATATTTCCAGCCTTATCTATTGCCATGCCTCCAATTGATCGGAATGTCCGATTAACCGAGCCAACTTTATTATCCGATTCGATTAACGTAGTTACTACGCCAGATGGCTCAATTTTCTGGATAGTGCCGCCATTGGATAGATAGATATTGCCTGCAGCATCTGTCGCCACGTGCAATGGGCGGTATAGTTTGTCAGACAGAATATCGACCTTGCGGGCAGGACTGATTCTGTAAACCTTATCCGGTCCCAGATCAGCAACATAAATGTTACCGGCTTTATCGGAGGCAACACCAAAAGGCAAGTCAAAGGAAAAATCTATGGCTAAAGGGACTGGATTCAAATTGTTTTCCGGCATCGCCACTGCCCCCGCCATTATGCCCAACACGCTTGCCAACGCCGCAATGCTTCTCGTCATTCGTTCCATGTCGCCCCCTTGGTGAGTTGCTTTGCGCGCAATCTGACCATGCTCTTTCGGTCAATTGCCAGTCGGCCAATATATCTGAATGACCGCTTCTGGCCGATTGCTGAAATCATACCCACTAAACAGCCCGCCCGAAAGCAGACGTTCACTTTCTCCATCATGTTCCATCAGTCTACCCCGGCATAACAGCACTGGTCATGCGTATACTCTTCGCAGTCCCTCTCGCAGCTTGCTATGATTGCACCCATTCCACTCAGGAGTTGAAAGATGCTGATTTCGTTGCGCGGCCGTTTCTCTATCGTCCTGGTGTTGTGCGGGCTGCTGGGTTCGCAGGCATGGGCAGGTGAGGTAAGTGTTGCGGTGGCGTCCAATTTCGCCGGTCCGATGGAGCGGCTCGTGCCGCTTTTTCAGAAGGAAAGCGGGCATACGGTGAATGTCACCCCGGGAGCCAGTGGCAAGTTGTATGCGCAGATGAAAAAAGGGGCGGAGTTCGATGTGTTCCTCTCTGCAGATGAAGAAATTCCGAAGCGTCTGATGCAGGAAGGGGTGGCGCTAGGCGGGTCGCGTTTCGTCTATGCGACGGGCCGATTGGTGTTGTGGAGTGCGCAGCCGGATTATGTGGACGACAAAGGGGCGGTGCTCAACCGGGGGAACTTCAACGTACTGGCCATCGCGAATCCCATCTACTCGCCGTACGGCATCGCGACGCGAGAGACGCTGACCAAGCTGACGATGTGGAATGCAATGCAGCGCAGACTCGACAAGCGCGACGATTTGATGCAGACCTACCAGTTGGCCGCGACGGAAAGAGCTGAGCTGGCTTTCATCGCACTGTCGCAGGTGATGCGCGACGGCAAGGTAAGTTCGGGCTCATGGTGGCTGGTGCCGCCCGAGATGCACAATCCCATCCGGCAGAGCGCGGTGCTGCTGGCCGGTGCGAAAGACCCGGCGGCGGCCAAGGCGTTTCTTGCTTTTTTGAAGAGCGAGAAGGCGACGAAGGTGATACGCGGCTTCGGGTACGAATCGCCCTGAGAAGGTTTCCGCCCCTCCACACTGAAACAGGAAAGCGTTATAACCTTTGCGTTGTAACGTATCCGCCAAATTGTTCTGCATTGCACAAAACAACCTGCTTCCGGTCGTTCTCGAAACGCATCCTTTAATTCCAAAAAATCAATTAATTGCAATGGTTTGCGGCTGATCTCGTCCGCCGTGGCATCCCTTTTGCAATACGTTATGTCGACAAGGTGATAACGAGTGAGGACGACATGACGCATTCCGTAGAGAAAACCGAACCGACTGCCGTACCCGGACTGAGACTTGCCCGGGGCAGGCGCTGGGACCATCTGGAATTGCTGGAACGCATCGCCGCGACCGGGTCCATTACGGCGGCGGCGAATGCGATGGGCATGAGCTACAAGGTGGCGTGGGAGGCGGTCGAGGCGATCAACAACCTTTCCGAGCAGCCGCTGGTGGAGCGCAAGACGGGCGGGCAGAAGGGCGGCGGGACGACGCTTACCACTTATGGCCGCCGCGTGGTCGGCGCCTATCGCCGCCTGGAGCAGGAACGCGAGCTGGTGCTGAAGAAATTGGCCGAAGTGATGGATGACTTCGATGAGTATTACCACGTGATCAGGAGATTCGATATGAAGACGAGTGCGCGCAACCAGTTTTTGGGGACGGTCAAAACCATCAAGACCGGGCCGATCAACGCCGAGGTGTTGCTGGACATCGGCGGCGGCGATGTGCTGGCGGCGGTGATCACCAACGAAAGCGTGGAGCATCTGGCGCTGAAAGTCGGTAGCGAGGCCTACGCGATGATCAAGGCGCCCTGGGTGATCGTGACGACATCGGATGGTTTCAAGACCAGCGCGCGCAACGAACTGCGCGGCACGGTCGCGCGCTGCCAGGAAGGGGCGGTCAGCGGCGAAGTCATCATCGAGTTGTCCGGCGGCAAGACCGTGGCGGCCATTGTGACCAACGACAGCATTAAGTCGCTGGGGTTAAAGGAAGGTGTGAAGGCTTGTGCGCTGATCAAGGCATCGCACGTAATTCTGGCAGTCAATGCATAATATATAAGGAGAGCAAAATGGCATCACGCAAGATTGGTTTATTGGGATTGGCCGGAGCACTGCTGTTGGGCGCGGTGCGACCGGCATCTGCGGGCGAAGTGACTGCCGCCGTGGCGGCGAACTTCACCGCGCCGATGCAGCAGATCGCCGAACTGTTCCGGAAAGAAACCGGCCATACGGTCAAGCTGAGCTTCGGTTCCAGCGGCAAGTTCTATGCGCAGATACAGAACGGCGCGCCGTTCGACGTGCTCCTCGCCGCCGATGAAAAGAATCCCAAGCTGCTGGAGCAGGAAGGGCTGGCGGTCAAAGACTCGCGTTTTGTTTATGCGCTGGGCAAGCTGGTGTTGTGGAGTGCGAAGCCCGGCTTCGTGGATGACAAGGGCGCAGTGTTAAGCAAGGGTAACTACACCAAGATTTCCTACGCCGATCCCAAGCTCGCACCTTACGGCCTGGCTGCACAGGAGACTTTGCAGAAGATGAATCTGTGGGACAAGGTGCAGGGAAAACTGGTGACGGGCGAGAGCATCACCCAGACTTATCAGTTCGCCGCGACCGGCAATGCCGAGATGGCCTTCATTGCGCTGTCGCAGATCACCAAGGACGGCAAGGTGAGCGAAGGTTCCTGGTGGATCGTTCCGGCGGACATGTACACGCCGATCAGGCAAAGCGCGGTGCAGTTGAGCGCCGCAAGAGATCCGGCGGCGGCGAAAGCGTTCATGGCATTTCTGAAGAGCGAGAAGGCGCTGACGGTCATTCGTTCTTTTGGTTACGGGTTGCCGTAAGAAAAATGCCCTGTCATTGATGAAACTACTAGCCATTCGACTAAGCCCGCGAGCGGGCAAGTCGCTGGTCATTCCGGCGAAGGCCGGAATCCAGTGAATTAAAGCAAAAGGCATTCTTGTCTTGCTGGATTCCGGCCTTCGCCGGAATGACGGTGTTTATGAGAGTGAAGGAATAAATGGAAACCGGATTGAACCCTGAAGATATTCAAGCCGTCTGGCTCACGCTCAAACTGGCGAGCGTCACCACGGTATTGCTGCTGCTTATCGCCACGCCGCTCGCCTGGTGGCTTTCGCACAGCCGCAAGTGGTACAAGGGGCTGGTGTCTGCCGTGGTGGCGTTGCCATTGGTGTTGCCGCCCACGGTGCTGGGTTTCTATCTGCTGCTGGTAATGGGGCCGCAGGGGCTGGTGGGCGAGCTGACCAGTGCGCTGAATCTCGGCAGGTTGCCGTTTTCCTTTGCCGGTCTGGTGATCGGTTCGGTCGTATTCTCGCTGCCCTTTGCCGTGCAGCCGATCCAGAACGCCTTCGAGGCGATGGGGCCGCGTCCGCTGGAAGTGGCAGCCACGCTGCGCGCCAACGCGTGGGATCGTTTTGTCAGCGTGGCCTTGCCCCTGGCGCGCCCCGGTTTTCTCACTGCGACCATCCTCGCTTTTGCGCATACCGTCGGCGAGTTCGGCGTGGTGTTGATGCTGGGCGGCAACATCCCGGGCGAGACGCGTGTGCTGTCGGTTGCCATCTACAGCCATGTCGAAGCGATGGAATACGGCGCCGCGCATCTGCTGGCGGGCGGCATGGTGTTGTTCTCGTTCCTCGTTTTGCTCGGGCTCTATTTCGCGGGTGGCAAACTGGGCGGGGTGAGCAAATGAACTGGATTCGCGTGCATCTCATGATGCAACTGGACAGCTTCGCGCTGGATGCCGCTTTCAGCGCGCCGCCGGTCGGCGTCACGGCACTGTTCGGCCCGTCCGGCTCCGGCAAGACCACGCTACTGCGCTGCATCGCCGGTCTGGAGCGCGCACAGGGCTGGCTGCGCGTGCATGGCGAGCCCTGGCAGGACGAAAAGACATTCATGCCCGTGCATATGCGGCCGCTGGGTTATGTGTTCCAGGAGGCCAGCCTGTTTCCGCATTTGTCGGTGCGCGCCAATCTGGAATACGGTTTGAAACGCATTCCATTGTCCGAACGCAAAGTGCCGCTGGAGCAAGTGGTGGAATGGCTGGGGCTGAGCCGCCTCATTGACCGCAAAAATCCTGCACTGCTTTCCGGCGGCGAGCGTCAGCGCGTCGCCATCGGCCGCGCTTTGCTCACTAGTCCGCGCATCCTGCTGATGGATGAACCGCTGTCCGCGCTCGACAGCAACAGCAAGCAGGAAATCCTGCCGTATCTGGAACGCCTGCACCGCGAACTGAACATTCCCATGCTTTATGTGAGTCATGCGATGGACGAGGTGACGCGACTGGCCGACCATCTGGTGCTGCTGGACAAGGGCAAGGTTCTCGCCAGCGGCGCGCTCGGCGAAACGCTCGCGCGGCTCGATCTGCCGACGGCGCATTTCGACGATGCGGGCGCGGTGATCGAGGCGGCGGTGGCGCAGCAGGACGAGAAGTACCACCTCACGCGGCTGGATTTTGCGGGGGGCTTTCTGTGGGCGGGCAAAGTGGACCAACCCTTCGGCACCCGCGTGCGTGCGCGCGTGCTGGCACGCGATGTGAGCATCGCCACCCAGGCACCGCAGGGCTCCAGCATCAACAACATCTTGAATGCGCGCATCGAGGAAATACTCGACGAAGGTCCGGATAAAGTCATCGTGCGCATGAAGGTAGGCGACTCGCAAACGTTGCTGTCGCGCATCACGCGCCGCTCGCGCGACCATCTGTGTCTGGTTGCCGGGATGTATGTGTGCGCGCAGGTGAAAAGCGTGGCGCTGATGGCATGAAGTCAGACTGGAATGCAAATGACCAAAATCGATTACCTGTCCTTAAGCGATGCCGAGCTGGCGCAGTTGCTGCAAGACGATGTGCCGTGCGGCGATCTCACGACGGAATCATCCGGCATCGGCGGGCAGGCGGCGCGCCTGGAATTCCGCGCGCGGCAGGACATGGTGGTATGCGCCATCGAGGAAGCCGCGCGGCTGTTTGCCCTGAGCGGAGCGACGGTCGAATTGCATGCTCATTCCGGGCAATCGGCAAGCAAGAACGAGCTAATGCTTGAGGCGCGCGGCGATGCACAGGTTCTGCATCGGGTATGGAAAACGGCACAAGTACTGGTGGAGTGGGCGAGCGGTATCAGTACGGCCACAGCGGCCATCGTGAAAGCCGCCGCGCCGATAGCGGTGGCCTGCACACGCAAGAACGTGCCGGGTACCAAGGCGATGTCGGCCAAGGCCGTGCGGTCAGGCGGCGCGACCATGCATAGACTTGGTCTGTCAGAAACGTTATTGCTGTTTGCCGAACACCGCCTGTATCTGGATGAGGCTCCTGCAGCCACCGTGGCACGGTTCAAACACGCCGAGCCCGAGAAGAAGCTGGTGGTGGAAGTCGCGAATACCGAGGATGCGATCATCTGGGCACAAGCCGGTGCCGATGTCCTGCAACTGGAAAAACTCTCTCCCGAGGTTCTCGCAGATTGCCGCATTGCGCTGGGCCGTGCCGGACTGCATGCCATGCTGGCGGCGGCTGGTGGCGTACGCGCTGACAATGCATCCGCTTACGTGAGTGCGGGTGCAGACCTGCTGGTGACTTCCGCGCCCTACACCGCACCGCCGAAGGATGTGCAGGTCACATTTTGTGCCGGCTGAATTCGGCCGTACAGGCCGGGCGACGGGGTTGTTCTTCTGCGGCATGACCCCGTCGCCGATGCGGTCCGCGAAATTCAGTGGATGACATTACTCCTCGCTACCATGGGCAGCTCTAAGAAAAGTCGGGTATCAGGACACGTTGCGGCTCAGGCAGGGGGGGGGACTCGCTGAGCGTGCCGTTGATGTTTTTCTTCGCGCTTATGCGCTGAATGCAAAATGAAAAAACCTGAGTAGAGGCCTCAGAAATTATTGAATTTGTAATAATTAGCATTAAAGATTTTTCAAAAATTCTGCGGTAAATTTCAGGCAACGTCGTCCTGAAAATCGGAATTCCAGAAAAGTCGCCCATGAAACATTCAAATTTGATTGGTTTGCTCTTTGCAAGTGTGTTGTCGATTACGGGGCTGTTGAGCGCCTGCGGTGGTGGTGGGGCGACCGACACCTCGCCGCTTAATCCAGTCGGATCTCCTGATTCCCCTCTCCCGGAACCTGTGGTCCCGGTATCTGTGCCCCCCTCCACGGGTTGGACCAACGTCAAGATGGGCGGTGGCGGCTACGTTCCTGGTGTTATCTACCACCCGACCGTGGCCAATCTGCGCTACGCCAGAACGGACATGGCTGGCGTGTATCGGTGGGACAACGACACATCCAGATGGACGGCGCTTTCCGATTCTTTTGGCCGGCCGGATGGTAGCCATGAGGGCGCCGAGAGCATGGCGGTCGATCCGACCGATGCCAACAAGGTGTACATGACGACCAACCAGTACGTCTGGAATGGCAATGGACGGTTCTATTACTCATCCGATCGAGGCAACACCTGGAACTACGTAACGCTTCCATTCCCGGTCGGCGCGAACAACCAGGGCCGGGGAATCGGCGAGCGGCTGATGGTCGACCCCAATCTTCCCTCGACGCTGTTCTACGCATCGCGCACGGCGGGGCTTTGGACGAGCACGAACTCCGGGCGGAACTGGAACCAGGTCACGTCGCTGTCTTCGTATGTGATGTCGTCAACTGTCATAGATGAAATGGCTGCTAAAGATCCTAATGGACAACCTCACGGCGATAATCTTTACGGGAATAAGGGGAGTCCCATCGGAGTGGAGTTCGTCGTGTTCGACACCACCGTCCCGACGACGGGCTTCACGCCCACGGGCAGCGCCACGCAAACCATCTACGTCGGCGTCGCGCCCGACTACAAAGACCTTGCGGGACTTTCCTCCTACCTCTACAAATCCACCAACGGTGGCGCTACCTGGACGGGGATTACGATTCCCGATACCGTGACGAGTGCTACGACCGGCACACCGGCTGTTCCTGTTCCTCCCTATATACCGCACATGGCCCGCGCTGCCGACGGGATGTTCTACGTTCCATTTACTTCAAACTCGGGGCCCGGTAGCGGCGCGCCATCGTGGTTATACAAGTTCGACGGCGGCACGACTTGGACACCGCTGACCCAGTCGGGTGACGGCAACTACTTTGGCGGTATCGGCGGCCTCTCGGTTCATGGCAGCGGCGCGACGACCAAGATCGTCTTTGGCGTATCCGGCACCTGGGGCGATGGTGCCTGGGTTCAGATCGCGATGCGCTCCGCCGACGGCGGCGCGACCTGGACGGAAATCGGCAGGTCGGGCGACCTGAACGGAACCACGAACTATCACGATGCGACCGGAACCACGGCGGCGGACAATCCGGGGTACTCGGGCTGGGTCGACGACCTGGATATCGATCCCTTCAATCCGAATCATGTGACCTACGTGACTGGCGGCGGGCCCTGGTCGACCAGCGATGCCTTCTCGACGACAACGCCCCACTGGACATTCGACGTCACCGGGATCGAGGAGATGGTCAACCTGGCGATGACAGTGCCTCCGCCGTCGGCCTCGTATCTGCTGGCCAGCGCGCACGGCGACACCGGCATCTATGTTCACACCTCCCTGACCGCCGCGCCGACCCGGTCGCCGAACCTCGGGACGTCGCCACCCCTTGGCGTTTTCGGCAACGGCACCGGCATCGACATGGCCTGGAACAACCCGGCCTTCATCGCGGCCGTGGGAACGTTCACCACATCCAGAGGAGCCTACTCGACCGACTCCGGAGCCACCTGGACGGAGTTTCCGACCGTGCCGCCCTCCGCAACGGCTTCCGGCGACCAGTCCAGCGTAGTGGTGACCGCCGACGGTGCCAACGTGATCTGGGCGATCGCTGGTCAGGTTCCGTACTACACGACCAACCGGGGGACCACCTGGACGGCCACCAACCTGCCGGCCCCGGCCGGGTTCTACCACATCGCCGCCGACCGGAAGAATCCGCTCAAGGTCTATGCCTACGACAACGGGGGCAACTGGTGGAATTGGGGGGACGCCGAACGGTTCTACTACTCCACCGACGGTGGCCACACCTTCACCGCCAGTACGCAGACCTGGGCGGCCAACGGATTCGGCGTTACCGACCTGGCTGTCAATCCCTTCGTCGAGGGCGATCTTTGGCTGGCCGACGCGCACAACCTGTGGCATTCCGTCGACTCCGGGATTACCTGGACGAAGCTGACCACCATGGCGACGGTGGGGGCGGAGTACACGAACTTGCATGGCGCCATCAAGGTCGCACTTGGCGTGCCTGCTGCGGGTTCCAGCTACTCGGCGGCGATCTACCTCGTGGGAACGGTCGGCGGCACGGACGGGGTGTACCGCTCCGACGACCAAGGCGCTTCCTGGACACGCATCGACGACGACAATCACCGCTATGGCGGTGTTGCGCGAATCGTGGCCGATACCCGTGTCTACGGACGGGTGTTCCTGGCGGGCCGGGGAATGAATTACAACTACTGAGTTGGTTTTGTTTATCTGGAGCGCCCCTGAACTTTGTTGCTTGAAGCGAAGTTAGATGGGGCACATTCTGATCTACCTGCTACCCCTCTGTTAAAATCCCGCACCTTGCATCCGGCGTGCATAGCGCAATTCACTTCGGATTGCGAGGGTCATTCACGATTCATCCCCGTGTGTGGCAGAACTGACAACAACACGGAGAACTACATGCAGTCCGCACCAGCCTCGGCAACACCCGCAAAACCCGGATTTTTCGACAGGGAACGCACCATCGCCAAACCCGGGTTCAATCGCTGGCTGGTTCCGCCCGCTGCTTTGGCCATCCACCTTTGCATCGGCATGGCTTACGGCTTTTCCGTGTTCTGGCTGCCCTTGTCGCATGCCATCGGCATTACCACTTCTGTCGAATGCGCCAAGGACCTGGGCTTTTTCGCGCAGATGTTTGCGACCGACTGCGACTGGAAGATTTCCACGCTGGGCTGGATGTACACACTGTTCTTTGTGCTCCTCGGTTCTTCTGCAGCGCTGTGGGGCGGCTGGCTGGAAAAATCCGGTCCGCGCAAGGCCGGTATCGTGGCGGCATTTTGCTGGTGCGGCGGTCTGGTGATCTCGGCGCTCGGTGTCCACTTGCACCAGATATGGATGTTGTGGCTGGGCTCCGGCGTGATCGGCGGCATCGGTCTCGGCCTGGGCTACATCTCTCCTGTCTCGACGCTGATCAAATGGTTCCCCGACCGTCGCGGCATGGCGACCGGCATGGCGATCATGGGTTTCGGCGGCGGCGCGATGATAGGCGCGCCGCTGGCCAACAAGCTGATGACCCACTTTGCCACGCCGACCTCGGTGGGCGTCATGGAAACCTTCCTCGCGCTGGCCGCGATCTACTTCGTGTTCATGATGGCCGGCGCACTTGGCTATCGCGTGCCCGCCGATAGCTGGAAACCGGCCGGCTGGACGCCGCCCGTAAAAACCAAAAAATCCATGATCACCGACAATCACGTGCATCTGGAAGTGGCGTGGAAGACCCGCCAGTTCTGGCTGCTGTGGGGCGTGTTGTGTCTCAACGTGACCGCAGGCATCGGCATCATCGGCATGGCCTCGCCCATGCTGCAGGAAGTCTTTGGCGGCAAACTGATCGGCCTCGACATTGCCTTCAACGACCTGACCATGGAGCAGAAGACGGCCATCGCCGCCGTCGCCGCAGGCTTCACCGGCCTGCTGTCGCTGTTCAACATCGGCGGGCGTTTCTTCTGGGCATCGCTGTCCGACAAACTCGGGCGCAAGCTGACTTACACGATTTTCTTCCTGCTGGGCCTGGCGCTGTATGCGGCCATCCCCTCCACGGCACAGGCGGGTAGTCTGGCGCTGTTCGTGGCCTTCTTCTGCATCATCCTGTCCATGTACGGCGGCGGTTTCGCTACCATTCCGGCCTATCTGGCCGACATGTTCGGCACCCGGTTTGTCGGCGCGATCCACGGCCGTTTGCTGACGGCATGGGCTGCGGCCGGTATTTTCGGCCCGGTGCTGGTGAACTATATCCGCGAGTACCAGCTCGATCACGGCGTGGCGCGCGCGGATGCCTACACCATCACCATGTACATCCTATCCGGCCTGCTGGTGCTGGGTTTTGTCTGCAACTGGCTGGTCAACGAAGTGGATGAAGTGCATCACATGACAGCGGAACAGCACGCGGAAGAAAAGAAAATCGCCGACGACACCCACCTGCATTTCGGCGCCGACATGTCTGCCCTTGCGGTTGAGGCAAGCCATTCCTGGAAAGTCACACTGGCCTGGATGGCGGTCGGCATTCCACTCGCATGGGGCGTCTGGATGACGGTGCAGAAAACCATCATCCTGTTCAAATAACGGGTAAGCAACTTTTTATCACTCTGCGGGGAGGAGAAGACCCATGAGCGACAACATCGAGATCGGCTTTGCCACGGAGAAGGACCTGCCTTACCTCGTCGAACTGCTGGCCGAGCTGTTCGCGCTGGAGAGCGATTTCCACCCAGACCCCGCCAAGCAGCAGCGCGGTCTGCTGACTATTCTCGACGAGCCGGAATTGGGCAGGCTGTTCGTGGTGCGCGTCGGCGGCAAGGTGGCGGGCATGGCCAATGCGCTCATCACCATCAGCACGGCGGAGGGCGGTCGCGCCTTGTTGCTGGAGGATGTGGTCATCCATCGCGATCATCGCGGCGGCGGCTTGGGGCGGAAATTGGTCGAGCATGTGCTGAAATGGGCAAAGCAGCGCGGCATCGTGCGCGTCACCTTGCTGGCCGACCGCGACAACCAGCCCGCGCTTGATTTCTATCGCAAACAGGGTTTTGAAAATTCCCATATGGCGGTGTTGCGCAAGATTCTGTAGCAGGGATACAACAGCGGCGTCTTGAGCGTCCGTATTCGCATGTCATGCGCGTTTCGGCAATTCACTGCGCGCTTTGTGCATTGCCTTGATTCCTCAGCCGATTTGCGAGTGCCTGCGGTGCAATTCAGGGGCGGCCAGGTCAAGCCCACAGGGGTGCGACAAAATGCCGCATTCCAATCGCGGGTGAATACACGAACAATCCATGCATGTGCTGTATAGAATCAATGAAAATATCCCCGCAGGCCCCGTTTGCAGGGTTTTAGTGCGACACCTATGCAATCGAGAAAATCTCACCTTGTAATTGTCCTTTTTGCCATTTTGCTGGTGCTGTTTCTGCTCACCTTCGCCGATGCCGCGTTCCGGCGCGCGGGGAGCGCAGACGCGCTGGCGGCGAACGAACGGCTGGTGGCACAACTGGGCCTGACCGACCTGTGCCTGT
>JAUSBC010000062.1 GCA_030652215.1 Sideroxyarcus sp.
GGTGACCGAGGCTTGCGGTATTGGCAAACCGAGCGGGGAAAGCGTGAAGTTCTTGCGTTCTGCGGTTCTGTACATGTTCAGATCGTCGTGGCCAATGCCGAAACGTATTTGATGAGTGCTGAAACCGGCATACGTGACAAAGGCGGAAAGCCTGATGTCCCGTTCCCATTTCTCGGGAGCGCCTATCATTCCGTCGGGGAATGTATACGTGGATGTGTTATTGGAAAAGGCTGCTCCGGCCGGATACAGCACGAAAGGAGTCTCCAATGTCTCGCTATATCCCAGATAGCTCGCGGTGAGTCCTGTCCCCCAATCTTGCGAAATTTGCGGCGCTGTCCAGGAAAGATCGGCGGTGATGCGCTCGCTTCTCGATTTGCCCACTGGATCAAGCGCCGATGCGATGCCGGCACCGGTTCCGACGTTGCTCCGCAACTTGTAGCCGGTGCGCAGGCGCCACTGGTCGTAAGCCAGATCAAAACTGCCGTCGACGCCGTCGCTCCCCGTGTTGACCGATCCCGGCGCCAAAGATGCATTGGTAAACATTGGGGTCTTGTTGTCGCGCGCACTCTGCGCGTCGGCTGTGATCGTTTGCTTGTGTCCGTCGGTGCTTCCCACGCGGAGGTAGGCCGCCACTTCCATCGGCCCCCAATGGCCGCCGTGCTGTATCCATGCATTTCTGGTATTGAAAGAGCCCCCGCGCGCCTCGAACCTGGTGCCCCGCGTATCCGAAGCCGTCTTGGTGATGATGTTGATGATCCCGGCATACGCGTCGGCACCGTACAGAGCTGACCCGGGACCGCGAAGGATTTCGATGCGGGCGATGTTTTCCACCGGCAAACCGCCCCAGATGTTGCCTTTGCTGCCGGTGAACATGGTGGTGGTCGGGATGCCGTTTTGCAGCATCAGGGTTTGCGGATTGTTGGCACTGAAAATGCCTCGGATGACGTAGAGAGGGGTGTAGTCGACAGCACTGCGAGAGACATGCATCCCCGCCACCGTTTCCAACACTTCATCCAGGTCGGTCGCGCCCATCGTGAGAATGTCTTCGGCAGTGACTATCGAAGCGACGGATGGAGCTCGGCGCAGCGTCTGTATAGAACCGGTTGCGATGCTGATGGTTGTTTGGTCGCCGTAAGCCAGAGCCAAATCTTCTTCTTCGGTGGTCTGTGCGAAAGATACTCCGCTCCATGCTGCAAATAGTAACGCGCAGATTGCTTTCCGTTTCAGCGTTTGCATTGCTGCCCTCCCTCTATAACTTGCCTGCTTGTTATTTTAGTGGGCACATTATCCACCATCTCGCTCCTGGTTTGGGCCAAGTATGTCCGGGTTTTTAAGTTCTGGAATGCTGCGGAGGGAACGGCGTGCGTTGCACTCCGTTTGCGACAGAAGAGCGACTGGAAGCCGACGAGGATGTCAGCTTTTCTTCAAATATTGAGCTGGAGCTGGATGTAAAAAGCGCGACCGGGAAGCGGCAGATCGGAAAGCATGCCCACAGATTGAAATGTGGGCTCCCAGGCTTTTTGATTGAACAAGTTCGTCACCATGGCTCGAGCATCCCAGCCGTAGGCAAATCTCTCGCGGCGCAGGATCAGGTCTACCGTCGTGTAATCGGGCACTCTTGCTCTTGCATCACCCGGTTCACGCATACGCCCGGCTACATGATTGATTGTTGTGCCCGCTTGCCACAGCGGGGCAAAGCGCCAATCCGCCCGACCGAACAGACGTTGATGCGGCGCCATGCCCGCGTCCAGTCCGGTGGCCTCGTCCTCGGAATGCTGCAAGGAGAAGTTGCCCGTCAATCGCACATTGGTGGTGGCGTCCAGCGTGGCTTCCAATTCCAGTCCGCGCCCCGTTTGATCACCCGCATTTTGATACATGGAACCGACAGGCAAAATGATGTTGCGCATCTCGTATTTGAAAAAATTCAGGTTTGTTTGCAGTTTGGTCGTTGCCTGCCATGAAATTGCCAGTTCGTCGGTAGTGATTGTCTCCGGTTTGATGTTGGGGCTGCCGATGACTACAGGATTATTGATAGAGTATTGCTCGGCAAAAGAGGGAGCACGAAAAGCCGTGGCATGCATGACTTTGACTACAACATTGTAGGCGGCATCCCAAACCAGCGCTAATCGAGGGTTGGTGGTGCCGCCGAAATCGGAGTATTTGTCATGACGCATTCCAGCCGTAAGCGCCCAGTCCTTGGCGAGGTTCCATTCGTCCTGTATGAATACATACGACAGGTGTCGCTTGTGCGGCAGCATATAGGCCAATGCTGGGTTGCCAGTTGCATCCACCAGGAAACCCAGCGGGGCGTAATTTGCGCCATAGTTTTTGGTTTCTTGAACCGCATACAAATCTTCATTACGATATCCGGTACCTATACGCACCCGATGCTGTTCAAATCCGGAATAGAATGCGGAAACACTGACATGGGTGTGTCGCTCGGAATGTCCCGGGTTACCGATCATCCCATCCGGGAAAAAACCAAAGGGTAATGTGGTTCCCGCAGGAAATAGAGTGTAAGAGGGATCGCCTTTTTCCTTGTTATCGTAGTATCCGGCAACAACGGAAACGTCCCAGTTCTGAGCCCAGTTGGTTTTCTCATAACTCACATCCAGGAACAATCGGGAAGAATTTCCACGACCGTTTGGATCCAGGCTGCCGGCCAGACCGGCCCCAAGCCCAACTTCTCTTTTTTGATACGCCGCCCGCATGCGCCAATCCCCATTTGCCATATCTGTTCTCGCATCAATCGCTTTGCGTTCTGCATTGATTGGTCCAGATACAGATAAAGCATCTCCTTGGATAATTTCCTTTTGGCCATCGCTATTGCCGGCACGGAGATAAAAAGAGGCATCCGAGGTCCCCATCTTGCCACCATGCTGTATCCATGCATCGCGGCTATTGAAACTGCCGGCGCGCACCCCCGCCTCAGTACCCTTGATGTCATCTGCGGTCTTGGTGATGACATTGATCACCCCGGAGAAAGCATCAGCGCCATAGAGTGCCGATCCCGGACCGCGTATCACTTCGATACGCGCCACATTTTCCAGTGGCATGCCGCCCCAAATCTGGCTTCGATCCCCCCAAAACACATTGGTGATTGGAATACCATTGACCAACATCAAGACTTGTGGATTGTTTTTGGTGGCAATGCCACGAAAGCTGTATATCGGATTCAGAGCAACACTTGACATGGAAACATGCAGACCCGGCACGCTTTCTAGTGCTTGGTCCATATCCGTGGCCCCCATAGCTTCGATATCACGGGAGGTGATTACCGTGGACACTGCTGGAGCGCGGTTGATTGATTGTTTACTCCCAGTAGCGATACTGACGGTGGATTTATCGCCATAGGCCAGTGCCAAATCGTCTTCTTCGGTAGTTTGTGCGGCCGCAGCACCGACCCAAACAAAAGCCAGAAACGCACAGAGTGCCTGGTGGTTCATTTGCAGCATAATTACCACCCCTCCCGTATCTAAATTACTCTTTCACTGCATTCAATCAACTATTATTTCGATTGAGCCAAGTGCGCGTGGATTCTCCCTCATACAGAATATCAGCGCAAGGAATTGCATATAACGTGCCTTCCGGGCGGTCCGATGCCTCAATGAAGCAAGGCTGCATGCCAGCCAGAAAAGCTGGAAATAAAAAAAGATAATACTCGCGCGGTGAGAAGCCGATGTCCGCAACCAAGGCAGCAACCAAACCAGCATAGTTCATTTTCATTCGCCAACGACCGGCAAACAACGTTTCCTCAATCGAGAATGCGAGGCGCAAATACGAACCTTGATCCAAACCTAGGTTTTTTGCCAACTCAAGTATGTGCTGGTTTCGCTCGTCACCATTGATCAGCGGACGACCATAGCCAGCGATACTACGATGCAATTCCAGTTCTAGCCGAATGCACTCGGCTAGATTGCCTCCAACGTTCATGTGTTGGCGAGTACGATTCAAAAAACTAATGGCGCGCATATCTATTCCGCGCCCGTATATTGAAGCTTCCGATACTGCCAGAGCTGCCGCAACCCCCAGATTGCCGGTACTGCGGGAGCTTCCAGCCAACGCCGCCACCCGGTTATTCCACAAACGGACATCCGGATAACTGGTGTAGGTCCAAATGGAATGCATCAGCCGCAATTGTTCCTTGGTAAAACGGCGGCCGGTGATGCCGAACACATAAAGCTCGACCCAATCCATGTCCTTCAGATCGGTATGCAGGTCATGGCCGCGAAAGATCACATGACTACCGGGATAGAAAGTCCCCATGCGGCTTTTTAATACCCCTACGTTGTCATGTAACAGATTGGGGCCTTTAGTGTGTTTACTCATGCGCTCTCCTCGGCTATTTCACCTTCCAGTTCTACGGTACCAAACGGGAAATTCTTATAGCCAAGAGGACGCTGCTCCAATGCATGCGCGGCCGCACCGGGCAGGCGCAACAACAAGTGCAACATTTCACCCTGTTCGGGAGCGAAGCCCAGATCGGTAAACGCGGCGGCGGCCACACCGGACAAAGCAAGAGGGCAACCCGATGCGGCTTCCAACCCCGTCAAGTTTTGCTGCAACCATGGCAAGCGATATCCCGCGCCATAGCGTGCAAGACAAGCCAGCGTTTGCTTCACTGAAGTGGCAGTGCCAACACCATGTGGATCGAACCCCGGAGGGTGATCAGGCGCGGGCCAGATACTGCCCGGGATCGCATCCAATCCGGCGAGCCGCTTGCGCCATGCGTCAAGATCAGTATCGCACTCAACCCAACCTTCCATGGACATAAATACTTCACGCCCTCCGGATAATTGCCCCGCCCCCACTGCCAGCGCCGCCATAAGCGAGGAAGCTGCTGTCGAACCACAAACACCACCGCACATGGCAGCATGCACCGAGGCATCGCGAGGCCCCGGATTGGCCAATGCCACTGCCAGGGTTTCCAACAAGTCTGCTTGCACAGTTGTTGGTGCCTCGTTTTGAAACAACATAAAAAGCATGTCGACCCAGCGAGATTGCCCCAGCATCTCGCCATATACATCGTATCCCCGGCAAAATGCGGCACGCGTAGCGAACGCGTTGTCGGGTTCAGGCTCTTCGCGCCATATCTTGCTGCGTATGACGTTGGGATTATCTGTATCGCTCATACTTTCCTCTATGAATTAATCGTTTTCCAACACCCGCATCCGCACACCCATCGGCGGCACTTCCTCGGGATCAATCAGCACGTCCAGCAATGTCGGGCCCTTGTGCGCGCACATGTCGGCAATATCAAGCATCGACATATCTTCAGGTGAGCGGATGGTTAGTCCTACAGCACCCAGCGCGCGCGCCAATGCGGCAAAGTCGGTCGGCGGCATAGTGCAGCCGATCTGTTCCGCACCCGCCAATCGCTGGCCATGCTTGACCATGCCCAGCGATTGGTCGTTAAGCACCACGAAGATGACGCTCAATTTTTCGGCGACGGCAACTGATATTTCCTGTCCGCTCATCAGCATGCTGCCGTCCCCGGTGATGCAAACGACGGGAACATCGGGGTTGGCGGCCGCCGTGCCGACTGCGCTCCCGATGGCCCAGCCCATTGATGCGAAGTTCATCATGACACGCAGCCAGCCGCCATCGGTTTTGCGCAAGCCGGTTGTTATCTTTCGGGTACCTCCGCTTTGTCTTCTTTCACCCAGTCGCCGGTTATTCGCGGGATGCAAATAATGTATCGCCCAGCAAGCGCTGTTGCCGGTGTCGGCCAGGAAGCGGGTGGTCGGAGGGAAAAGCAATCCCAATTCGCGCATCAGTCGTTGTGGTTTGATCGGGATGGCATCGCTTGTAAATTTGCCCGGTTCGGCGAGCATATGGTGAGGGTCCCATTCGTCACCGTTCGCTTTGTGCGAGGCGTGTTGCTGTGGATCGTTAGCATTATTTGTCTTGTGCGGATCACGCGATTGATCGATCAACTGATTGAATACTGCCATGATGCTTCCGCGTAAGTGGAAACGCGCCATCGGTGTGAGTGCCAGGTGCTCTTCCGATTCGTCGATATGCACAAGCCGCTCATTGAGCAGGCTGTCGCACCAGCCGCCGCTGTTCCATTCACCCATGCTGGTCCCGATTGCCAGAACCAGATCCACTGATTTATCCCTAAGTACGGCCTCTGCCGAAGCGTGTCCGCCAAAACCGAACACGCCGCGAAACAGCGGGTGCCTGGGGCTAACCAGACCTTTTCCGTCCGGGGTGGTGACAAAAGGTATTCCCCTCAATGCGGCAAATTGGAGTATCGAGCCAATTGCTTCTCCGCAACCGCTTCCAACCAGCAACACGATTTTTTTCGCGGCAAAAAGCATTTCGCGCAGCGTTTCAATAGCGCTGTCATCCACCAGCGAAGATGGCGCCAGCAGGTTGCGCAAATCGTAGGAGGGGGTTTGATGCGGGCTGGGGCTGCGGAAAACATCCACCGGAAAGGTCAGATGGGACGGGCCCCTGGGGCCGCGGATTGCACGCTGAAGCGCGGAAATCAGTTTGGCTTCAATCTGCTTTGGATGTGATACCAGCGAGTTGTAGCGGGTACAGTGGCGGAACATGGACAAAGTATCAATTCCGGTACAAGTTGATTCCTGTAGCGGGTTCTTGCCGAAAGAGGGCATTGCAGGCTGACCGGTGATCACCAGCATTGGAACGTTGTTGCCATAGGCGCAGGCAACGCCTGTAATGAGGTTGGTGGAACCCGGTCCGGAAGTGGAGCAGCAGACGCCGATCTTCCCTGTTTCGCGAGCATACCCGTCGGCCATGAAGGCTGCGCCTGATTCGTGCCGCGCAAGAATATGGCGTATACCGCCCCTGCGTTCACTTCTGGCAAGGGCGTTATAAAGAGGCTCAATCGCACCACCGGGAATGCCAAAAACGTACTCGACGCCGATCTGTTCCAGATAGGCGACCAATAAGTCGGCTACTTCAATTGTTTGCTTCGGAACGACTACCGAGCGTTCAACATCCATTTTCAATGGGCTGTCGATCGGCGAAATACTGGCGACCATTTGTTCCTCCTCCTGGAGTCATATAGAGTTATTTCACATCCGCTCATCCCGTGAATAGCTTGAGTCGGTGTGCCGGTCTTATGCCGGGTATTCCATATTGTGTTGCTAGCCATGTACTTGCGATTAAACGCAAATTCCCAAGGGCATTAACCACTAGCAGCGTAGGGACAGTGTAAAGCTTGATATTACCCGAGGCAAGCGTAGTGCTTATCGGTATTGAATTGCCGAGGGCTTTTCTGGGGTACCCCGGGGCGGCTGGTTTCTCTTCACTTTGCCGCACGGAAGCATCGCTTGTGCGTGAATACGCTACTGTTTAAACAGGCAAAAAGATAATCAGTTCTGCCCGAAGGCGGCGCGGGCGGGCGGCATGAAAGGGAAGAAGTGCGGTGTTTCGCAAGTCTGATGTGCAGACGGCTTGAGTTTAGTGCTTGCGCAGACAGGGGCATTTGAACGACACTCAGCAAAAATAATCACGCGCTGGTCCATCATGTTTCCACAGTTCTGTTCTGTCTTTTTTGCCCCTTGCCGAACCGGTTTGGGTGTCTGGCTGCTGGCGTCGTCATGGCTGATGGCGGCGGCGATTCCCGCTTGGGCGATTCAAAATGACATCGTCTGGATACCCGTCGATAGTCCGTCGCTGCAGCAAGATCAAGCCAACGCGATCAACAACATAGATTTGTACCGTTCTTCGCCGAGTTCATCCAGTCTGGAGCAGGAAAGCTACATTGAGGTGATACGCGCCATTCAGGCCTTTCCTGAAGTGGTGGTTTTCCCCATTCATGTGGCGGGCCCCGTTACTGCCGCAGCCACCAGAAGTCTCGCCAACAAGATCGCGCAGTCGTCGGGCGGTGGCGGCATTGCCGTGATTTATCCGGATATCGGTGAACCCTACCGCAGTGTTTTTGCACAGATCATCAACGGCATTGAGGAGAAGGCCAAGGGGCATGTGACCAATATCGCGGTTGGGCCGAACGTCGATTTGAGCGAACTGAATAATTCGCTGCGCCGCCAGGACACCCGCGTGGTGATCGCGCTGGGCAGGCAAGGCGTGAAGGTTGCCTCCGCGCTGGAAGGCAATTTCGACGTGGTTGCCGGCGGAGTGTTGATGACGCCGGATAACGAAATACGCAAGTTACAGGTGAACAGCCTGTCGCCCGATCCGGCGCTGCTGTTTTCCCGCCTGAAGGGCATGATGCCGAGGGTGAAGCGCATATTCACCGTGTACGATCCGCGCCAGAACGACTGGATGATGACGCTCGCGAAAGAAGCGGCACTTTCGCAGGGACTCGAGCTTGTCGCCTACCAGGCACAGGATTTGCGCAGTGCGATGTATGCCTATCAGGAAATTATTGCGTCCGTCGACAATCGCCAGGACGCATTGTGGCTGCCGCAGGATTCCACCACGGTGGAGGAAAGCACAGTGCTGCCCATGGTGTTGAAGGAGTCATGGGAAAGCAATCTGGCGGTGTTTTCCAGCAGTTTCGGACATGTCCGGCGCGGTGTGTTGTTTTCGCTGTATCCAAACAACGTGGGGCTGGGGCGGCATCTGGCGGGTTCGGCGCTCGGTCTGATCGCTTCCGGCGGAGGCGAGACGCCGGGCATGATTCCGCTGCGTGAAGTGCTGATGGCGATCAATCTGCGTACCGCCAAGCACCTTGGGCTCAATGCTACTCGCGCGCAGGGTTTCGATATGGCGTTTCCTGAGCAATAAGGAACGCCCGGGTTATGAAGAGATTATTTTCAGCGTTCATTCAGCGGCTGACATTCCAGCGCCAACTCAGCATCACAGTTACGCTCGGCATTCTTTTTCTGGCATTGCTTTCTTCCACCGTTGGGTCCTGGCAGGTCAACGAGCGGGTGCGCCACGACCTGATACAGCAGGGGCAGCACATTACCGAAAACTTGGCGCGGCAAAGCTCGCTGGCGCTGGTCTATTCTTCCGCCGACAACGCGGATGGCGTGGTCAACGCAACCATGGCGTTTCCCGGCGTAATCGGCGTGGAGATACGCCATAACAACGGTCATGTGCTTTTGGCGCGCGGCAACAACAACACGAGCAGTTTCCTCGCGCAAAACGAAGAACGGCCCGAAGGCCTGCAGGCAGCCGCCATGCTGGATGCCGAAAGTTACAGTGCATGGCACTTCGCCGCGCCGGTATATTCGCAGCCCGCGCTGGAGTCTCCGTTCGGCGAAGCGGCGGTGCCCGAGCTGCTCGGCCACGTATCGGTGGTGATGAGCAAGTCGGCGCTGATCCGGATGACCACGGATATTTTCATGACCAACCTGGCTTCGTCGTTTTCCTTCGCGCTGCTGTTCCTGCTGCTGATCCGCTACCTCACCCGCAGCATGGCGCGACCGCTCGAGCAACTCTCGAACAGCATGGAGCGCGCGCAACACGGCGAATCGCTGGTGCGCGCCGAACCCGGCGGCCCCAGGGATATTGCCGAAATGGCGCATGCCTTCAACAGCATGATGGAGGTGCAGGAAGAACGCGAAGCAGCCTTGCGCATTGCCGCCATTGCTTTCGAGACCGAGGAAGGCATGATGGTGACCGACGAGCACGCAATCATCATTCAGGTCAACCAGGCGTTCACCCAGCTTACCGGTTACAGCGCCGAGGATGCGATAGGCAGAAACCCGTCCATGCTCAAGTCCGACCGCCAGGACCCGGAATTTTTCCAGCGCATGTGGGACAGCCTGCGTCTGACCAACAGTTGGCAGGGGGAAATCTGGAACAAGCGCAAGAACGGCGAGATATATCCGGAATGGCTGAACATCACGGCGGTGGTCGGCAAGGACGGCAAGGTCACCAACTATGTCGGTGCGTTCATTGACTTCACCGAGCGCAAGAAGGCTGAAAGCGAAATTTACAATCTCGCTTTCTACGATCCGCTTAGCCAACTGCCCAACCGCCGCATGCTGCTGGACCGGTTGCGCCAGGCCGTCGCAACGGGCGTGCGCAACCAGACCGGTGGCGCGCTGCTGTTCATCGATCTCGACAATTTCAAAACCCTGAACGATACCAAGGGCCACGGCATTGGCGACCTGATGCTGGTCGAAGTGTCCAAGCGCCTGCAGGAATGCGTGCGCGAGGGCGATACCGTGGCGCGTTTCGGCGGGGACGAATTCGTGCTGTTGCTGGAGGGCTTGAGCGAAGAAAGAACGCATGCCGCAGTGCAGGCGCGCGGTGTGGGCGAAAAAGTGCTGGAAGTGCTTAGCCAGCCCTACCTGCTGGAAGGCAACGAGTTCCACAGTTCATCGAGCATGGGCATCACCCTGTTCGTCGATTACAGAGAGAAGCTTGACGAATTGCTCAAGCAGGCCGACACGGCCATGTACGAAGCGAAGAAGTCCGGACGCAACACCTTGCGCTTCTTCGACCCGGTGATGCAGGAAGAGCTGGAAGTCCGCGCTCAACTGGAAGCCGGCTTGCGCGAAGCGCTGCGTAAGCAGGAATTCCGGCTCTATTACCAGATGCAGGTCGACCATAACGGGCACATCATGGGCGCGGAAGTCCTGCTGCGTTGGGTGCATCCGGAACGGGGCCTGATCTCGCCCATGCAATTCATCCCGCTGGCGGAAGAAACCGGGCTCATCCTGCCGATCGGCCGCTGGGTGCTGGAAAGTGCTTGCCACCAAATCAAGTCATGGGAAGCGGACCGCCACACTTGCGATTTACAGCTTGCCGTCAACGTCAGCGGCCGCCAGTTCCGCCAGGCGGACTTTGTTGCACAAGTCAGCGAAGTCATCGAACGTACCAATATCAATCCGCTGCTGCTCAAACTGGAACTGACCGAGAGCATCGTGCTTGACGATGTTCCCGACACCATCGCCAAGATGCAGGCGCTCAGGCAGATCGGGGTGAGTTTCGCGATGGACGATTTCGGCACCGGCTATTCGTCGCTGTCGTATCTGACCCAGTTGCCGCTCAACCAGCTCAAGATCGACCAATCTTTTGTGCGCCACATCGGTTCCAAATCTTCGGATGCAACCATCATTCAAACCATCATCGGCATGGCCAATAACCTGTGTATGGAAGTCATCGCCGAAGGCGTGGAAACGCAAGAACAGCGCGATTTTCTGGAAGCGAACGGTTGCATGCTTTATCAGGGCTACCTGTTCAGCATGCCCGTGCCTATCGAGGAATTTGATGTCCTGCTGAGTGCGCAGCGGTATTGAGCGATCCGTGTTTTAAACCAAACATTCCATTATCCGATTCATTCCCTCCCCCTTGCAGGGGGAGGGCTAGGGAGGGGGTAGAAAAGCTGGATTTCCACAACTCTACCCCCATCCTAACCTTCCCCCCTGCAAGGGGGAAGGAACTGACTCTGCCCTAATGGATAATTTGGGTTTAAAGAATGACAGCGACGAAGTCGCCTTCGAATTCCCCGGTCTTCCGACCTTCGCAATTCAATACTGCCGCTATGCTGATGCGGGCGCGTTTGTACTTCACCAACATGGCGAGAAAGCGCTGCCATTTTTCCGGAGCGGGGGAGACGGCTTCGGCCGTGAATTCGCCCGTGATGGGCAATTCATAGCTCATGCCGCTCTTCTGCACCACGAGATCGGCTTCGATATTTGCATCCAGCATCGCGACATGCAGCAATCCCCAGGCGGAGAGAACGGCGACGGCAGCCGCGCTGCCGCCAAAGACGGTGCCGTGATGGTTGGTGTTGGGGGCCAGCGGTGCTTTCAGGCGCACGACTAGCGGCGTGGCGGTTTCGACTTCCACAGCCATCGCTTTGGACAGCGGAATATGTTCGTGGAAATAATCCTGTAACGCTTGGGGCGTCATCGCCGAGTCTATTTTCCCGCTGCGCGTTCTGCCGATTGCACCGTGTTGGCAACCAGCATGGTGATGGTCATGGGGCCAACGCCGCCGGGAACGGGGGTGATCCAGCCCGCGACTTCCTTCGCGGATTCGAAATCCACATCGCCGCACAGCTTGCCGTTTTCCATGCGGTTAATGCCCACGTCGATGACCGCAGCGCCCGGCTTGATCATGTCGCCGGTGATCATTTTTGCTTTGCCGGTGGCGACCACGAGGATGTCGGCGTCGCGCGTGAACTTGGCGAGGTCAACTGTCTTGGAAGTGCAGATGGTGACGGTGGCATTGTGCTGCAGCAGCAACAGCGCCATCGGCTTGCCGACGATGTTGCTGCGGCCGATTACCACTGCATGCTTGCCTTCGATGGAAACACCGCTCTTCTGCAACAGCACCAGCGAACCGTAAGGCGTGCAGGGCGCGAAGCGCATGTTGCCGGTTGCCAGCGCGCCCACGTTGAGCGGGTGGAAGCCGTCGACATCCTTGTCCGGGCTGATGGCGTTGAGAATCTTGTCGCTGTTGATGTGCTTGGGCACCGGCAGTTGCACCAGCAGGCCGTGTATCTTCGGGTCGGCATTCAATGCGGCGATCTTCGCCAGCAACGCGGCTTCGCTGGTGTCGGCAGGCAGGGCGACGTGTTCGGAATGCAAGCCCAGCTCGGCACAGGCTTTCACCTTGTTGGCGACATACACTATGGAGGCCGGGTCTTCGCCGACGATGATGACCGCCAGACCGGGCGTGATGCCGCGCGCTTTCAATGCATCGGCGCGCACTTTCCATTCGGCGCGAACTTCCTGTGCAATGGTCTTGCCGTCAATGATGCGAGCGGTCATCGTGTTCTCCCGGTGAAATTAGAACTGAGGTTTGTCGGCGGCGTTCGCGTAGTTCGCCACGCCTTCCATGATTTCCTTGCATGCCGATTCCACGCCTTCCCCGCCGCCGATCTTGACCCACTTGTTGGGCTCCAGGTCTTTGTAGTGCGCGAAGAAATGCTCGATCTGCTTCAGGGTGATCTCGGGCAATTGTGTGTAGTCCTTCAGGCCGCGATACAGGGTGGAGAGTTTGTCCACGGGCACGGCCAGCACTTTGGCATCGAAACCGGATTCGTCTTCCATTTTCAGCACGCACAGCGGGCGGCAGCGCACCACGACGCCGCTGTTCAGCGGAACGGGGGTGATGACCAGCACGTCCACGGGATCGCCGTCGTCGGACAATGTGTGCGGGATGTAGCCGTAGTTGCAGGGATAGTGCATCGCGGTGTTCATGAAGCGATCCACGAAGATGGCGCCGGATTCCTTGTCCACTTCGTACTTCACGGGCTCGCCGTGCATCGGGATCTCGATGATGACGTTGAAGTCGTTGGGAAGGTCTTTGCCGGAGGGGACTTTGTTCAAGCTCATGATGCGACGCCTTTATTGTGAAAATTGAAAGGCGCGCATTGTATCACCGGGCGGCAGTCTGCCAAAGACGGCCGCCCGGAGCCGTTACGAATTAATAATCGGTATAGCCCTTCTCGCCGGGGGTATAGAACGTGGCGAAATCGGGCGCGGTCAGCGCGGCACCGTTTTGCAGCTTCTGTACCAGGTCCGGGTTGGAGATGAACGGACGGCCGAATGCCACCAGGTCGCCGCGCTGTGCGTCGAGGTCGGCATTGGCGCGCGCCGCATCGTACCCGCCGGAGAGGATGTACTTGCCCTTGAAGTTAACGCGAATCTTGGCTTTCAGTTCGGGGCTGACTTCAGGTGCGCCCATCGAACTGTGATCCACGATGTGGATGTAAACCAGGCCGACGTTGTTCAATTCCTCGATCAGGCGCAGATACAGGGCATCCATCTTGGCATCCGGCACCGTGCCGTTGAACGCACCGTAGGGCGAAATGCGCATTCCCACGCGATCCGCGCCGATGGCGGCGGCGGAAGCCTTGGCTACTTCCACGGCGAAACGGATGCGGTTCTCGACACTGCCGCCCCATTTGTCCGTGCGTTGGTTGGCGGCGGTATTCAGGAACTGGTCGATCAGATAGCCGTTGGCGCCGTGCAGCTCGACGCCGTCGAACCCGGCTTCGATGGCGCGCCTGGAAGCGTTGGCATATTCGGCAATTGCCTCGGCGATATCGGCCTCGTTCATTTCTTCGGGCGCCGGGTGCGCCTGCATGCCGTTGCTGTCGGTCCACATCTCACCCGGCGCTACGACGGCAGATGGAGCAACGATCCTGCTTTCTGGCGCCATGTTGGCGGGGTGGCTGATGCGTCCGGTGTGCATCAATTGCACGAATATCTTGCCGCCTGCGGCATGCACGCCTTCGGTCACGCGTTTCCAGCCTTGTACTTGTGCATCGTTGAACAGGCCGGGGATGCGTGCATAGCCAAGACCGTTGGGCGAGGGCGATGTGCCTTCAGTGATGATCAGTCCCGCGTCGGCGCGCAGTCTGTAATATTTTTCCATGAGTTCGTTCGGCACATTGCCGGTGGCACGGCTGCGCGTCAGCGGCGCCATGACGATGCGGTTTTTCAATTGCAGCTTGCCGAGTGTGGCGGGGGCGAATAGGGTAGGGCTCATTTTGTTTTCCTGGATAAATTGAAACGGCCCCCCGCCCGATCGGACGGGGGGCGTTGAATTACTGCTTCATGGCCTCAACCGGTATGGTCAGCGTCACTTCGTCGCTTACGTGCGGCGTGTATTTGGCCATGTTGAAATCCGAGCGCTTCACCTGCACCGTGGCGTTCGCACCGCACGCGTCTTTTTTGGCAATCGGATGCGGCATGCACAAGAAAGAGGTAATGGCGAGCGTGACCGGCTTGGTGATGCCCTTGATCGTCAGGTTGCCTTCCACCGCGACCGGTTTGTCGCCGTCGAATCGCATCTTGGTCGACTTGAAGGTGATGGTGGGATACACATCCGTGTCGAAAAAGTCGGCTGCCTGGATATGCCCGTTGAACACCGAAGAACCGGTATTGACCGACTTCGCATCGATTACCACATCCACAGCTCCGGTCTTGGCCTCGCGATCCAGTTTGATCGTGCCGGAGGCTGCATCGAACCGGCTCGACTGGGTGGAGTAGCCGAAGTGGCTGTACTCGAAGCGGGGTTTGGTGTGGTTGTTGTCGAGCACGTAAGTTTCTGTGGCGGCATTGGCGGCGGTAGACAATGCGGCGATCAAACTAATGGCAAGTATTCTGTTCATGGTGTTCTCCTTGTGGGTTGATGAAGTGGTGTTTATTTTTTGCTGGGTGATGCATTGACTACAACATGAAACATGATCTTGATTTCGTCCTCGACCGTGCCGACATCGGCCCATATGCCTTCACCGATTCCGTAGTCGAGCCGCTTGATGGCGAAGCTGCCTTCGAATATCCCGCGCGTTCCGACGGTCCGGAAGGTGACCGGCATCGTCACGTCCCGCGTCCTGCCTTTGATGCTGAGTTTGCCGCTTGCCTCATAGCGATTGCCGCCCAGGGCCTTGATGCCGGCGGAAGCGAAACTGGCGACGGGAAAAACCGCAGCGTTGAACCACAGTTTTTTCACCACCTCCTCGTTCGCGTCGGCAGAGCCGGCATCAATGCTGGTAACGTCGATGTCGATATTGGCCCGTGCCAGGGTGGGTTTTGCGGGGTCGAATGCAACACGGGCGGTAAACTTGTCGAACTTGCCGTCCAGTGTCACGCCCATTTGCCTGTAGCCGAAAGTGACCGTGCTTTCATTTGTCTGCACCTGATTGAATTCGAGCGCAGAGACATGGCCGACAATCAGCAACAGGCCCAGCAACAGGGCGGATTGCATCAGGACGGTAAGCGCACTCCTCCCGGCAGGCCGGGGGGCGGTGCGGACGGTGGATAGTGTTCTCGTGTGCATGAGGTCTCCCGGTTTTAGTCGTTCAATTCCGATTCAGGCGAAATGCCCGTTGCGGTAGTCGTCCAATGCCTGGTGTATCTCTTGCTGTGTGTTCATCACGAACGGCCCGTATTGCACGATGGGTTCGTGCAGCGGTTTGCCCGCGACCAGAATCAGGCGCGCGTCGCCCGTGGCGGAAAGCGTGATGCCGTCTGCACCGGGGGTGTTGCTCAGGATGCCCATGCGCTGGGATTCCACCTCTGTGTCGCCAACCCGCACTGCACCGCGATAGACATAGATGAATGCGTTGTGCGTTTGCGGCAGTGCGGTCGAAAACGTCGCACCCGCCGGAACATGGATATCGAGGTACAAAGGCTCTGTGGTTTCGCGCGTGACCACGCCCGCCACACCGTTGCTGCTTCCCGCAATCACGCGCACGGTGACGTTTTCCCCCGTGATGTATTCGGGAATGGCATCGCTGGGGAAATCTCTATACCACGGCTCGGCCATTTTTGTCTGTGCGGGCAGGTTGAGCCACAACTGAAAACCTTCCATCGCGCCGTCTTTCTGTTCCGGGATCTCGGAGTGGATTACGCCGCGCCCGGCCGTCATCCACTGCACGCCGCCGTCTCCCAGCAAGCCTTCGTGTCCCGCGCTGTCTTTATGGCGCATGCGCCCGGCCAGCATGTAGGTGACGGTTTCGAAGCCGCGATGCGGGTGGTCGGGGAAGCCGGCGATGTAATCGTTGGGATCGTCGCTACCGAACGCGTCCAGCATCAGGAAGGGGTCGAGGCGCTGCTGCAGTTTGCCGGTAAGCACACGTGTGAGGCTGACGCCCGCGCCGTCCGAGGTGGCGACGCCTTCGACGAGGCGCTCGATGGTGCGCGATTGCTGCAATGTGGTTTGAGTGGCGGTGTTCACGGCCGTCTCCAAAGTTGAGTGAAGTGGTCGCATATTAGGCGTCTCGAAAATATAGATAAAGCCGCGTATTCGGGATAGACTATCCCGAAAATGGAACAATCAAACATTTCTGCAGACGATTACATCCTGTTCGCGACCATTGCCGAACAGGCAAGCCTGGTGCGCGCCGCCGAACATCTGGGCATGCCCAAGGCAACCGTGTCGCGCCGTCTGGCAAATCTCGAAACGGCACTGGGGCAGCGCCTGCTGATTCGCACCACGCGCCGCCTGACGCTGACCGAATTCGGGCAGGAATTTCTCGATCATTGCCGGCGTATCGCGGAAGAGGTCGCGACCGCACAAGACTTCGTGAATAGTCAGGAAATGAAGCCCCAGGGGCGCCTGCGCATTTCGATGGCGGAAGACTACGCCCGGCACAACCTGTCGCGCGCGCTCGCCACCTTCATTGAAGCTTATCCGGAAATCCAGCTCGATCTGGATCTGAGTTCGCGACTGGTCGATCTGATCGGCGAACGTTTCGATCTCGCCATACGCATGGGGCAACTGGATAACGATTCCACCGTGGTTGCGCGCAAGATCGACGAGCAACACCTCGGCCTGTATGCCAGCCCCATCTACCTGAGCCTGCATCCGGCGCCGAAACACCCGGACGATTTGCAGCGGCACAACTCGGTACGCATGCTTTCAAATCACGGACAGGCCATTGCCTGGAAACTGAGTCACGGCAAAAGCGTCTGGGAGGGCGTTCCGCCGGGGCGCATTGCGCTGAATTCCATCGGCGTCATCCAGCAATTGCTGCTGGACGGGGCGGGTATCGGCGCGCTTCCCAACCGGTTTACGCAGGAAGATGTGAAACTCAACCGGTTGGTGCGCGTCTTGCCGGAATGGAGCTTTCCCACGGTGCCGGCATGGGCGGTGATGCCCATGCGCCGCTTTCTGCCCGCCAAGACGCGCGTGTTTCTGGCGCATATTGAGCAGTACATGGTGAAGGGGTAGAAAGAAGCAGGGTGAGTTTCCGCAACAACCGGCGCGGTCAGGAAACGAGCATCTGCGCGACCGTCAGCTCCAGTTGATCAATCGGCACCGGTTTGGCATAGAGATAGCCCTGGTACGCCGGGCAGCCGCGCAGATCCAGGAATTCGCGCTGCGCCTCGGTTTCCACCCCTTCCGCGATGACGTCCATGCCCAGGCTTTGGGCCATGGAAATGATGGTTTGCACGATGGCCGCGTTATGTTGATCCGTCGTGATGTTGCGGACGAAGGACTGGTCTATCTTGAGCTGGTCGAAGGGCAGGCGGCTCAGGTAGGAAAGGGACGAGTATCCGGTGCCGAAATCGTCCATGGAGAACTTCACGCCCAGATTTTTCAACTCGTTCATCTTGTAAATGCTGTCGTCGATGTTGTCGATGACCAGACTTTCGGTCAGCTCCAGTTTCAGTTTTTCCGGCCTGATGCCGCTGCTCTGCAAGACATCGCGCACGTTAGAAACAAATTCGGTTTTGCGGAATTGAATGGCGCTGACATTGACCGCGATGCTCAGATGGCTGAATTGTGGCTTGCTTTGCCACACGGCCAGTTGCTTGCATGCCGTCTCCAACACCCACTGGCCGATAGGCAAAATCAGGCCGGATTCTTCCGCCACCGGGATGAAATGGGTGGGCGGAACAACACCCAGTTGGGGATTGGTCCAGCGCAACAGTGCTTCCACGCCGATGGCGCGCCCTGTGTTGTCCACCTGCAGTTGGTAGTGCAGCGAGATTTCCTTGAGTTCCAGCGCTAGGCGCAGCGAGCTTTCCAGTTGGCCGCGTTTGTCCAATACATCCTGCATCGACGCGTCGAAGAAGCAGGTGGCGTTCCGGCCTTTGGCTTTGGCCTGATACATGGCGGTATCGACGTGGGCCAGAAGTTTTTCCTGGCTGTCGGCGTGTCCCAGAAAGAGAACGATCCCGACGCTGGTGCTGGTGTGATGCTCCGTTTTGTCGAGTTGATAGGGCCGGCACAATTCGCTGCGGATTTTTTCCGAGATCAATTCGGCTTGCACAGCGGCTTCGCTTTTACTGTGATTTAGGCCGTTCAAAACGACCATGAATTCATCCCCGCCCATGCGCGCCACGGTGTCCTCTTCGCGTACGCAGTGGCGCAAGCGGTTGGCCACCTCGATGAGCAATTGATCGCCCTTGCTGTGGCCGAAGGTGTCGTTGAGGCGTTTGAACTGGTCCAGGTCGAGCGACAACAGCGCGCCATAGCGCCAACTGCGCGCGCTGGAAAACATCGCCTGCTGAAAGCGATCCGAAAAAAGCCGCCGGTTCGGCAGGTTGGTCAACGCATCGAAGTTTGCCTGCGCCCAGATCAGTTCGTCCTTGCGCTTTTTTTCCGTGATGTCGGAAAACTGCCCCACATACCTGAAGATACGCCCGTCGGCGTGGCGGATGACGCTGATGCTGAGCCATTTGGCGTGCAGCTCGCCGTCCTTCAGGCGATCCCATACCTCGCCTTGCCAATGCCCGTTTTCAACGACCGACTGCCACATTTTCTGAAAGAATTGCAGGTCATGCGCGCCGGACTGAAAGATGCGGGGATTCTTTCCGCGCACGTCATCCAGTGTATAACCGGTGATTTTTGTAAAGGCCGGATTCACGTCCAGAATGAGATTGTTTTCGTCGGTCACGACAATGCCGTCGTTGCTGGATTGATAAACCGATGATGCAAGCGAAAGCGCTTCGTCTTTTTGTTTGCGTTCGGTGATGTCCTCGAAGACCACCACTGCGCCTTTCAGCTCGCCCTGGTGAAAGATGGGCTGGGAAGAATAGTCAACGGGAAAATTGCTGCCGTCCTTGCGCCACAACACCTCGTCGACACCGACTCGGGACTTCCCGTCGACCAGCGTGGCATGCATCGGGCATTGCTCATAAGGATAGTGCGTCCCGTCCGCGTGCGAGTGATGCACCGTGTCGTGCATGGATTTCTGGATCAGTTCTTCCGGAAGGTATCCCACCATTTTTGCCGCAGCCTGATTCACGAAGGTGGTTTTGCCCTCGCGGTCCAGCCCCCATATGCCGGTGCTCACCGAGCCCAGCAACAGTTGCAAACGTTTCTCGCTGGTTTCAACGGACGTTCTTGTCTGGCGAATGGACCGGAAATAAAAGAACAACCCACCCGCAATCAGGATGGTCACGCTGCCCAACAACCAGAGCAGAATGGAAGTGTTGCGCAGCTCGCGCTCCAGCAGCGGCAAGTTGGGCAAATCGGCTTTGGAGAATATGGTCAGCCCGTATTCCGGCAATGCGGCGGAGGCAACCACATACGGATAATTGTCGTTATTGATCAGTTTCAAGCGGCTGTCGGGCAGTCCCTTCCAGGGGCCGATCCTGAATGGCGGGAACTCCGTTCTGCCGTAAAGCGCCATTCTTTCCTGTGCGCTCAGCTTGTCCACCGTAGCGCCGGGGACGGTCGTCATCAACATGTCCGGGTCATGCGCAATGATGATGACGCCGTTTGAATCGGTGATATACGCGTCAACCTGCCGGGTCAGGAACGAAAGCGAGGACAGGTTGATTTTTGAAATGATCGCGCCGCTGAACCTGCCGTCGACCACAACCGGTGCCGCGAAAAATAAACCGGGAATGCGCGTGGTACGTCCCATGGCGTACTGCATGCCGTTTTTGCCCTTGAGCGCATCGGCAAACCACTGCCGGTCGGCGAAATTCGTCCCGATGGGTGTTGTCGGCATTTCCCGGTTGCTCGCAGAAATGCAGTCGCCTGCGGCATTGACCACAAAAACAGAATCGATGCCCAGCGACTTCTGTATCAATCCCAGTTGCAGGTTCAAGTCGTTCAGCACCGGATCGGAAGTCCAGCGCCGGACCAGCGTCTCTTTGGGCAAGCGGCTGGCTGGTGTGTCCGGCGTGAATCTGCCGGCTGCATTCCATATGCGCAGCCCCTGCCGGAAAGTGTCCGAAACGCCCGCGACAAAGTGCAAATTGCGACGAAAACTGTTGGCGACATCCAGCGAAATATCCTGGGCGTGAAGCTGCTCTTTCTTGACCAGGGTCTGGTACTCGCGGGTGAAGTTTTGTTTTGCGATAAACCAAGCCAGCAAGCCCCACAGAATCAACAACAGGGCAAGCCAGATGACGATGTGCCGTTCCTTGATGTCTTGAATCCGCAACATCTGCTCCATGAAGTTATGAGAGTCTTGAAGCAAGTGCGCCGTCGTGCAGGGCAATGTGGTTAAGGGGTATGCGTACTTATAAATATCCCTTGGTTGTTGGCGGTTATTCTAGTCGCTCATTGACGGCTATTCAACGAAAAAAGTTGCAGTTTCGTCGGCGATATTTTTCTGTTTGCCGTTTCTTTGGCGCGATTGTTTTGCGGGATATGCAAAACCGCAGAAAAGTTTGTCTGGCATGTGGGTTGGTTACCGCACTGAATGGCGACAGCGTTTCATTTAAGTTTCGATTCAGCAGGAAGTGCCTGCCAATTCGGTTAGAGGAGAATGAAAATGAACAAGGATCAAGTCAAAGGCGCAGTCAAGAACATCGCAGGTAAAGTACAGGAAGAAGCCGGTAAGTTGACCGGTAACAAAGAGCAGCAAATCAAAGGTCTCGGCAAGCAAATTACCGGCCAAGCTCAGAAGAGTTTTGGAGATGCCAAGGCTGTCGCTAAGGATGCGTTCAAATCTTCCTGATTCTTTCCGGCGTCATAAAAACGGCCACTCCGCAAAGTGGCCGTTTTTTTGTTCAGTGAAACTGGGAAGATTGCTGACAGCGCAATCTCTCTATTGATTACAGCAGATGAACGATCATGAGCGCAACGATGTTGATGATCTTGTTCAGTGGGCAGGCATGAACCGAACTGCCAACTGTCAGCGCAGCAGCGTGACGCTCACGCCCAGCTCCGCTCCGAAATCCATACGCACCGGATTGGCGGCGGCGCCCAGGCGGCGAGCCTCGATGGCCAGATTGAAAAACTCCTCCAGCAACGGGCGCAGATTCTTTTCCGGCGCGGGCGTGCAGTCGATTTCATGGTCCGGCTGCTGCGTGCAAACGATGCGCGTCTTGATGATCGGACCCAGCCGTGCAGCAAGGCCGGACATCCCCGTCAAAACTGCCGCTCTCTGCGATTCGCGCTGCTGTGCAAGCTGGGCGAGATGCATGGCATTTGTCAGTTCGTCCTGTTGCGCCGCAGAGGGAGGTTTCATGCGAAACCGGCCCCCGGCAACAGACTTGAGCAGTTTGGGGATTTCTGCCGGAATTTGCGCCGGCTTGGGCTGCGGGATTTTGAGCGCGGGCGCGGATGTGCCGACCGGCAACTGCAAAGGTCGATCCCGCTCTCGCAGATTCTTCTGCAGAAAAACTTGCAGCAGCCCCTGCGCCTCCGGCGCACGAACCTGCACCATCTGCATAAGCCACAGCAGCAAGGCGACGTGAAGCAGCAGGCTGATCAGAATGGCAACGGGTAGGCGGAAATGCTCGTTCATGGTTTGCAGTTTAACGCCGATTATTCAGTTGCTAAATGGAAACCCCGCAAGAAAAAAGCGCGGCAAGCCGCGCTTTTCTCATGTTCCCTGAAACAGACTTAGTACTGGACTACGCCGTCTATCACTTTGGGTGCGGAGGTGACGGTGGGTTTAGGACCTACGGAATAGGTGCCCAGCGCTGCGCTTACGTCGTGCGTGTCGGTATCGGCCGGCAACTGCAACGATGCGGAGAGGGGCAGCAATGTGTCACCACACCCGGTAGCAGAGTCCCCTGGACCGATATCCTTGAGCCGCACCTCTGCATCCAGTGCCTTGACGACCAATGTAGTGCCGCCTAGTGACATGGTTGCCCCATCAGGGATGGAGAACGCCGGCACATAACGCGTATTTTGCGAGCAAGGTGCCGCTGCATTGGTTACCGGATCCACGCAGGAACCGGGAATGCCGCCCAGATTGCCGAAACCGTTGAACTGCAGCTGGATGGTTTTTCCTGCCCAAGCCGCACCGTACACGGCTGTATCATTCGGTATGGGGTACACGATACTTTGCGGCGGGTCGAAGGTGACAATTGTTCCGCCGCTTTTCAGCCACATGGTCTGGTTCCACTGGTCTGTGCTAGTTGACCAGGTGTAATAGACCGCAGGAGTCGTGGGTTCGCATACGGCGGTGCCAGATTGGCAGGAGGTAAATGCAGTATCAAACAACCTGCCGCTTGTTACGCCATACCTGTAGTTGGTGCTATTGCTGAAGTAGTTTGCGTTGTTGATGATCATGGGCGCTGCGCTAATCATCAGCCCGCCGCTATTGAACGTATAGCTGACTGTTACTCCGCCGGCGGTCGGAGCGTAAGACCACTGATGGGTGGTTGTCGTATTAAACGGTAGCGCAACTCCAGTATCATCGGCGTTAGCCGCGGCAATGGAACCCGCATCCGGGCAATTGCTGAGGCAATACAGGGTGGGCGGTGCTCCCGGTTCGCCTGGAATGACTGTCGATTGGCTGAAATAGTTGATTGCGTCGCCACTTGCATGACTGGACCCAGTGGGCGGAATGTTGAGGTTTCCGCCAAAGGAATCGGACCAGCCCGAAATTGGCATGGTGTTGAATGCGTTTGTATTGACCACTGCAACCGGATTCAGAGAGGAGAGAGAGCAACCGGATGATCCGCAAATCTGCTTGCCTGTTACTGTAAACGTACCGACATTGCTCCAGACCATCTGCCAGTTGGCCCAACCCGTCGCATCTACATCCCCGTTACCTGTCGTCAGTCCTGTAAGGTTGCCGTAGAAGGTGAAGGGAATACCATTCAGTGCAGCTAGGGTGGAATCAACCTTTGCCCACTTGGTCAGCTTGCCTTTCACCTTTGATAAGGTGTAATCCGCAGAGTGGCCTGGACGTTGATCGCTGACAGTTAGGTTGGGGACGGGGTCCGCATCAGCAATGGAATTGAGGTCCAGTCCCTGAAAACCGATACCGTAGTAACTGGCGTAGCCGTAGGACGAAGTACCGCCGTATGTGCCTGTGACCTGGAAGCTCGGGTGGGCCTGATCCACGCGCGTACCGTCTGACTCCTTATAAGTGCCGTAACGCCAGACGGAACGATCTGCCTGGTTTCTGCGGCGATCAAAACAGCGGTCACCGTTGAGGGTATTGTCGCTACGGCGGAAATGGGTTGGATTGTAGTTGAAGTCGTAGGTGACGAGCGTTTGCTCGTCGGATTCGAGCGTGCCGCTGCCGGAAGTGGTATCGGTAGCGGTCAACGCCAATTTGATGTTGGAAGCATTGCTGCCCGACTCCAGATATTTCAGATTCCCCGATACGGAATTGATGAAGCCTCTCATCCTTTCAATTCCACCGGGGTCTTTGCCCTGATAGTCCAGGCGAAACACGCCGTACGGCGGGACTTCGGTGGGAGACTGGGTGGCTGTCAACTTGACATAGATGTCCTGTGTATTGCCTTCCTCGGTCAGTGACATCCAGACGTTGGCAATCATGGGTGAAGCGTCGTTGGCACGCGTCACGTCCACGACTGCATTCATGTAGTTCACGGCGGCGCTTGCGCCAGATGAACTGCTGGAAGAGTCGCTGCCCCCCCCTTTGGACTGGCACTTGTTAATGTCAACAAGAGCGACGTAAGGGCCGGCGTTGAGCATGCCGCTGCCATTCATATTCATGGCGTTCATGATGCAAAGCACCATATTTACACCGCCGATTGCATCCGAAGTGGCATCATGAACATATTCTCTCTGAGGATCGTTGTTGTAGGGTGTGCCGGAAGTGGGAGCAGCCCACGCAGAGACGCCAAATATCAGCGATAAAGTCAGCGTAGCGATTTGATGAAGTTTTAAGGTTCTCATGGCGCTCCCCTTATTCTGTTGCAGTAACGATGGATACGGATGCGGGAGTCGCCACACCCGTTGTGGCGCCGCTGTCACCTCCGCCACCGCCACCACAACCCGCCACTGCGCCGATAAGCACACTCACTACAAACAACAACGCCAGCTTTCTCATGTCGCTACTCCTTGTCTATTGGTTTGATGTCCAGGAACGTTCGTTAAGCCTGGTATGCAGAAACTTCCCCCGTTGACTGACTGTAATGCTCTGCTATTGTTTGTTGTTGTGTTGTGCCAAAACCGGAACTATTGACCGACTCCGGCTTACTATTTCGGTTGTCGGCAATAACTCAGGCTTCTTTAACCTGTTATGCGCAGTACCCACTTCTCCGTATACAGATACTGCAGTGCTGTCTTGCATTACACGAAGCAACGACACCCTACGCCGCGTGTTTTTGGATAGATATACGCAGAAATGCTTATTCATTTTCTGATCGCGATCATGCTTGTTTTGTTTGTTGCATTTGATTTTGCATTGAAAGTGGTGAAGGATGCTTTCGGGCACTACCGAAGTCTGGGCGAAAAAAATGGCCGCTATGCGCGGCCATTCGTTTTGTCAGGTGAGGCAGGGCGGATTGCGCAACTGCGCAATCCGCCTTTCGTTTACAGCAGAGGCACAATCATCAGCGCAACGATGTTGATGATCTTGATCAGCGGGTTTACGGCCGGGCCGGCAGTGTCCTTGTAGGGATCGCCAACGGTGTCGCCGGTTACTGCTGCCTTGTGGGCTTCGGAACCTTTGCCGCCGAAGTTGCCTTCTTCGATGTATTTCTTCGCGTTGTCCCAAGCACCGCCGCCGGTGGTCATGGAGATTGCAACGAAGATGCCGGTGACGATGGTGCCGACCAGTACGCCGCCAAGTGCTTGCGCACCCAACGTCAGGCCAACCACGACAGGAACTGCAACAGGCAGCAACGAGGGAACGATCATTTCCTTGATCGCGGCTTTGGTCAGCATGTCAACGCAAGTGCCGTATTCCGGTTTGCCGGTGCCTTCCATGATGCCGGGGATTTCCTTGAACTGGCGGCGCACTTCTACCACCACGCTGCCGGCTGCACGGCCCACCGCTTCCATGCCCATCGCGGCGAACAGGTAAGGCACCATGCCGCCGATGAACAGGCCGATGATGACCATGTGGTTGGATAAGTCGAAGGCCATCGCTTTTGCCATCGGGTCAGCCAACAGCGCCTTGGCATCGATCGCATGGGTGTAGTCCGCAAACAGTACCAGTGCGGCCAGACCGGCGGAGCCGATGGCGTAGCCTTTGGTCACGGCTTTGGTAGTGTTGCCTACTGCGTCCAGTGCGTCGGTGATGACGCGCACGTTTTCCGGCAGATGCGACATTTCGGCGATACCGCCCGCGTTGTCGGTGATCGGACCGTAGGCGTCCAGAGCCACGATGATGCCGGCCATGGAGAGCATGGAGGTTGCGGCGATGGCGATACCGTACAGTCCGGCAAACGCAAAAGCACCGTAAATGGCGAGACATACGACCAGAACCGGTGCAGCCGTGGATTTCATCGACACGCCCAGACCGGCAATGATGTTGGTGCCGTGGCCGGTAGTGGAAGCCTCGGCGATGTGGCGTACCGGGCTGAACTCGGTTGCAGTGTAGTACTCGGTGATCCAGACCAGTGCTGCAGTAAGGATCAGGCCGATAACGGCGGAACCGTACAGCGCATTGACACTATATATACCGTTGTCACCCATGAACATCTGGGTGATCGGGTAGAAAGCGATAAGTGCGAGCACGGCGGAAACCGCCAGACCGCGATACAGCGCGTTCATGATCTTGCCGCCTTCGCGTGCCTTGACGAAGAAGGTGCCGACGATGGACGCGATGATGGAGAAGCCGCCCAGTACCAGCGGATAGATGACCGCATTGGTCGAACCCGTCATCAACAAACCGCCGAGCAGCATGGTGGCGATGATGGTCACCGCATAGGTTTCGAACAGGTCGGCCGCCATACCTGCGCAGTCGCCGACGTTGTCGCCCACGTTATCGGCGATTACCGCCGGATTGCGCGGGTCGTCCTCGGGGATGCCTGCCTCGACTTTACCGACCAGGTCGGCACCAACGTCGGCACCTTTGGTGAAGATGCCGCCGCCAAGACGGGCAAAGATCGAAATCAGTGAACCGCCGAATCCAAAGCCTACCAGTGCGTGTGTGGCTTGCGCTGTGGTTGAGCCCATGCTGGTCAGGAACATGAAGTAGCCGGCCACGCCGAGCAGGCCCAGGCCCACCACCAACATGCCGGTGATTGCGCCGCCCTTGAAGGAGACGTTGAGCGCCGCATTCAGGCTTTCCTTGGCAGCTTCGGCAGTGCGCACGTTGGCGCGCACCGAAACGTTCATGCCGATGTAGCCGGTCAATCCGGAGAGGATGGCACCGATGGCGAAGCCGATGGCAGTCTGCCAACCGAGCGCCAGGAAAATGACAACGAACAAGGCAGCGCCGACCCAGGCAATCGCGGTGTACTGTCGATTCAGATAGGCGGTTGCGCCTTCCTGAATGGCTGCGGCGATGTTTTGCATCGTCTCGCTGCCGGTTGATTTACCGAGTATCCACTTGCTAGAAAGCACGCCATACAGAATTGCTGCTATCGCACAAAATAGTGCAAAACCCAAGCCACCTGCCATGTTCTTCTCCTCAAGTAAAAACCGCCCCTTTCGGAGCGGTGTGTTGTTAACTACGTCAAATCTTGAATACTGCCAACTTCTTTGCTACTGCTACATTTTTCAACTGCACATATTGGGGCAGTCCGTCTTTGTAGGGTGGATAGTCTTCACCCTTGATGAGCGGCGCAAGGTAGGCGCGGCATTTGGCGGTGATGCCGAAGCCGTCTGCGGTGATGAAGTTGCGTGGCATGAATTTTTCCACGTTGGCAACTTTCGACAGCGGCGCGACACCGACTTTCCATTTATAAGGCTGGTCGGACAGGCGCTCCACGGTGGGCATCACCGCGTTCTGACCCTTGAGGGCCAGCTCGACGGCGGACTTGCCGAGTGCATAGGCTTGTTCGACGTCGGTCTTGGAAGCGATGTGGCGTGCGGCGCGCTGCAGGTAATCGGCAACTGCCCAATGGAATTTGTGGCCCAGCGCTTCCTTCACCATGTTGGCGACAACGGGCGCAGCTCCGCCCAGTTGGGCATGGCCGAAAGCGTCGCGTGTACCTTGTTCGGCCAGGAACTTGCCGTCGGGGTAATGGCAGCCTTCAGATACCACCACGGTGCAATAGCCGTGCTTCTTGACCAGGGAATTGACCTTGGCCAGGAATTTCTTCTGGTCGAACTCGATCTCGGGGAACAGGATAACCACCGGGATGCCTTGCTCTTCGACCAATCCGCCCGCAGCGGCGATCCAGCCTGCATGACGTCCCATGACTTCCAGCACGAATACCTTGGTCGAGGTCTTGGCCATGGAGCGCACGTCGAAGCTGGCTTCCAGTGTGGAGATGGCGATGTATTTGGCGACCGAACCGAAGCCCGGGCAGCAGTCGGTGATGGGCAGGTCGTTGTCCACGGTCTTGGGCACATGGATGGCCTGAACCGGATAGCCCATCTTTTCAGACAGTTGAGATACTTTGTAGCAGGTGTCGGCGGAGTCGCCGCCGCCGTTATAAAAGAAGTAGCCGATGTTGTGCGCTTTGAACACCTCGATCAGGCGCGCGTATTCGCGTTGATTCTGTTCCAGGGATTTGAGCTTGAAGCGGCAGGAGCCGAAGGCGCCGGATGGTGTATGCCGCAGTGCAGCAATGGCTTTGGCTGATTCTTTGGTGGTGTCGATCAGGTCTTCGGTGAGGGCGCCGATGATGCCGTTGCGCCCTGCATATACCTTACCAATTTTGTCTTTGTTTTTGCGGGCGGTCTCGATGACGCCTGAGGCCGATGCATTGATAACGGCTGTTACGCCGCCGGATTGTGCATAAAACGCGTTCTTCTTCGCCATACCTAATTCTCCCCTTTTTTTATTTTGAAAAGATGTCCAGATAACGAGCGGGGAATATTACGCTTTTCGGAGCATTCTGTGTTGGCGAACAATCGGCCTGTGATATGAATTGCAATCATGCCCTGTCGGCTTGGCCCGGACTCAAGTAGAATGCCACTGTTGCTGGTGTGAATTCATAATGAAAGAAGGGGGAAGACGCAAATGGCCATCGAATTATTCAATAACGGCAAGCATCAATGTCTGATGTTTGACGACTTGGTTGATGATTCCGCAGGAGAGGCGGTACAAGCCAATCAATTCCTGATCGTTGACAACGGTCAGGGCGCGTTGATTGATCCGGGTGGCAACATGACCTACAACGGCCTGTTGATGGAAATGCACAACTACTTCCCTCCGAAAAAGCTGAAGTACATCCTTGCCTCGCACCCCGATCCGGACATTATTGCCTCGGTCAATAAATGGATGATCCACTCCGATTGCAAAGTGATGATCTCCAAATTGTGGGTGCGTTTCGTGCCGCACTTCTGCAGCGGCGACAACTCTTTCGGACGCGTACTGGGCATTCCCGACGAGGGCGCGAACCTGCCGCTGGGCAATTCCGTCATCAAGGCGGTTCCGGCGCACTTCATGCACTCGGAAGGTAACTTCCAGTTTTACGACCCGATCAGCAAGATACTGTTTTCTGGCGATATGGGTGCTTCCATCGTGGGACACAAGGAAGCGGATATTCCGGTGGAAAACTTCAGGGATCATATCCAGCATATGGAAGGCTTCCACAAGCGCTACATGATCTCCAACAAGATCTGTCGCTTCTGGGTCAACATGGTGCGACAGATGGATGTCGAAGCCATCGTGCCGCAACACGGCCGCGCCTTTGTGGGCAAGAAGATGGTGAACGAGTTCCTGAACTGGATCGAGGCCTTGCCTTGCGGTATCGACCTGCTGACGCAGGACACTTACCGCGTTCTGCCGGACTGAGCGGTTTAAGATGTAAAACGGGCATCATCCTGCAAAGGATGATGCCCGTTTCTTTTGGTCCCGATTACTTCAATCGGAAGCCGGTTTGCCGATTACAGCGCGTTTGCACCCGCCTGGGCGATCTGTCCGTCCTGGAAGGAGCGCACGCCGCTGATGCCGACGCTGCCGATGACGGCCCCGTCGCGCATCAAGGGTATGCCGCCCTCGGCCGGTATGACGCCGGGCAGGGCGAGGTGGATGAGGCGTCCGCTGAGCACGGCGTCTTCCGAGGCCTTGGTCGGGCGCTGAAAAGCGACGGCTGCGTGCGCCTTGGCGATGGCCGTCTCGACGCTGCCGAACTGCGTGTCGTGGCCGCGCTGCAGGTAGAGCAGATGACCGCCCTCATCCACAACCGCGATGACGACCTTCCACGCGTTGGCAGCCGCTTCCGATTCGGCAGCTGCTGCCACGCGCTTTGCGTCTTCCAGCGTGAGAACGGGCTTGTTGGCCACCATTTCTAGCCCAATGCCTTGAAGACGCTGTCGCGTATGCTTTCCACACTGCCGACGCCCGGGATATGCACGACCTTGGGTGCTTTCGCATCCGCCGATTTTGCCCATGCGGTGTAGTACTCGACCAACGGCTGGGTTTGCTCGTGATAGACGCTGAGGCGCTTGATGACGGTTTCTTCCACGTCGTCGGGGCGCTGCACCAGATCTTCGCCGGTGACGTCGTCTTTGTCGGCCACTTTGGGCGGGTTGAACACTACATGATAGGTGCGGCCGGATGCCGGATGCACGCGGCGACCACTCATGCGCTGGACGACTTCGCTGTCCGCCACGTCGATTTCCACGACGAAATCGATGCCGATGTTCGCATCTTTCATCGCCTGGGCTTGCGGAATGGTGCGCGGGAAGCCGTCGAACAGGAACCCTTTGGCGCAATCCGCTTCCTTGATGCGCTCTTTGACCAGATTGATGATGAGATCGTCGGAAACCAAACCGCCTGCGTCCATGATCTTTTTGGCAGCCACGCCAAGAGGAGTGCCGGCTTTTACTGCCGCGCGGAGCATATCGCCCGTGGAAATCTGCGGAATGCCGTATTTTTCTTTAATGTAATTTGCCTGTGTACCTTTTCCAGCGCCTGGTGCACCTAACAGAATCAGCTTCATTGATGTTTTCCCTTTCGATTAAATCCATTTTGTAATTCGGTGAATAGACGCCGTACAACTTGTAAATCCTGCTCGGTGTCTACACCGCTGGGTGGTGCCTGATCGGTCTTGGTTACGCCGATCTTGTAGCCATGATACAACGCACGCAGCTGTTCCAGTGATTCAATTTGCTCTAGGGGAGTAGGGGTAAGGCTTCCAAAATCTCGCAGGAAGCCGGCGCGATAGGCGTAGATGCCGACATGTCGCAGTATTTCGATGCTTTGTGGAAGCGGCGCACCCTGCGCGTACGCATCCCGCGGCCAAGGGATAGGCGCGCGGCTGAAGTACAAGGCGTTGGCGTTTTTATCCAGCACCACCTTGACGATATTCGGGTTGCGCATGGACCCTTCGTCGTGAATAGGGTGGCAGGCGGTGGCAATGGCGCACTCCGGGTGGTCGTGCAGGTGCTGTGCGACGGCACGGATAAGTCCGGGCGGAATCAGCGGTTCGTCGCCCTGCACATTGACCACGATGGTGTCGTCGGTCCACCCTTGCTGGGCAGCCACTTCGGCAATACGGTCGGTGCCGCTGACATGATCGGCGCGCGTCATGCAGGACTGAAAGCCGTGCTCCTGTGCGACTGAGACGATGGGTGGGTGGTCGGTGGCGATGAGAATCTGCTGTGCGCCGCTTTGGGCGGCCTGTTCCGCAACGCGAATCACCATCGGTTTGCCACCGATGTCCAGCAGGGGTTTGCCGGGCAGGCGGGTGGAAGCGAAGCGGGCGGGGATGACGACTTTGAAAACCGGCATTAAAGCGCCTCGACCTCTTTCGTCGACAGTTCGCGCGCCTCGTCGGCCAGCATCACGGGAATGCCGTCCTTGATGGCGAAGGCCAGCCGGTCGGCCTTGCAGATCAGTTCCTGTTCCGCTTTGCGGTAGACGAGCGGCGATTTGCACAGCGGGCAAACCAGGATGTCGAGAAGTTTAGCGTCCATTCGTGTGCACTCCATTAAATTCATTTTGAGAGCGAATCGCTGCGTCGCGTGCTCGCTCTTTCCTCGCCTACCCTCGTGGTATGTGGCTTCGACATAACCTGAAGGTTAGTCTTCGTCGAAACTCGCATTGCTCGTTTTCTCGTCATTCGCTGCGCGGCTCCTTGCGCTTCATCTCTCAAAATGAATTTTCTGGAGACACACTATGGCGTGACCTTTTTTAGTATGAGTTGAGTAAGAACCGGGCTGACCAGCGCATCCACACGCAGTACCCAGCATTTCTCGGTTGCGAAAGACGCGCATTTTACCGCATCTTTTTCCGTCATGAGTATCGCATCCGCATCTTCGAACGCGATATCGCTCGCCGCATAGCGGTGATGATCGGGGAAAGCATGCTGTTGCACGGCCAGCCCCAGATGTTCGAGGTGAGAAAAGAAACGGCGCGGATGGCCGATGCCCGCGATGGCGTGCAGGCGCTGCCCCGCGAATTCGCCGGCAGTGACGACGCTGCCGGGATTGAGCAAGTTGTGGAAGCGCATGCCTTCGAGACGCATGGCGAATTCGTCGCCCCGGGTTTCCCCGCTATTGACGACCACCGCATCGACCGTTTTCAAGCGCGACACGGGCTCGCGCAAGGGGCCGGCCGGCAGCAGCATGCGATTGCCGAAGCGCCTGGCCCCGTCCACCACGGCGATTTCCGCATCGCGCTGCAGACGATAATGCTGCAATCCGTCGTCGCTCAGGATGATGTCGCACTCGGGATGGGTTTGCAGTAGCGCGAGTGCCGCAGCGGGGCGGTCGCGCCCAATCCAGACGGGGCAAAGCGCGCGTTGTGCCATCAGCAGCGGCTCGTCGCCGACGGTGTCCGCCGCATCCGCCGCTGTGACTTCGCGCGGCACATTGCTGCGAGCGCCATCTTTGATATAGCCGCGGCTGACAATGCCGGGATGCCAGCCGTTATCGAGCAACTGTTGCGCCAGCCATAGTGTAAGCGGCGTCTTGCCCGTGCCGCCCACGCTGATGTTGCCGACGACGACGACCGGCACGGGCAGCTTGACCGATGCCAATATTCCGCTGCGATAAAGCAGGCGGCGCGCGGCGGCAAGGGCGCGGAAGACCAGACTGACAGGAAAGAGCAGCAGGTGGAGCGGCGAGACACGATACCAGTGGTGTTGCAGCCGCTCCATGTCGGGGAGTTACTTGTTTTGCTGATTCTGGGTGGTGAAGGTGATGCGCCCGAAGCCTGCGATGCGCGCGGCTTCCATAATGCTGATTACGGCCTGGTGCGTGGCCTTGGCATCGGCATTGATGATGATGGTTGGATCGTCCTGGCCGCCACTGGCCTTGCGCAAGACTTCGGCGAAGTCGGCCACACCCTTGAAAGCCGTGCGCACGCTGTTCACCGCGTAATGCTCGGAAGCATCGACGGCCACATTGATGGGTTTGCCGGCGGGCGAAACGCCCTCTTCGCCGGAAGCTTGCGGCAGGTTGATCTGCAACTGCGCGAAATTGGAATAGCTGGTGGTGACCATCAGGAAAATCAGGATGACCAGCAGCACGTCAATCATCGGGATCAGATTGATCTCGGGTTCCTCGGGCGAGTTTCCGCGCTGGAAATTCATTTGCGTTCACCGTGCACGACTTCAACCAGCTTGATGGCCTGTTGTTCCATTTCGATGGTCAGGCTGTTCACCAGCGCGCGGAAATGGCGGTAGGCGATCATGCTGGGTACGGCCACGATCAGTCCGAATGCAGTGTTGTACAGGGCGACCGAGATGCCGTGCGCCAGTTCGGCCGGCGCTGCGCCGCCCGCATTCTGCGAACCGAAGATTTCGATCATGCCGACCAAGGTGCCGAAGAGGCCGAGCAAGGGGCTGATGGAGGCGATGGTGCCCAGCGTGGTGAGAAAACGGTCGAGTTCGTGCGCCGCGCTGCGTCCCGCTTCTTCGACGGAGTCCTTCATGACTTCGGGAGAACTCTTGATGTTTCTGAGCCCGGCGGCGAAAACCTTGCCCAGCGGCGAACCGTCGCTCAGTTTTGTCAGCATCTGCTGGCTGACGCCGCGCTGTTTGAGTTCCTGCACCACCTCGTCCAGCAGGGCGGGCGGCACGATATTTTTGCTTCTCAGGAAAATGGCTCTTTCGGTGATGAGTGTGACGGCGACCAGCGAGGTGATGATGAGTAACCAGATCGGCCAACCGGCCGCTTCAATGAGTGTGAACACGCAACGTCTCCAAAAATTATGCTTAAATCCGAAGGCGGCACTGTACTGGTTAGGTCGTCTTTGAGCAAGTTGGTCGGGCATCTTCCGAGCTAACTTGTGGTCGCATAAGAGATTTGTATTCTTATGCACAAAAACTGTGGATAACTTTGTGCATGAATATCCATTATGGCTTCCTGAAGCCCATTGCCATCGCGATTTGCCAATAGTCGCCCAAAAAACATACCGAGATAAAGTTCATTTAAAACAATAAGATGCTGTAAGTTGTAATATGGCTGCAATGTCGAACCCGCCGGAAGCGGCGAATTTGCTGGGGTTGTGGATTGAAATGGAATTGTCAATATGCCATTTGGCCTAGTTGACGAAAAAAATGTCTAGTAGTCGAGCGTACGAATAGGGGATAGGGATGGACAAGAATCGGGTGTTGAGTGTGCGCGAGCTGAATTTCGCTGCAAAACAATTGATTGAGGGCGGCCTGCCGCTGTTGTGGGTGCGCGGCGAAATTTCGAATTTTGTGAGCGCGGCATCCGGGCATTGGTATTTTTCCCTAAAAGACGAAATGGCGCAGGTGCGTTGCGTGATGTTTCGCCACAAAAGTCAGTATCTGGATTTCAAACCGGCGAATGGGATGCAAGTGGAAGTGCTGGCGCTGGCGACCCTGTACGAGGCGCGCGGCGATTTTCAACTGACGCTGGAAAAGATGCGTCCCGCCGGATTGGGCGCATTGTTCGAGGCGTTCGAGCGGCTGAAGACTAGGCTGGAAGGCGAGGGCTTGTTCGATGCGGAGCGCAAACGCGATTTGCCGCAGCTTCCCCGCCAGATCGGCATCGTGACTTCGCCGCAGGCGGCGGCCTTGCGCGACGTGCTGCGCACGCTGGCGAACCGCATGCCCAACGTTCCGGTGGTGCTGTACCCGACGCCGGTGCAGGGAGAGGGTTCGGCGCAGAAGATCGCATTGGCTATCAAGACGGCCGGGCAGCGCGCCGAGTGCGACGTGCTCATCGTGTGCCGTGGCGGCGGCAGTATCGAAGACCTGTGGGCGTTTAACGAAGAGGTAGTGGCGCGCACCATTGCGGCCAGTCCTATTCCGGTGGTGAGCGGGGTGGGGCACGAGACGGACTTCACGATTGCCGATTTCGTGGCCGATTTACGCGCGGCCACGCCGACTGCGGCGGCTCAGGCTGCGGTGCCGGACAGGCAGGAATTGCGGCAGCGTTTTGCCCAGCTTCGTCAGCGTCTGGCACGCGCGGCATCGCGCCGCTTCGAACAGGGCATGCAACAGGTGGATTTTCTGCAGCGGCGGCTGGTGCATCCGGCGCAGCGCATAGGGCAACAAACCGAGCGCCTGGGTGCGCTGCAACAGCGCATGCGGCTTGCCAATGCTTCCGGCATGCAGCAACAGCAAGGACGCTGGAATTCCCTATGGCAGCGACTGCGCGCGCAGCGCCCGGATCTGGCGCGATTGCAGGAACTGCAAACGAACCACGCGCGGCGTTTGGGGGCGGCCATGCAGCGCACGCTGGACAGGCACGATGCGCGGCTGATCGCCTTGCAGCAGCATTTGCAGTTGCTCGATCCGCTGCAAGTGCTGGCGCGCGGCTACAGCATGGTGCGCGATGCACAGGGCAATATCGTGGCAAGCAGTGAAAACATCGCGCTGGGCGAGAAGCTGGACATTACTTTTGCGCGGGGCGGCGCAAAGGCTGTGGTGCAGGAAAAGAACTGAACAACGGCGGATTGGGCTGAAGCCGCCATGTCTTGAAGCGACCGACTGCAGCTCTACAACAAACGGTGTTGCGGGCAGGCGCCGCCGTTCCGGATCGGGAGCGCCCGCGCGCATTCAGTGTTTCGTTGCCTGCATCCCGTCGCGGCAACTCTTGTAGTCCGCAGTATCGGCGCCTGCTTCGCCGCTCTTTGCAATAGTTTCCAGGGATTCCAGCACTCTGATGCTGGCTTTCTCCATTTCGGCGATCGCTTCCAGGCCTTGTCTGTAGTTCCCGTTGTGGTAGTGCGTGACAGCATCGACGCCACGCTGGTGAAACCGCAGATGCGGCTCTTCCATTTCGCGAAAGCCGTGCAAAGCGGAAAAACAGTGTTTGCCTTCCCCTTCGTAATACCACTTGCCGAGGCGGCAGTTGTGATGGCTGGAGAATTCCTCCGCTTTTTTCGAAGTGAGCCCCAGGAACACCTTGTAGATTTCGAATTTGAAAACAAGGTGGTCGACCTTTGCAATCTCGATGAAAGTGCGCAATGCGGTCGCGCCAATGGTCGACTTCACCTGCGCGGTGAATTGCATCAATTCGCGCATGCTGTCGACCGCCTGCCGTCCGTCCTGATGGAATCCCTCGGCTTGCTGCGGACTCACTTCAACCAGGGCTTTGACGCCGGAGGTTTCCGCCTGGATTGAAGCGACCAGCTTGCCGATGTCGCTGGTGGCGGCCGAGGTTCGTTCGGCCAGTTTGCGCACTTCGTCGGCTACCACCGCGAATCCCCGTCCCTGCTCGCCCGCGCGGGCCGCTTCGATGGCGGCGTTCAGCGCCAGCAGGTTGGTCTGGTCGGCGATTTCCTTGATCAGTTTGACGATGCCGCCGATCTGGTTGGTGCTTTCATTGAGGTGATCGACGCTGCTGGCGGTCTCGGTGGTCTTCTGCGACATCTGCTGGAGATTGCTGGAAATGCGTTCCACAGCGGTCAGGTTCAAGCTCAGGGCGCCCGTGGCTTCCTCGATCCTTCCGTGCTCTTGTTTCATGGTTTGCGCCAGCGAGGCCAGTGAAGTTTGCACTTCTTTTGTGGATTCTCCATACGATTGCATGTGCTGGAAAAGTTCTTCGTGCATAACGATTTGTTCGGCAGTGCCGTTGAACTTGGCGATGGCAGTGTCGTGCTGTTGTTGCAGTACGGTCACATCGTTCTGGCGCTCGCTCAGCAATTGCTCGAAATCGCGCAGTTTTTCCTTGAGGGACACGACTTCCTGCTTGTATCCGTTATTGAACATGTTGGGCTCCCTGAATTAAAGTTCGGTGCGGCAATTGACCCTGCAATGACGCTCTGATCTATTCGAACTCTGGCATCTTTGAGCAGGTTGTGTGGTTATCGGCCATATTGCCGGCCATGGCAATAGGCCAAAAGGTCTAGATAACTATCTAGATAATCAGGAAAATACCCCTATAGCGATTGTGCCTCAGGCATGCTGCGCGTTAAGCATTTTCGAGTTCGTTTCCGAAAATTGCCGGATGGTTTTCACCCAAATATCGGGGGCGGACGGCGGCGAATTGGGCGATAATTCGCGCCCGAATCGGCGATAGGCGCCGGTTGGAAAACTGGATGCGGAGTACCGCTTGCGGCGGCGTGTTGAACTCCGGACTTCGAACGCTGAAATGAAAAAAATCGCACTCAAAATCGACGTGGACACCTATCGCGGCACTCGCGAAGGCGTGCCGCGTCTGGTGGAAACCTTGCAGCGCCATCATGCGCAGGCCAGTTTCTTTTTTTCCGTAGGTCCGGACCATACAGGACGCGCCATCAGGCGTGTGTTTCGCCCCGGGTTTCTTGGCAAAGTATCGCGCACCTCGGTGCTGGGCCATTACGGAATCAAGACCCTGTTGTATGGGACTTTGCTGCCGGGGCCCGATATTGGCCGCAACTGTGCCGACGTCATGCGCAGCGTGCGCGATGCGGGCTTCGAGGCGGGAATCCACGGCTATGACCGTATCAAATGGCAGGATCATGTGTCCGTTAAAGGCGCCGCCTGGACCCAACGTGAAATGCAACGCGCGGTGGACCGGTATATCGAAATTTTCGGCGAGGCGCCCAGGGCGCATGCGGCAGCGGGTTGGCAGACCAACCGCCATGGCTTGCGCCACACGCAGCACCTGGGATTCGATTACTGTTCGGATACGCGCGGCAAGCGTCCGTTCATTCCGACATGGGATGCAGAGATCATCGCTTGTCCGCAGTTGCCCACCACCTTGCCTACGCTGGACGAACTGATCGGAATCGACGGCATTACGACGGAAAACGTTGCACAGCACCTGCTGGGCATTACGGGCGAACTTTCCGAAACGGGGCACGTCTACACTTTACATGCCGAACTGGAAGGCCAGAAGTGGTTGCCGATTTTCGAGCAGTTGCTGCAGGGATGGGGCGAGCAGGGTTATGCAATCGTTTCGCTGCAGCAATACCTGGAAGGATTCAAAGTTGCCGATCTGCCGCGCCACGAGGTCAAGTCCGGAACAGTTGACGGGCGGAGTGGTATGCTGTCTGTGCAAAGCCTGAGCAGCTAAAGGTTTCGTGAATAGTGCCGAGATTTCCTGCGTCGAGTGTCCGGGGAGCAATTAATGCAAGAGCAGAACGTGACAGGTTTGGATGGGTGGGTCGACTTTCTGACCAAGGCGGACCTTCCCGTGCTGAAGCAGACGGCGCGCGATCTTGCCGCCCTGCATCAGGACCAGAACCGACTCAGCGCACGCGGCGTCGCCCAGGCCATCGCGGTCGATCCCATGATGACCGTCAAACTGCTGCGTTATCTCCAGCAACACAAACGCCGTAGCCAAACCAGTGAAGTGGCGCTGGTCGAGCAGGCGCTCATCATGCTCGGCGTCGAGGCATTCTTCACCAAGATTCCGGCGCAACCCACCGTACAGGAATTGCTAAATGGCCAGATGGACGCGCTGGTCCATTTGCTGCACCGGGTGCATCGCGCGCACCGCGCGTCGGAATATGCCTACGATTGGGCCGTGCGCATGAGCGACCTGCACTACGAAGAAGTGCGCCTTGCCGCCTTGCTGCATGATTTGGCCGAAATACTCATGTGGTGTTTCGCCCCGCAGGAAATGATGAAGATTCGTGCCATCCAGTACCAGGATAAATCGTTGCGTAGCCGGGTTGTGCAGGAACAGGTGTTGGGATTTGCCCTGGCCGACCTGCAAAAATCCCTGGTGCAGAAATGGGATCTTCCTGAGTTGTTGCTGACTTTGATGGACGATCAGAACGCCCAGAAGCCGCGCGTGCGCAATGTGACGCTGGCAGTCAATCTGGCGCGCCACTCGTCCAACGGTTGGGATGATGCGGCACTTCCCGACGATTACAAAGACATCGGCGAGTTGCTGCGCATTCCGGCTGAGCAGGTGATGCTCATCGTTGGCGCCGATGCCGGCATCCTGTGCGATCCTGACAAACCGCACTGATAGACGTCCTCAACGGCAAGCCGCAATGGCCTGCTAGCAGCAATCAATCCCGCCGCACATGTGATGCGCGGCATCATTAGGGGAGCCGAGACATGTCCGCACCAAACGATACTTCGCCGCTGAAATGGAATGTCGGTCTGAGCATGGACATTCCGGAGATCGATGCCGAGCATCAGCATTTCATCCTTCTGGTCAACAAGCTGAATGAAGCCATCGTCGCGCGCCGGGACGTGGAGGCCGTCAAATATTGCATGCAATCCATTCTGTTCGACGCGGCAAAACACTTCGCCCATGAGGAAGCGCTGTTCAAGCAGTGGGGTTATCCCGATGCGGAAGAGCATGCAAAGAAGCATGCGGAGGTTACCCGTGCGCTGGATGGAATCATGGGGCATTTCGGGAGCGGGGGGTTTGATGACGAGTGGGTCGAAGCGGGCCTGCAGGTGAAGGAAGCTTTGATCGCTCACATGCTGGACGAAGACATGAAGTACCGCGATTTCTGCCGTGCCAAGGGTGTTCGATTCGGCACGGATGCGGCCCGGAAAAAGTAGGAACGGATTAGCAGGTTGTTGAATAACGACGCAGCGCATCGACGTCATTTCGGAACGCAACGGATATTCTTCGCGCCGAGCGGAATCTCCGTCAAACGTTCGCCAGAGCGCGCTCGATTCTGGTATCTGCCTCGGCTGCCAATGCGGTCAAATTCGCATCTCCCAGAACCTTCATCATGCTGGTCGGCTTGATGAATTCCACCGACATTTTCCCAGGCGCAACTTCACGGATCACGGCGTTGCAGGGCAACAGGCTCGCCACATCGCTGTTGGCGGTATAGGCCTCGTAAGCCAGATTGGGATTGCAGGCGCCAAGGATCACGGTTGGAATCACCTCCTTGCCGGTCTTTTCCTTGATCTTGCTGTGCATGTCGATGCGTGTGAGGATGCCGAAGCCTTCGGCGGCAAGCGCCTTGGTGGTGCGCTCGATGGTATGGTCCAGCGTGTCGGCGATTTCGCGCTTGAAGTTGATGGCGGTCATGGCTGTTCTCCGGAATGAATCGAACATTCATCATAGATCAAATGACCATGCGGCAAAACCGCGATGTAATCAGGTACATTCCGTACGGGCAAGCGAGACAATTTCAGGGGGGCTTGTACTGCGTATTTTGAATTGCAACTGTGTGGCGCTTATATGTTTTGGGTGAGCTTATCGAGCACAGTTCGCTCCAAGTCTGGTTTAAGGCAATCCAGTTCAATAATATCCGGTGTGGAACGCAGCCAGGTAAGTTGGCGTTTGGCGAGCTGTCGTGTGGCCGCGATACCTTTTTCCAGCAACTCTGCTTCCGTGATCTCACCCTCCATATACTCCCAAGCCTGCCTGTAGCCGACGCAACGCATCGAGGTCATGTCGCGGTGTAGAGCATATTTCTGTCGCAGCCCACGCAACTCATCCAGCAAGCCTTGTTTCAGCATGTCTGCAAAGCGCGTGGCAATCCGCTGGTGCAGCACGGCACGGTCGGAGGGAATGAGGGCGATGGACAGTGCGCGGTAGGGCAGTGGATTTTGTTCCTGCTGCTTGATCAGTTCCGACATAGGCTGGCCGCTGAGAAGGAATATCTCCATCGCGCGCTGGATGCGCTGCGTGTCGGTGGAGTGCAGGCGTGCGGCGGTAGCGGCATCCACCTCGGCCAGTTTTGCATGCAGACGCTCTATCCCGTGCTGTGCGATCTCCGCATCCAGCTCGGCACGCAACGCTGCGTCGGCCTGCGGCAAGGGGCTAAGGCCTTCGCGCAGCGCCTTGAAATACAGCATGGTGCCGCCAACCAACAATGGAATCCTCCCGCGTGCGGTAATGTCCGCCATCAGGCGCAGCGCGTCATGGCGGAAAACCGCGGCGGAGTAGGCTTCGGTGGGATCAATGATGTCGATGAGGTGGTGCGGCGCCCGGGTCAGCGTGGCGGCATCCGGCTTGGCCGTGCCGATGTCCATGTCGCGGAACACCAGCGCGGAATCCACGCTGATGAGTTCCACCGGCAGGCGCTGCGCGAGCTCTACTGCAACGCCTGTTTTGCCGCTGGCCGTTGGCCCCATGAGGAAGATCGCAGGCGATTTCATTTGCCGCGCATGAACATCGCATCCAGTTCCGCCAGCGTCACCTGGAACCACGTCGGCCTCCCGTGGTTGCACTGGTCGGCGCGTTCGGTCTGTTCCATCTCGCGCAGGATGGCGTTCATCTCGGGGAGGCTGAGTTGCTGGTTGGCGCGTACGGCGGAATGGCAGGCGAGGGTGGCGAGCAGTTCGTTGCGGCGTTCGGTGAGCGCGCGGCTGGCGCCGAAATCGCGCAGTTCGTGCAGCACTTCGCGTGCGGCCGCCTCGGCGTGGGATTGTTTAAGCAGCGCAGGCATGGCGCGTACGGCCAGCGTGTTGGTGGAGATCGGCGCGATGTCGAAGCCCAGACTTTTCAGCGCTTCCTGTTCTTCTTCGGCAGTGGCGATGTCTAGTGCTTCGGCGGCGAAGGTGACGGGGATGAGCAGCGGTTGGGTGGGCATTTGCTGGGCGTCGAATGAAGTCTTCAAGCGTTCGTACACGATGCGTTCATGCGCGGCGTGCATGTCTACCACGATCAGGCCTTGCTGGTTCTGGGCGAGGATGTAGATGCCGGAGAGCTGGCCGAGGGCAAACCCCAACGGATGCTCCGTATTTTGTAGGATGGGTGGAGCGTAGCGATACCCATCGTTTGTTTGTAATGAGGATTGATGGGTATCGCTATGCTCCACCCATCCTACGTTGTTGGCTTGCTGTTCGCGTATGGCAGCGGATTCTTCCCAGAGTTTGTAGGCGGTCTGCGGTTGGGCGGCGCTGAACGGGATGCCTTGTTGCTGCGGTATAAAGGTGTTGTCATTCCGGCGTAGGCCGGAATCTAGTTGTTTTGAATCACTGGATTCCGGCCTACGCCGGAATGACGAATCCGGGGTTTCGTTCCCCATCGGCGCACTTAACGCATCCTGCAAGGCATGGAACACGAACTGGTGAATCCCCTGGCTCTCGCGGAAGCGCACTTCGCTCTTGGCCGGATGCACGTTCACATCCACTTGCTCGGGCGGCAATTCGAAGAACAGGACGAAGGCCGGATGGCGCTGATGGTGCAGGATGTCCTGATAGGCCTGGCGCACGGCGTGCATCAAAACCTTGTCGCGCACGAACCGGCCGTTGACGAAGAAGTATTGTTCGTCGCGCGTCGAGCGCGAATAGGCGGGTAGGGCAGCGATGCCGTAGAGGTGCAGGGGGCCGATCTGGCGTTCGACGGTGACTGCGTGTTGGCCGAACTCGGGGCCGAGGATGGCGGCGACCCGCGCTCCCAGACCCTCACCCCCAGCCCCTCTCCCGCTTGCGGGCGAGGGGAGTAAATTCCATACGCTCTTGCCGTTGTGCTGCAAGCTGAACGCCACATCCGGCCGCGACAGGGCGATGCGTTTGAATGTCTCTTCGCACCAGGCAAATTCGGTGTTTTCGCTCTTCAGGAACTTGCGACGCGCCGGTGTATTGAAATACAGCTCGCGCATTTCAATACTGGTACCGTGGGCATGGGCGGCGGGGGCGGCCGCGCTTTGCGTGCCGTCCGCTGCCTCGACTTTCCAGGCATGGGCGGCGTCCGGCGTGCGGCTGGTTAGGGAGACCTGCGCTACAGCGGCCATGCTGGCCAGCGCCTCGCCGCGAAACCCCATGCTGGCAACGCGCTGCAAATCATCCAGCGAGGCGATCTTGCTGGTGGCATGGCGCATCAGCGCCAGCGGCAGTTGTTCCTTGTCGATTCCGCCGCCGTTGTCGCGCACCACCAGACGCTTGATACCACCGCCTTCGAGCTGCACGGCGATCTCGGTAGCACCCGCATCCAGGCTATTTTCCAGCAGTTCCTTGAGGGCCGAGGCGGGGCGTTCGATGACTTCACCGGCGGCGATCTGGTTGATGAGGAGGTCGGGTAGGAGCTGGATGGAGGACATGGCGGGATTATACCGGATGCCATGCATCGCCTCTGCGGCACTGCAGTACTGGCGGGCCGAAATGTGCGGCAATATGACGCATTCCATTTGGGTACAAACGGTACTACATTGCCTATCGCCAAGTCAGCCACCAGTAGTCTCCTCCCAGAACTTACTGAATATTTTTCGCTGGCTTGGCACCATTTTCGCCTTGCGGGTTCTTCCGGCAGGCAAATGATCCGGAGGTCCCATGCAAAACCCGTTCACACTGCACCGTACCAGCCTGCGTCATTTTGACGCACCCATTTTTCGTGCCGCTGCCGTAAAATCCCCGCAGTTTTTCATCACTACGAGGAGTAAACATGCTGAAGAAGATGTCGAAGGTTGTATTGTCCGCCGCATTGCTGGCGGGTTATGTGGGTGTCGCACAGGCGGAAATGTCGCGCGAGGATTATGCCGTGAAGTTCCGCCGCAGCAGTTTCACCGCCATGACCTGGTATATGGGGCCGATGTCGCGCATGGTGAAAGGCGAAATGCCTTACGACAAGGCCTTGTTCGCACGCAATGCGGAATATGTGGCCTTCCTGAGCAAGTTGCCCAAGGACGGTTTCATTCCCGGTTCCGACGGCGGCGACACCAAAGCCAAGCCGGAAGTCTGGTCCAAGGCCGACAAGTTCAAGGAAGCCAACGACAACATGGAGAAGGAAACGGCCAAGCTGGCCGAACTGGCGAAGGGCGGTAATCTTGATGCCCTGAAGGATCAGTACGGCAAGATGCAAAAGACCTGCAAGGCTTGCCACGAAGAGTTCAAGAAGAAGGCGGACTAACAGCTCGCCTTGTCATGCCGGTCTGGATGTCAGGCGAACCTGACCAGCATCCAGACCGCACCCGAAGCACATCCCAATATCAATAGCGCCAGCTTTACGCTGCCAAAGTGCAGCGAGGGTTTGGGCGCGCCTTGCGGCAGGTGTTTGATGCCCGACAGCATGGGGCGAACCAGATTCTCTTTTTTCCCAAACAGATAAAACAAGATCGCGGCCACGTGCAGCGCAACCAGCGCCAACAGCAGATCGAAACCGCGCTCATGCCATGCAGTAGCCAGATCGCTGAGGCGCTTGCCGGCATAGTGCGCCAGCGGTCCCTCGCTCATCATGTCATCATTGGCAAACAAGCCGCTGGCTGAGATCAGCAACACCAATCCAAGCAATGCCAACACCATCCAGCCACCGGCCGGGTTGTGGCCGATATGCGGTATTGCTGCGCCTTTGCGCATTTCGGCAAAGTAAACCAGCACTGCGCGCGGCGAAGATACGAAACTGGAAAAGCGCGCGGTCGTGCTACCCAGCACGCCCCATACCAGTCGAAACAGCAGCAATGCCAGCACCGCATAGCCGCAGCGCATATGCCAGTCCATGTCGCCATTCTCGGTCGAAGTCCACCAAGAGGCGATGATCAAAGCCAGCAACGACCAATGGAAGAGGCGGGTGGGCAAGTCCCAAACTTTATGCGCGACGATGCTATTGTCGGATGTCATGGCGGTGCTTTCGAGTTTCAATTTTGGAAGACGGCATGTTATCAAACCAACGATGATGCCGGACGGCACATGAGTGCGACAAATTGCCGCGAGGCAAATCGTCGCGCGGCAATTTGCCGCATTCCCGCAGCGACTGTAGGTCATTACTATTCCCCCACTTTTTAACAGTAATCCAAAGGGAGAAGTTAATGAGCAAGAGAATATTTTCCGTGAGTGCGATTTCGCTCGCGGTGTCCATGGCATTTGCAAATCATGTACACACAGAAGAGGCTGCCGCCTCGCAGTTCAGCCGACAACCGAGATGCCGCTGTCGGTGGTTGTTCCGTCAATTATTTTCATTCCGTTTAACCCCGTTTCACTCTCTCCTCCGTTTATAGCTGACATGCTGTGCAATTTCGCACAGTTGTCCGATCAATCGACACATAAACTGCGAGGATGCGATGAATTCCCTACTCAAAACAATAATGCTTTCCAGCCTGCTGTTGCTGGCCGCTTGCAACAGCCAGAATCAGAACCAGGCAACCACCGAGCCCAATTTTCCGCCAGTGACGGGCATTGACCAGCAAGCGGTGCCTGCCCAACCCGCAAAAGCTGCCGGAGATAATCGCAGCGAGCCGGCCCGGTTAAAAGAAGAGCGGACTGTTGCCGGTGGCATCACGCTCAACAAGACGCTGGATCGTGCTACTGCCTCTCCCGCTGAAAAGAAGATGAATCTCGGGGAGGTGCGGGAGATGTATGCAGCGCCGGCTGCGCCCATGGCTTCCATGCCCTATATGCAACAGGCCAGGGAGGAGCGCGAGCAATACGGCACGATTGTCGAAAACCCGATCAAGCTGGTGTCCGAGGCGCCGGTTTCGACGTTCAGCATTGATGTGGATACGGGGAGCTATTCCAATGTGCGGCGCATGCTGAATGAGGGGCGGTTGCCACCCGCGGATGCAGTGCGGGTGGAGGAGATGATCAACTACTTCCCCTATGCGTATGCCTTGCCCAAAGACAACGCGCCATTTGCCGTGCATACCGAAATGGCGCCCGCGCCCTGGAACAGCAACCACACGCTTTTGCGCATTGGCATCAAGGGGCAGGATATTGCCAAGACGAGTCTGCCGCCCTCCAATCTAGTTTTTCTGGTGGATGTATCGGGTTCTATGGATGCACCCAAGAGTTTGCCGTTGTTGAAATCGGCGCTCAAGTTCCTGGTCAACCAGTTGCGTCCGCAGGACAGGGTTTCGCTGGTGACTTATGCGTCCGGCACGCAGGTGGTGCTGGAACCAACCTCGGGCGCGCACAAATCCAGGATCATTGCGGCTCTGGATAACCTGAGGGCAGGGGGCTCAACCAGCGGCGCGGCCGGGATTGCGTTGGCGTACAGCATGGCGGAGCAGTCTTATATCAAGGGCGGCATCAACCGCATATTCTTGGCGACGGATGGCGATTTCAATGTCGGTGTCACCAATTTCGACGAGTTGAAAAACATGGCTGAAGAAAAGCGCAAGAGCGGCGTGTCGCTGTCGACGCTGGGCTTTGGCATGGGTAACTACAACGAAAAACTCATGGAGCAGTTGGCCGATGCGGGAAACGGCAATTACTCTTACATCGATACGCTGAATGAAGGGCAGAAAGTGCTGGTGGACGAGATGACCTCGACGCTGGCAACCATCGCCAAGGATGTAAAAATCCAGATCGAGTTCAACCCCAACGTGGTGAGCGAATACCGGCTGGTCGGTTATGAAAACCGCATGCTCAAGCGCGAAGATTTCAACAACGACAAGGTGGATGCGGGTGAAGTCGGCGCCGGGCATACCGTCACCGCGATTTACGAACTGACCCTCAAGGGCCAGACAGGCAGCGTTGACCCTTTGCGTTACGGTAGCGAGAAAGTGTCCGGCAGCAACAAATCCGGCGAGCTGGCTTTCCTGCGTCTGCGCTACAAGGCGTCCGATGGCGACGTGTCGAAATTGATGGAATGGCCTTTGCAGCGCCAGGATGCAAAACCCGCTTTCGATCAGGCATCGACCGAGTTTCGCTTTGCCACGGCAGTTGCCGCATTCGGCCAACAGTTGCGCGGCGGAAAACATACCGGCGAAATGGGCTACGACGACATTGCCAAAATAGCGGCTGAAGCGCGCGGGGCGGATGCCTACGGTTATCGCGGTGAGTTTTTGCGGCTGGTTCGGTTGGCGCAGGCGCTTTCTACCGGGAAGGCGGGTGGGGTTGTGGGGGAACCTTAAGGTCTCAGTGAGGCATAGAATAAGTCGTCACACCGGCGAAAGCCGATGTCCAGCCAATAAATAGAGACAGTGCAATGCACTGACAAAACAGCATTTCAATTAAAACCACTGGATTCCGGCCTTCGCCGGAATGACGAGGTTGCGGTGTGTAGGATGGGTGGAGCGTAGCGATACCCATCGCTAATGAAGAACAATGATGGGTATCGCTACGCTCCACCCATCCTACAATCTGAGTTCAAACATAATCGTGCCGGATATATAAATAGCCACAGTGAACACAGACATCGCAAAACGTAGGTTGGGCAAAGCGTAGCGAGCCCAACATTGTTCGTGGTGATTCAATTCGTTGGGCACGCTACGCTTTGCCCAACCTACGAGAAGAGGCTTAACAATTTTGGTTCCGGCTTAGTGTGTAGGATGGGGGGAGCGGAGCGATACCCATCGCTAATTTTGTACAGCGTATCCATTCCTGCTCACTTATACTCGCCCCCTATGCGCGAAGAAGTGGCCGACGAACAATTGATGGAGCTCTATCGTGACGGTGATGCGGGTGCTTTTGATATCCTGTATCGCCGCCACAAAGGAGGGCTGTACCGTTACCTGCTTCGTCTGTGCAAAGACAAGGGCGTGGCCGACGAGTTGTTTCAGGATGTCTGGAGCAACATCATTCGCAGCCGGGAACGCTACCAGCCCACCGCCAAGTTCAGTACATTTCTGTACCAGGTCGCCCACAACCGGCTGATTGACCACGTACGCCAAAATCCCGCAATCCACCTGTCGCTGGATGCCGAAAATGAAGACGCGGAAAGTCTGGCTGAAATCATTCCCGCCGATCCCGGAGGCCAGCCGGAAATACTGGTTGAACGTAAACGACTGGTGGAAACGTTGGTCAATAACATTGAGGCGCT